>CAZAGK010000102.1:0-10800 GCA_964484775.1 uncultured Gemmatimonas sp. | reverse complement strand
AAACTTGCGGAACGTCCGGCGGTGCGACATGTCCTCGTGCGCCGCGATCTGGAACACCGAATCGGCGGACGTATAGACGATCCACGCGCCGGTGCGTGCGTGCTCGTCGCCCCAGCGGTCGAGCATCTCGGTGCCACTGCCGACCTCGTTGCAGATCACCTCGCGCCCGGTGCGCGCCGCGAACTCGGCGATCACCTCGGGCGGGAAACCGTGCGGATACGTCGGGAAAGGCTGCGCCAGATGGACCCCCGCCAGCTCCCAGTGCCCGGTGGTGCTGTCCTTCCCCTTCGACTGGGGCTGGAGCGCGCCGAAGGCCATTGTGGGCTGCACGACGGCGCGCATCCCCTGCAACGGGCGGATGCGGCCGAGTCCGGCCGCCTCGAGGTTGGGCAACTGCAACCCGCCGACGGCGCGCGCCGTGTTCCCCAGCGTGTCGCTCCCCACATCGCCGTAGGCGGCGGCATCATGCGCCGCGCCGATCCCGACGCCGTCGAGGACGATGATCGCGGCACGACGCGTGCTCAGGTCAGCCATAAAGCCTCGGTAGTCGTTGGCGGAGACCGGTGAGGATCTCATACGGGCTGAGCCCGCAGGCGCTCCCCACCTGCTCCGCCGTGATCGTTGCCGCGCCGTCGCGTCCCATCAGCGTGACGACATCGTCCACGGCGCAGGGGACGTCGGTCACATCCAGCATCGTCATGTCCATCGTCACGTTGCCGACGACGGGCACCTCGGCCCCGTGCAGCAGCGCACGTCCCACGTTGCCGAGTGATCGGCGGTAGCCGTCGGCATAGCCCACGGGGACCGTGGCGATCGTCGAGCGGCGAGCCGCCGTCCACGTGGCGTCGTAGCCGACCGTCTCCCCGGCCAGGACCGTCCGGAGCTCCACGATCCGCGCGCGGAGATGCGCCACGGGCTCCGGCTGCAGCGCCGCCCCCGATCCCACCCCGTACAGGAACACCCCGGGACGTACGAAGTGCCACGCACACGGCGATCGGCGGACGATCGCGGCGCTGTTGTCGGCGTGCAGGAGGGCGGGACGAGTCGGGAGCGCGGCCAGCGCATCACGGAAGCGCTGCTCCTGGAGCTCCATCGAGCCATCGTCGAGCTCGGAGGAATGGAAATGCGTGAAGGCGCCGCCCGGCGGGGCGGCCCGCAACGGCTCGGCCAGTTCGGCGACCGCGTCCCAGCGCACCCCGGCGCGGTGCATCCCGGTGTCGATCGCGAGGTGCCAGGCGCCGCCTCCGAGCTCCCGCCACGTGGCGATCGCCGTGGTGCTCCCGAGCGTGGGGGTGAGCCCCGCACGGTGGGCGGTGGCGAGGTCGGACGTCGTCAGGGGCGAGAAGACCAGGATAGGACGCGTCACGCCGGCAGCGCGCAGTTCCTCCCCTTCGCCGACCGTCGCGACCCCGAATCCGGCCAGCTCGAGCGGCTCGAGGGCGCGCGCCACCGCGACCGCGCCCAAACCGTAGGCATCGGCCTTGATCATGGGGAGGAGGGGCACCCCGGACTGGCGGGCCAGCGCCTCCCCATTGCGACGCAGCGCGCTCAGATCGACATCGACCCAGGCGCGCGAGCGAGAGGACTCTATAGATTGCACGGTCATTCCCAGACCTCGGAAGCTAGGGAGCGCTCGATGCCCATGCAAGACGACCAGCCCAAGAAATCGCTCGACGACGCCCTCGCGATCATGCGCGACCTGCGCACCCGTGACGCCTGGGACCGCGCGCAGACGCACGACTCGCTCCGCCCCTACATGAACGAGGAGGCGCACGAACTCGACGACGCCATCCGCGCCGGCAACGACGCCGAGATGAAGAGCGAACTCGGCGACGTGCTCCTGCAGGTGCTCTTCCATGCGATCATCGCCGAGGAGCGCGGGGCCTTCGACATCCAGGACGTCGCCGGCTCCCTCGTGCACAAGATGGTGAAGCGCCATCCGTGGCTCTACGGCGATGCCCCGGCGCGCGAGCCGTGGGAGCAGATGAAGTCCAAGACACGGCGATCGCTCGCCGATGGGCTCCCCGCGGGGCTCCCGTCGCTTCACCGGGCGCATCGCCTGCAGGAGCGGGCGGCCGGTGTGGGCTTCGACTGGCCCGATGTGCGCGGTCCCATCGACAAGGTTCGCGAGGAGCTCGCGGAGGTCGAGGAGGTGATCACCGAGCATGGCGCGCATTTCGACACGCACGGTGTGCCGAGCGGCGATCCCCGGCACGAACAGCTCGAGGGGGAGCTCGGCGATCTGCTCTTCGCGGTGGTGAACCTCTGCCGGAAGGCCGGCACCCACCCCGCCCTCGCACTCGACAAGGCGAACGCCAAGTTCCAGCGCCGCTTCGAGGCGATCGAGCGGATCGCCGCCGAGCGCGGGATCGATGTGAAGAGTGCGGGGCTCGACGAGCTCGACAGGATCTGGGACGAGGTGAAGGCGAGCGAATGACGATCGGCGTCCCCTGCCCCAACTGCGGGTCGGCGACGGTGGACCGCTTCTGCGCCGGGTGCGGACAGAAGCGGGTGAAGGGGCGTCTCGACCTCGCGGAGCTGCTGGGCGATTTCTTCCGGGCGGTGGTCGACGTGGACCACGGCGTGCTCCGCTTGCTGCGCGATCTCGCGCTACGCCCCGGCACGACCTATCAGGACTACCTCGACGGGCGCCGCAAGCGCTACGTGAACGCGGTGTTCTTCCTGTTGCTCGCCGAGGGTGCGTTCGTATTGCTCGACGCCTGGCTGCTGCGACACCGCATCGCGCTGCGCACGGCCGAACTGCGCGCGCTCATCCCGGCGCCCGATCTCGCGGCGGACCGCTTCCTCAACAGGCTGCGCGCCGAGTCGGTGATCCTTCAGGTGGACAAATACAAATACCTGCTCGGCATCCCGCTGCTGACCGCGACGACCTGGCCCTGGTACCGCGCCAAGTACACGCTCGCCGAGGTCGCCGCGTTCTGGATCCTCTGCCTCGGGTTCCTCACCTTCGTGGACCTGCTCGGCTTCCCCTTCCGGTGGCTCCTGCCGGAGCACCACGACCGGGTGCGATGGCTGTTCGGCTGGATCGCGGGACTCGTGGCGCTCTGGCACATCATGGCCTTCTTCGGCGCACGGTCGGTCGGCGCCGTGCTGAAATGCGTGCTGATCGCGGCGTGGTTGCAACTCTCGATGAACCTCTGCTTCCGCGCGATCTGGGTGCTGCAGGGCTACGACGTGTCGTACGACTGGATGCAGGTGCTGCGCGACTCGTTCGGCGTCTGAGCGTCGTGCAGGGCGGAAGACACGCGGGGCCGTCCCATCCTGGGACGGCCCCGCCGACGTACTCCGCTGCGTGAGGCGCGTTACGGCCGCAACCGGTGCATCATGCGCGGGAACGGGATGCACTCCCGGATGTGCGGCGTGCCGCAGATCCAGGCCACCGTGCGCTCGAGACCGAGCCCGAATCCCGAGTGCGGGAAGGTGCCGTACTTGCGGAGCGCGAGGTACCAGTCGTACGCCTCCTCGGGAAGCTTCTCCTCGCGGATGCGGTGGAGGATCTTCTCGTAGTCGTCCTCGCGCTGCGAGCCGCCGATGATCTCGCCGTATCCTTCCGGCGCAAGGCAGTCGTCGCAGAGGACGGTGCGCGGATCGGCCGGATTCTCCTTCATGTAGAAGGCCTTGGCCTCCTTGGGGTAGTTCATGATGAAGATCGGACGGTCGTAGTCCTCCACGAGCAGCGCTTCGTCCTCGGCGCCAAGGTCATCCCCCCACTGCACGCTGCTCCCCTTCTTCTGGAGCGTCGCGACGGCATCGGTGTAGTCGATGCGCGGGAAGGGCGCCGAGATGTTCTCGAGCTTGGTGATGTCGCGCTCGAGTTCCTTGAGTTCGTCCTTGCGGCGCTCCACCACGCGCTGCACCAGGAAGGAGACGAAGTCCTCCTGGAGGCGCATGTTGTCGTGCGTGTCGGCGAAGGCCACCTCGGGTTCGATCATCCAGAATTCGGTGAGGTGACGACGCGTCTTGCTCTTCTCGGCGCGGAAGGTCGGGCCGAAGGTGTAGATCTTGCCGAAGGCGGCCGCGGCGGCCTCACCGTAGAGCTGCCCCGTCTGCGCGAGATAGGCGTTCCCCTCCTCGAAGTACTCGGTCGAGAAGAGCCCGCTGCGCTCGCCGATGGCGGCGGTGAGGATCGGCGTGTCCACGCGCAGGAAGCCGCGCTGATAGAAGAAATCGTGGATCGCCATCTCGATCTCGTTGCGGATGCGCATGATCGCCACCTGACGCGGCGTACGCAGCCAGAAGTGCCGGTTGTCGAGGAGGAAATCGACACCGTGCTCCTTGGGCTGGATCGGATAGTCGAGCGGGCTGGTGCCGATGATCTCGACGTTCGCGAGGCCGAGTTCGTAGCCGCCGGGCGCGCGCGCATCGGCCTTCACCTCACCGGTGACGGCGAGACAGGTCTCCTGCGTGAGTTCGGCGAAGCGCTCCCACACCTCGGGTGGCACCTGGTTCTTGACCAGCACCGTCTGCAGGATGCCGGTGCCGTCGCGGAGGACGATGAAGGCCACCTTCCCCGACGAGCGCAGGTGGGTCACCCATCCACGGACGGTGACGGTCGCGCCCGCGTGGGCGCCGAGTTCGTTGATGCGAGCCGATGCGGACATCACTTCCCCTTGTAGCTGACCTTGTAGATGAGGCCGCCGACATCGTCGGCGATATAGAGCGAACCGTCGGTGCCCTGCGCGAGGCCGGTGGGGCGATGCACCTTGCCGTCCTTGCCCGGGCCGCCGTTGTTGCTGAAATCGGTGGCGAAGTCCTGATGCGCGGTGCCCTTCTCGCCGTTGAGCGGGAGGAAGACCACGCGGAACCCCTGCTGTGGGAGCGGGGCGCGGTTCCACGAGCCGTGGAAGGCGATGAAGGCGCCGTTCTTGTAGCTGGCCGGGAAGACGCTCCCCGTGTAGAACATCATGTCGTTCGGCGCCCAGTGCCCGGGGAAGACGTAGGCCGGCTGCGACTTGCCGCCGCAGCGCGACGACTGCTTGCCGTCGCCGCCGTACTCCGGCGCGGTGACGTACTTCTTCTCCTCATTGGAGAAGTAGCAGTATGGCCAGGCGAAGTCCGCGCCCTTCACGATGTGGTTGACCTGCTCACCGGGATTCTCCGAGCCGTACTCGTTGGAGAAGGTCCACTGCCCCACCGGCGGGGCCTGCAGTCCGTCGCGGCCATGCATCGTCGCCCAGAGTGTCTTGTCCTTGGGGTTCACGGTCAGCGAGACCGCGTTGCGGATCCCGGTGGCGAAGCGCACGCCATCGGTGACCTTCTGCCCGAGCTTGTTGGCGTCGTAGCTCCAGATCCCGGCGCGGGTCTCGAGCTCCACGCACGGATCGACGCCCTTCGAACCGGCGGTGCGCTCCTTCTCCTGACAGGAGTTCGTCCCCGAGCCGATGTTCAGATAGAGCGTGCCGTCGACGATCACGAAGTTGTTGGCGGTGTGTCCGCCGACGTTGAGTCCCTCGATCACGACTTCCGTCGGTCCGACGACCGTGTCGCCCACGGTGTACTTCTCGCGGACGATGGTGCGCGCCGCCGAGTGATAGATGTAGCCGTTGGTCAGCGCGATCCCGGAGCCGCTCCCCGTGGCGAGCTTCTTGACGAGCTCGGCCTTGCCGTCCTTGTTCGCGTCGCGGAGCAGATAGAGGCCGGAGCCCTGCATCCCGCCCCCCGACTCGGCGCTGGCACGCACGTTGTTGCCGATCACGAACACGTCCCCGTTCGACGCGACGGCCAGATGGCGCGGCGCGCTCATGTTCGAGGCGAAGAGCGTGGCGCAGAAGCCCGCCGGGAGGGTCAGATTCGCGTTGTCGGCGTCGCAGGGGACGGCGCGCGTCGACGACATGGCGGCGCCCTGAGCGGCGACCGCGGGACGGACGACGGAGCCCGCGACGACGGCGACGAGCGCCACGGCCGCAACGGAGACGCCAGCGAGAGCGAACACTTTGCGCATGAAGGAGACCACGGGCTAAGGGATCTTCGAGGGGGAACCTCAGGAATCTAAGCGGTTCACGAGAGGGGCGAAGCCCATAGGGGGCGTCGGGGCGACCCCGGAGATAAGTTTGGGACGACCCGAACCGGAGTTCCGCGATGCCCCGTCGTTCCCGTGCTGTTGCGATCCCTCCGGCCTCCACGAGCCGACGGCTCGGGGGCCACCTGCTCGCCGGCCTCCTGCTGGCGGCCGCGCTACCGGTCGCGACCTTGCAGGGGCAGCGGGCCGCCGGTGCCCCGCAACCCGGGCTCCTCGTGCTGAACAAGGGGGAGGCCACCGCCTCCCTGCTCTCTCTGGCGGACGGGCGCACGATCGCCTCCTTCCCGGTGGGCGACGGGCCCCACGAAGTGTCCGTCTCGCCCGACGGCCGGATGGCGGTCGCCGCGAACTATGGCGGTGCCCAGGGCCCGGGGCACTCGCTCACCGTCCTCGATCTGCGCTCCCGCACGGCCATCGCCACCATCGAGCTTGGCGAGTACCGCCGTCCGCACGGCATCAGCTGGCTCCCCGATGGCAAGCGCGTGGTGGTGACGAGCGAACTCGCGCAGGCCGTGGTGATCGTCGATGTGGCCGCGGGGAAGATCGAACGGGCGATCAAGACCGGACAGGCGGGGCACCTCCTCACCCTCTCTGCCGACGGCAAGTTCCTCTGGACGGCGAATGTCGCATCGGGGAGTGTCACCCGGATCGACCTCACCTCGGGGACGGTCACACGCACCGTGAAGACCGGGGCCCGCCCCGAGGCGAGCGACGTCACGCGCGACGGCAAGGAGTTCTGGGTCGCCGACGGCCAGCTCAACTATCTGACCGTCTTCGACGCCACGTCGCTCGACTCCATCGCCGCAGTGAAGACGGGGGACTATCCGAACCGCCTGCACTTCACCCGCGACGGGCGCCGCGTCCTCGTCTCGAACGCCAAGTCGAGCTCGGTCTATCTGTACGACAGCCGCTCGCACGCGCTGGTGGACTCGATCGTCTTCCCCTACGACTCACTGAAGGCCAAGCCGACGATGCTCGAACGGTTGGGGCGCTCGTCGGTCCCGCTGGGGATCCTCGTCGCCCCCGATGGTCAGCGCGTCTGGATCGCGCTCGCCGCCATGGACCAGATCGCCGAGGTGGATCTCGCGAGCCGCCGCGTCACGCGGACCCTCACTGCGGGGCGTGAGCCGGACGGTATGGCCTTCGTCCCGAACATCACGCCGTGAGTCATCGCGATCGGCCCAGCGGCGTGCGCTAGCCGACCCGGAAGAGCTCGAGCGCCTTGGAGTAGCTCTTCTTGAGCACGGTGTTGAGCGCCTTGTGCTCCGGCTTGGAGAGGTCAGGGTCCTTCTCGAGCAGCGCGGCGGCGCCCTGACGCGCGATCTCGCTCAGTTCCACGTCCACCAGCGGGTCGGCGACCTTGAACATCGCCTCGCCATGCTGCCGCTCGCCGAAGAGATCTCCCATCCCGCGCAGGCGGAGATCCTCGCGCGCGATCTCGAAGCCGTCCTCGGTCCCGACGAAGATGTCGAGCCGCTCGGCGGCCTCCGGTGAGACGTCGCCGAGCAGGATGCAGAACGACTCCTCGGCCCCGCGTCCCACGCGACCACGGAGCTGATGCAGCTGCGAGAGCCCGAAGCGCTCGGGGTGTTCGATCAGCATCACGGTCGCGTTGGCGACGTCGATCCCGACCTCGATGACGGTGGTGGAGACGAGCACGTCGATCGCTCCGTCGCGGAAGGCGCGCATGGTGGCATCCTTCTCCTCCGCCGGCTGACGCCCGTGCAGCAGGGCGAGCCGGCGATGCGCGAAGTGCCCGGCACGGAGCTCCTCGAAGGCCTGCGTGGCGGCGCGCAGCTCCACCTTCTCGCTCTCGTCGATCAACGGGAGCACGATGTACGCTTGGCGTCCGAGGGCGATCTGCGCCTCAACGAAGCTGAGCACCTTCTCGCGCGCCTTCTCCGAGCGACGCGCGGTGGTGACGGGCTGGCGTCCCGGCGGGCGCTCATCGAGGATGCTCACGTCGAGATCGCCATAGAGCGTGAGCGCGAGCGACCGCGGGATCGGCGTGGCCGACATCAACAGGGTGTCCGGGCGCGCCCCCTTCTTCCCGAGCGCGTTCCGCTGCTCGACGCCGAATCGATGTTGCTCGTCCACCACCGCGAGCCCGAGCTTCGCGAACTCCGTGGACTCCTGCACCAGGGCATGCGTACCCACCACGAGGACAGGCTCCTCGCTGGCGAGTCGTGTCGCGGCCGCTCGGCGGGCCTTGGCGCCCAGTGACCCGGTGATGAGCACCGGGAGGATCCCCAACGGCGCGAGCAGCTTCTCGAAGGTGCGCGCGTGCTGCTCCGCGAGCAGCTCCGTCGGCGCCATGATCGCCGCCTGGAAGCCGTTCTCGATGGCGAGCATCGCGGCGAAGAGGGCCACCACCGTCTTGCCGCTCCCGACATCGCCTTGCAGCAAGCGATGCATGCGACGGTCGCTGCACATGTCGGCGACGATCTCGCGCACCGCGCGCACCTGGGCGCCGGTGAGTTCGAAAGGCAACGACTGCTTGAGCCGCGAGGTCAGATCGCGTCGATTCGTCATCGCCGTTCCCCGTCGCTGCTCGCGGGACAGCGACTTGGCACGCGCCTGCAAGAGGTGCACCGAGAGCAACTCCTCGAAGGCGAGGCGCGCGCGTCCCCGCTGCGCTTCGTCGATCGACGTCGGGCGATGCACCATCCGCAGCGCCTCGGGGAGCGACGGCACGCCGGCCGACTGCAGGAGCCAGTCCGGGAGATGCTCCACGTAGAGCGGCAGATACGTGTCGAGGTGCTTGTCGATCAGCTGCCGGATGACCTTGAACGAGAGTCCTTCGGTGGCGGGATACACCGAGAGCACGCGCCCGCCGGACATCGCCGTCTCGTCGGTGCCGAGGTTCACGAACTCGCGCGGCACGAGCTGTCGTCCGTGGAAGAAGCGGACGGGCCCCGTCACCAGGAGCATGTCCCCCTTCTTGATGGTGCGGTCGAGGAAAGGCTGACCGGGCCACGAGGCTTCGATCAGCCCGCTCGCGTCCTGCAGCACCGCCTGGAAGACGCGCAGCCCCTTCCGCGTGGGGAGCACGCCCTTCGAGACCACCGTGCCGATGATCGTCGCGTCATCGCCGATGCGCAGCTTCGCGATGGGCGCCACGGTGCTGGCGTCCTCGTAGCGATGCGGGATGTGGAGAAAGAGTTCGCGGGCGGTGAAGATCCCGAGTTTGCGGAGGGCGTCGGCCCGCGCCGGGCCCACCCCCGTCAGATACGTCACGTTGGTATCGAGCGTCTTCTGCGCGACGCGCGCCACCTGGGGACGCCTCACTCCTGCAGCAACTCCGCGGCGAATCGGTCGGGATCGAAGGGCGCGAGATCTCCCACCGCCTCGCCCGTTCCCACGAACTTCACCGGCACATCGAGCGCCTCGTGCACGGCGACGACCACCCCGCCCTTCGCAGTGCCGTCGAGCTTCGTGACGACGACGCCCGTGAGCGGTACCGACGCGCTGAACACCCGCGCCTGCGCGACGGCGTTCTGGCCGATCGTCCCGTCGAGCACGAGCAGGGCCTCATGCGGCGCGCCGGGAAGCCGCTTGGTGATGACGCGCGCCACCTTGCGCAGCTCTTCCATCAGCCCGTCGCTCGTGTGCAGGCGTCCTGCGGTGTCGATCAGCAGCACGTCGCATCGACGGGTGATCCCCGCCTCGATCGCATTGTACGCCACTGCGGCCGGATCGCCGCCGGGCGTTCCCGCGACGAACTCGGCCCCGGTGCGCTCGGCCCACACCCGCAACTGATCGATCGCTCCAGCCCGGAAGGTGTCCCCCGCCGCGACGAGCACCTTCTTTCCGTCCTTCTGCAGACGCGAGGCGAGCTTCCCGATGAAGGTCGTCTTCCCTGCGCCGTTCACGCCGAGCACGAGGATCACTGTTGGTCCTTCGGCGGCGTAGTGCAGCGTGGGATCGCTGTTGCCGGCACGGAGCGCGGCGCTCACACCATCACGCAAGGCGTTCGCGAAGTCGTCGCCGCTCTTCACCTCGCCCTTCGCTGCACGGCGCTCGATCTCGGCCACGAGGCGCAGCGTGACGGGGACGCCGAAGTCGGACTCCAGCAGCAACGTCTCGAGCTTCTCGAGCGAGCCGGCGTCGACCCCGCCACGCGCCAGGACGGCGACGTCGGTGAGGGCGACGTCCTTGATGCGCTGCCAGAGCGATTTCTTTGGTGCCAGCCCCGGAGCGGAGCGACGGAAGAGTGCCATGCCTGAAATCTGGTGCCGCGTCGCGCCCTAGCGTAGCCCGATCTTGCGCCGCAGTACCCATTCGCCGCAGAGGGCGCCGAGCAGAATGGCATAGAGCCACCAGGCGGTGCGGGACTTGGGCGCCCGATCCGACGGCGCGCCACCGCCGATCGCCCCCGCCGCGACGTTCGGCTTCCGCGGGAGCCACTCGGCGGAAGCGTTCACCACCAGCAGGCCGTCGCCGGAGCCGCTCCGGAGGTCGTAGACCCCTGCGGCGAGCGGCGCCGTCTCGGCGATCCCGGTGGCGCCGGCGAAGTGGAGCGTCAGCGTGTCGCCGCGTGCCGCAGCGGTGCCACGCCCCTTCACCACGACCGTCGCGACGGTGTCCGTCGGCGTCCCGCGGCGCCAGCGCACGGGCTCGCCGGCGCGCACCCAGGGGGTCGCTGGGCGGGCCGCGCGCAGGTCGGTGGCATCGCCCGTCATCCAGTCGAAGACCGAGCCCCAGACGGCCGTGAAGGCGTCCGCCCCGCGTCCGCCCCGCAGCTTCCAGCGATACATTCC
>CAZAGK010000101.1:0-10952 GCA_964484775.1 uncultured Gemmatimonas sp. | reverse complement strand
CAAGCTGGCCACGACGCGGCGTGCTCCCTCGGTAGCACGCCGCTTCGCCTTTCGGGACCGCCGCCCGGGATGCAGATTCTTGCGGATGACCGAGACCCCGCACGTGATCCCCCGCCGCTCCGTGGTGAGCTGGATCCTGTACGATCTGGCCAACACCATCTTCTCGATGGGAGTGGTGTCGCTCTACTTCTCGCTCTACGTGCGCGAGGAGGTCGGGGCGCAGCGCGCCGATTCGGTGTACGGCGTGATCACCGCCATCTCGATGGGGCTGATCTTCATCATCTCCCCGCTGCTCGGCGCCATGACCGACCGGGCGCGGCGCCGGATGCCCTTCCTGATCTGGAGCACGCTGATCTGTTGCGCGGCCACGGCGATGATCGCACGCGGCCCCTACATGTTCTCGGCGATCCTCTTCGTGATCGCGAACGCGGCCTACCAGGCCGGGTTGCAGTTCTACGACGCCCTGCTGCCCGAGGTGACGACCGAGGAGAACCGCGGACGGATCGGCGGGATCGGCGTCGGGGTCGGATACCTGGGCTCGTATCTCGCGGTCGGGATCGGCATCTACTTCGGCTCCAAGGACAAGCCGTTGCTCTTCGGGCTGATCGCGGCGGCCTTCCTGCTCTTCGCGATCCCCTGCTTCCTGTTCGTGCACGAGCGGGGGAACCCGAATCCGCGGCCGATCTTCGGACTGCAGATGATCCGTGAGTCCACGCAGCAGACGCTGCACACGCTCAAGAACGGACAGCGGTATCCCGGACTGCTGCGCTTCCTGCTCGGGCGCGTGTTCTATACCGATTCGATCAACACCGTGATCTCGTACATGTCGCTCTACACGGTGAACGTCGCCGTGGCGACCGGGCTCACGCAGGAGCAGGGGGAAGGGCAGGCCAAGTTCATCATGCTCTCGGCGATCACCTGCGCCGTGATCGGCGGGTTCGCCTGGGGCTGGATCGTGGACAAGATCGGGCCCAAGCGCACGCTGAACATCGTGCTCGCGATGTGGATGGTGACCTTCTCGATCGCGGCCGCCATCGGGCTCTTCCAGTTGAAGCTCTGGGTGCTGTACGTCGTGGCGGGGATGGCCGGCGTGGCGCTCGGCGGGATCTGGTCGGCGGACCGTCCGTACATGCTGCGGTTGACGCCGCCGGACCGCATCGGGGAGTTCTACGGACTGTACGGGATGGTCGGGCGGTTCTCCGCCGTCACCGGGCCGCTGCTCTGGGGACTCACGACGTATCTCGTGGTGGAACGCGGTGGCGCGCACGAGCTCACCGGACAGGCCTTCGCCATCCTCACCCTGCTCGCGATGGTGATCCTGAGCTATTGGATCCTGCATCGCGTCACGGACGAGAAGCGGAACTGGGATGCGCTCGCTCGGGTAGAGGGCTGAATCACCGACGGGAGGGGATGGTGCGACGTGCGCTCGTAGGGATCCTGCTCGTGTTCGGCGTCGCGGTCGTCGCTCCGGCGTCGCTCGCGGCGCAGGTGCGTCGGGAACCGGCCATCCTCACCGGAACGGTCACCGATCTGAATGGTCAGCCGCTCCCCAATGTGGGGGTGGACGTGACCGGCTCGCGTCGCCGCGCCACCACCGACGCGCGCGGCAAGTTCCGGGTGGACGGCCTGCAGTCGGGGAGTGCGTTCATCTCGCTCCGCCGCATCGGGCTCGCGCCGATGCTGCTCGAGGCGCAGCTGGTACCGGGGGAGAACATCCTTACCGTGACCATGGAGCCGACCCCGCAGCAGCTCGACGCGGTGCGGACCGAGGTCGAGCAGACCGCGCTCTTCGGCGTGGTGGGCGACACGGCGTACGACATCGTCGCCGGCGCGGACGTGTCGACGATCGTGCACAAGGCCACCACCAAGACGAACGAGAAGGGACAGTTCTTCTTCGACCCCATCCAGCCCGGCGCGGACATGGTGGAGGTCAAGAAGTTCGGGTATCGCCCGCGCATCCTGAGCTTCACCGTCCCGCCCAAGGGTGGGCAGAAGATCGTCATCTGGCTCACGCCGCTGCCGAGCGGACTCGACTCGGCGGCGATGGCGGCGATGAGCCGTCTGTCGAACCGGGTGGTGCAGTCGCTCTGGGAGTTCGGCTTCCGCCGGCGGACGTCGAACGTCGTCAAGTCACGATTCGCGACGCGCGAGATGCTCGCCGACCGGGCCCTCGGCATCCGGCTCGAGGACGCGCTGCAGCTGCTGCCGAACTTCGGCGGCATCTCCAACAGCGATATCGTCTGCCTGGTGTCCGACGGCCAGGTGTTCACGGGCCGAGGGGTGGAAGGGCTGATCGCGGACGAGGTGGAGACGCTGGAGATCCTGCCCGTCGCCAGCCTCCCGACCGCGGATCGCGAGACGTGCAGCGGTGGCGCGAGCATGCGCGCGATGTCGATCGGCACCGGGAGTTCGCGCGGATCGCGGTTGAACATCGGCGGGAGCGCCGCCGCGCGGAACAGCGGCTCGGGGAGTGCGGCGGGAGGGTTCGCCGCCGTGGTGATGTTGCGTCATTGAGGAACGCGCACCGCATGCACGGGCACGACCGTTGATGGCGCATCGCTGATGCCCACCGCCAAGGCGCTGGCCGCCCTCTCCACCGTCGCACTGTTCGCGGTGCTCGGGATCTTCGTGTGGCGACGCTTCACCCGACGGGCCGCGTTGCGCGCGGTGCGTCGCTTCCGGGCACGGATCGACCGATTCAAGCTCACCAACAAGACGTACATCACCGAGGCCCTGCTCGGCGACGAAGCCGTCGCCACCGCCGTGCGCGCCCATGCCGATGAGCACGGCATGGCCTCGGCGCTCGTGTGGCGCCGGGTGCAGTCGTACATCAACGAGATCGTCCCGGTCTTCAATCTGCTCGCGTACTACCAGTACGGGTACAACGCGTCGCGGATCCTGCTGAACCTCTTCTACAAGATCGAGGTGAAGCATGTGCGGGCGAGCGCCTTCGACCGGCTGCCGCGCGAGAGCATCGTGATCTACGTGATGAACCACCGCTCGAACGCCGACTACGTGCTGGCGAGCTACGCGCTCGCGGGGCAGGTGGCGATCTCCTACGCGGTGGGGGAGTGGGCGCGCGTCTTCCCGCTGGAGTATCTGTTCAAGAGCTTCGGGTCGTACTTCATCCGGCGTCGGTACCGCGAGCCGCTGTATCACACCGTGCTCGAGCGCTATGTGCAGCTCATCACGCGCAACGGCGTGACGCAGGGGATCTTCCCCGAAGGAGGGCTCACCCGCGACGGGAAGCTCCGCTCCCCCAAGATCGGCCTGCTCGACTACGCCCTCGGCGTGGCCCGCGAACCGGGGTTCGTGGAGCGGATGTACCTGGTGCCGGTGGCCATCAACTTCGATCGGGTGCTCGAGGACCGGTCGTTGCTGCGGGAGCTGCGGGCCAGCGAGGGGGGGAGCCGCCCCGGCCGCCTGACGCAGCTCTCCGAGGTGGTGAGTTACGCCGGCTGGAACAGCTGGCGGCTCGTGAGCCGCCGCTGGAAGCGCTATGGGACCGCGGCGGTGGTGGTTGGGGAGCCGGTGCCCCTGGCCCCCTGGTTCGAGCGTCTGGCGGCCCGCGGGGAGCCCCTCTTCGGGCTCGACCGGGCGCAGCGGCTGGGGCAGATCCAGGAACTGGCCGAGGACGCGATGCGGCGCATCGGGGAGATCATCCCGGTGACCCCCGTCCCCCTCGTGGCAGCGGCGCTCCAGACCTTCGACGCCGACTTCGTGACCCGGAGCGCCCTGCTGGACCGGATCGAGGAGATCCGCGAGTCGCTCCGCCACGATGGTCGACAGCTGGTGGACTGCGACGATGCCCCGTCCGAGCTCCTCGAGCGCGCCTATACGCTGCTGCGCATGCGCCGGGTGATCGCGCGGACGGGGGAGGGCTTCCTGATCCTTCCCAAGGGGCGGGAATTGATCAGCTACTACGCCAATTCCGTGTCCCATCTCTTGGGCGAGTTCGAGGCGGCGGTCCGGGCCCGCGATGCGCTGCCGATGCACGCGGTGGTCGATCTGTAGGGACTGCTTGCGGGTGAGGTCTCCGAGGGCGCACTTTACGATTCTCACGATCACCCGCGTCCCGAACCCCCCGTCGAAGGCATGAGCAGTCGCCACTGGGCCCCGAGCCCGCGCGCGCAGGAGTCCGTCCCCGTCCAAGGCAACGCCAGCACCGTCGTCATGTACGCCGGCATGTGCTGGGTGTCGTCGATCTCGGGCCTCTCGACCGACGAGCCCGACGGGTCCGCGTTCGACGTGGAGTGCCGCCGCGCGATCCAACGGCTGCGCACGGCGCTCTCGACGGTGGGCACGGTGCTCGACGACGTCCTCACGCTGACGGTGGCGCTCCGCGACCCTGCCGACCTCGCCGTGTTCGACACGGTGCTCGCCGAGTTCTTCACTGCGCCCTTCCCGGCGCGGACGCTCCTCGGTGCGCCGTTGCAGGGGAAGGTGACGGTGAGTGCGCAGGCGGTGTGTCGCGCCGAGGCGGTGCTGCGGCGCGTCGGCGCCGACCGCGTCTCCAAGGAGACGCTCATTTGATCGGACCGCATGTTCGTCGTTGACTTCGTCGGCGGGATCGGGCGGCGCGCGCGGAATGCGAGCGCTGCCGGACTCGGCGCGGTCAAGCTCTCGGGCGCCATCGTGCGGGCCGGGATCTCCCTGCCGCGCGCCGCACTCGGCCAGTGGTGGGGCGCGTTCGCGCGTCAGATCCAGTTCACGGCCTGGGATGCGCTCTCGCTGGTGTCGATCCTCGCGCTGCTCTGCGGCGCGATCATCATCGGTGAGGCCAATGCACAGGCGGTGCGCTTCGGGCTCTCGGACACCGTGGGACGCATCGTCGTGGCGGCTGGTGTGCGCGAGATAGCGCCGGCGCTCACGGCGCTGATCGTCGCCGGGCGCACGGGAACGGCGATCGCCGCCGAGCTCGCCAGCGCCCGCGCCCTCGGCGAAGCCGATGCGCTCGACGCCCTCGGGGTGGACATCCTGCAGTACTATGTGCTCCCGCGCGTGGTCGGCGTGGCCGTGGCGACGATGGCGCTCACCCTCGTCTTCGACGTCGCGACGATGCTCGGCGGGCTGTTCACCGTGCAGATGCTGCAGCAGATGTCCACCGACGACTACGTGGAGTCGGTGCGGTTGGCCCTCTCGGTGAGCGACGTCTACGAGGCGATCGGTCGCGGGCTCCTGAACGGTGCCGGGATCGCGGCGGCCTCGTGCGTCTCCGGACTCATCGCGCGCCGCACCGCGACCGAGGTCCCGCGCGCCGTCAGCCGTGCCATGATGTGGTCGTCGGTGGTCGTGATCGGCGTCTCCGCGTTGATGATCACCATCCGGGTGCTCGCATGAGCGCGATCCTCTCCATGACCGACGTGCTCCCGGAAGCGACGAGCACCGAGTGGACCGACCCCATCACGTTGAACGTCCCCAAGGGGACGTGGACGGTGATCCGCACGACCCCCGAGCGATCGCACCGTCTGGCGCGGGTGCTCACCGGCTCGATCGACATCGTGGCGGGAGAGGTGGTGGTGCTGGGGCGTCCGATCGGGCGCGTCTCGCGGAACGAACGTCGACTCCTGCTCTCCGACATGGGCGTGCTGCTCGATCCGCCGGGGCTCCTGAGCAACCTGACATTGATCGACAACCTGATCGTGCCGGCGGTGTTCCGCGGGTCGAAGGGGATCTCGCTGCCGCGCGAGCATGCGACCGAGGTGTTCGCCGAACTCGGGATCAGCGAGTATGCGAACCGACGCCCCGCCGATGTCCCGGAGGACGTGCGTCAACTCGGCGCGATCGGCCGGGCCCTCGTGGGGAACCCGCGGCTGCTCGTGCTCGAGAACCCGCTCGCCTCGGTGCGTTCGCGCGCGGCGGGCGATGTGTGGCGCATCTGTCGCGCGCTCGCGCCGACCGCCATCATCACCTCGTTCCGTCGCGACGAGATGCTGTACGATGTCGCCGATGATCTGTATCTGTGGGATTCTGCGGGACTACGCCGAGCCGCCGTGGAGGCCTCAGCATGAAGTGGGAACCAGCCGACCTTCGCGCCGGACTCATCGTCGTCGCCGCCGTCGGGATCGCGGCGTGGTCCACGATGTGGCTACGCCGCTCGCAGGTCGTGAAGGGGGACGAATACTTCGCCGAGTTCGACCGGATCGAGGGGATCGGGTTGCAGGCGCCGGTGCAGTTGCAGGGCTACACGGTGGGGCGTGTGGTCGGGATCACGCCGCGCGCGACCCCCGATGGGCACATCCTCTTCCGATTGCGCTTCCTCGTGGACGAGGTGGCGGGGGCGCGGCTCCCGGTGCTCTCGGGGACGAAGGCGCGCGTGCAGCCGCCGGCGGTGATGATCGGGACGCCGGTGATCGTGCTCGAGCCGCCCGCCGGTGGTGGTGTGCCGTTGGCGGTGGGGAGCACCCTCCCCTCGCTCCCGACGAACGCGATGATGGACCAGGTGCAGAAGCTGGTGACGGACGCCGGCGGCGACGTGCGGAAGGCGCTCGCGCGCACCGTGGTGCTGCTGGACAGCCTGCAGGGGACGTTGGCGGTGGTGAAGCGGGCGGCCGAGCACGGGGCGGTGGCGGCGGAGTCGGCGCAGGTGTCGTTGCCGCGCGTGGCGCGGAGCGCCGAGTCGGCGATCGGGCACGCGGACTCGCTGCTGCGGGAGTTCCGCGCCATCACGCCGCAGACGAAGAAGATGCTCGACTCGCTGCAGGGGGTGGTGCAGACGGCGGGGGTCGCGACGCGCACGGCGGCGGGGACGCTGAAGGACACGGATCCGCAGATCCGGCGCATCATCGCGAACCTGGATTCGGTGTCGGTGACGATGAAGGTGCTGACGCGGGAGCTCAGCCGGAAGCCGGTGAAGTTCTTCAGCGGGGTGCCGGAGGCGGCGGAGCCGCCGGGTCCGGCGGCGCCGCCCAAGAAGCCGTAGGGGCCGCGACCGGCTTTGTAAGTCGTTGTCAGGGGCCGACTTCCAGCCCTTGATTCCCGGCTTCTGACTGGCTATCTTTCCCAGTCTGTTCCGTGCCGCCCGTCGGGCGATCCACGTAGAATCAGGAAGTCGAACATTTCGTGAAGGCTCACGTGTCTGTGAGCCGAAGGGTAAGATGCCGACGATCAACCAGCTCGTTCGCCAGAGCCGGCGCCCCGTGTCCGCCAAGGACAAGGCGCCCGCGCTCAAGGCGAATCCGTTCAAGCGTGGCGTGTGCACTCGTGTGTACACCACGACCCCCAAGAAGCCGAACTCCGCGCTCCGCAAGGTCGCGCGTATCCGTCTGACCAACGGCTTCGAAGTCACCGCCTACATCCCGGGCGAAGGGCACAACCTGCAGGAGCACTCGATCGTGCTCATCCGCGGTGGCCGTGTGAAGGATCTTCCGGGTGTGCGCTACCATATCGTGCGCGGCAAGCTCGACGCCTCTGGCGTGAGCGGCCGTAACAAGAGCCGTTCCAAGTACGGCACCAAGAAGCCCAAGGCGGGCGCCGCCGGAGGTAAGAAGTGAGCCGCCGCAAAAAGAGTGTGAAGCGCACGATCCTCGCGGATTCGCGCTACGACAGCCAGACTGTCAGCAAGTTCATCAACGTCCTGATGTACCAGGGCAAGAAGTCCACCGCCGAGCGCATCTTCTACGGCGCGATGGACCTCGTCGAGAGCCGTACCTCGCAGCCGGGCGTGAACGTCTTCAAGCAGGCGCTCACGAACCTCAAGCCGGTCGTCGAGGTCAAGAGCCGCCGCGTCGGTGGCGCCACGTACCAGGTGCCGGTCGAAGTCCGTCCGGAGCGCCGTACCGCCCTCGCCATGCGCTGGCTGATCAGCTATTCGCGCGATCGCAACGAGAAGTCGATGGCCGAGAAGCTCGCGGCCGAGACCATCGCCGCGAGCAAGGGCGAAGGCAATGCCGTCAAGAAGAAGGAAGACGCGCACCGCATGGCCGAGGCCAACAAGGCCTTCGCGCACTATCGCTGGTAGGCGTTTCTTCCGAAGTAACCGCTGTACCGAGCACCCCGCCGATCCTTCGGCGGGGTGTTCTGCTTTCCGGGGCCGAACGGCTCAAGGTCAGGCGAGTCGGGTCGATGCTCTTTCCTGAGGGCTGTCACCTACCCATTCCTATTCGTCTGCCATGTCCGAGTCCCTGGTGTCCGAGTTGTACCCGTCGGCGAGCGCCGCCACCATCCCGTCGCCCACCGATTTCCAGGCTGCTCAGCGGCGTGGAGAGGCCTCGCTGGCCGAACTGCCCGAGATGCTGATGCGCGCCTATACGGAAGTCTGCGGCGTGCTCAACAACCTCCGCAGCAGCCGCGATGCGCTGCAGCAGGCCACCGTCGAGCGCCTCCAGCACACCTCCAGCAAGCTCCAAGAGGTCACCTCGGCCACCGAAGTCGCCGCCACCAGCATCCTCGACGGGCTCGATCGCGCCGTGGCGCTCGTGGACAAGCTCGACGCCCTCGACAGCTCCGGCTCGACCGAGGCCGCCGACGTGCGCAACGAGCTCCGCGACGAGCTCTTCCTCGCCCAGGGCGGACTCCAGTTCCAGGACATCACGGCGCAGCAGCTGAGCTACGCCTCGAGCATGCTCGCCGAGATGGAGAAGCGGATGCTCGGGCTCGCCAAGGCGCTCGATCCGGCCGCGACCTCGCGTCCGATCCTCTCCACGGCTGATTCCCAGAACCTGGCCTACGACCCCGGCGCGACCGTCGAGAAGGCGGAGATCCGGCAGGCGCTGGCCGACAGCATCTTCCTCCAGCAGTCGGCATGACCCTCCAGACCCCCCAGGCTGGCGCGTCGCTGGACGACGTGGCCACCATGATCGTGCAGGCGGAGCCGAGTGACGAATCGTCGTTGGTCGAGATCTTCGCCGCGCTGCGTGTGATCGCGGACAGTGGACAGGTGGCGGGTGACGCGCTCGCCCACATCCGCTCGGCGCGCACGGCGCTCGAGCGGTGCCTGATCGGCGAGAACCTGACGCCCGAAGCGGCACTGACCGAGGTCGGACAATGCGTGGAGCGCGCGCAGCGTGCCCACGAGTTGCTGCGGGAGTCGATCGGGACACCGGCCGCGATGATCGAAGCCGCCGTCGCGCCTGTGGCTCCGGTCGCGCCCGCTCCGGTGGCGGTCGCGCATGAACCGAAGCCGCTCGACCCCGACGCCGATCTCGATCTCCTCCGTGACTTCGTCATGGAAGGGCGCGAGTATCTGGAGAAGGCCGAGGCGGCACTGCTGGCACTCGAGAGCGAGCCCGGCGACAGCGAAGCGGTGAACACCGTCTTCCGTGCCTTCCACACGGTGAAGGGGACTTCCGCCTTCCTCGGACTGGACGACATCACCGACTTCGCCCACGAGGCCGAGTCGCTGCTGAGCCTGGTCCGTGACGGCGCGATCGCCTACGACGAGCGCTGCGCCGATCTCTCGTTGCGCGCGGCCGACATGCTGAAGGCGCTGCTCGAGGTCGCCGAACGAGCGGCCTCGGGGGCCCTGCTCACGCGTCCGGCGGGCTATTCCGCCCTGCTCGGCGAGCTGCAGGCCGCCGCGTCGGGGGAGCCGCAGGCTCCAGCCGCCGCGCCGGTGGCGGTGCCGGCGAGTGCGCCGGTCGCCGCGAGCGTCCAGGCCGCGATGCCGTTCGGGGAGGACGAAGTGATCGCCGAACAGCCCGTGGTCAAGGTCGCCGCGCTGTCTCCGGTCGCGTCGGCCGCTCCTGTTGTGCCGGCCGCTCAGACGCCGACCGCCGCCGCCAACGCTGCGGCTGCAGCCGCCAGTGAGCAGACCCTTCGCGTTCGCACCGATCGTCTCGACCGTCTCGTCGACATGGTCGGCGAACTGGTCATCGCGCAGTCGATGATCGCCGAGGACTCGACGGTGATCGCCGGCGGGAACCACGATCTCATCAAGAAGGTCTCGCACGCCGGCAAGATGGTGCGCGAGCTGCAGGAGCTCTCGATGTCCATGCGGATGGTCCCGCTGAAGGGGGCCTTCCAGAAGATGGTCCGCCTCGTGCGCGACGTCTCGCACAAGACGGGGAAGCAGGTGGAGCTCGTGCTCGAGGGTGAGGAGACCGAGATCGATCGCAACCTCGTGGACATCGTGGGCGATCCGCTCGTGCACATGGTGCGCAATGCGGTCGATCACGGGATCGAGACCCCGGACGTCCGTGAAGCGGCGGGGAAGTCGCGCACGGGCACGGTTCGCCTCTCGGCGTACCACTCGGGCGGGAACGTCGTCGTGGAGCTGCGTGACGATGGCAAGGGACTCGACCGCGACCGCATCGTCCGGAAGGCGATGGAGAAGGGGCTGATCGAGAGCGACAAGGGGATGACCGACGCGCAGGTCTACGACCTGGTGTTCGCCCCCGGCTTCTCGACCGCCGACCAGATCACCGACGTCTCCGGCCGTGGGGTCGGGATGGACGTGGTGCGCCGGAACGTCGAGTCGGCGCGCGGGCGCGTCGAGATCACCTCGGAGAAGGGGAAGGGGAGCGTCTTCACGATCCGCCTGCCGCTCACGCTGGCGATCACCGACGGCATGCTCGTGAAGGTCGGCGGGGAGCGCTTCATCGTCCCCATCAGCAGCATCCAGCTGAGCTTCCGCCCGGAGCGCTCGGCGCTCTCGACGGCGGTCGGTCGCGGCGAGATGGTGCTGTTGCGCGACCAGCTCATGCCGATCATCCGCCTGCACCGGCTCTTCGACGTCCGGGATGCGGCCAAGGACCCGTCCGAGGCGCTCCTGATGGTCGTCGGCGACGGGACCCGTCGTGCGGCGCTCCTGGTGGACGAGCTCCTGGGGCAGCAGCAGGTGGTGGCCAAGTCGCTCGGCGGCGGGATCGCCAAGCAGCCCGGGATCGCCGGCGGCGCCATTCTGGGCGACGGCCGCGTGGGGCTGATCCTCGACGTGAACGAGCTCGTGACCCTGTCGCGCACGGCACAGATCGCGGCTTAGGTATTGGCCGGGAACGGTCGATACTCGACTC
>CAZAGK010000100.1:0-10968 GCA_964484775.1 uncultured Gemmatimonas sp. | reverse complement strand
GCGAACTTGGCCATGATGAGCCCGGACCCCAGCACCAGGAACGCCAGGGCGGCGAACTGGGTGAGGAGACGGCGCACCGAGGGAGCGCTCGCGGAGCGCCCCTGAGACACGGCTGGCATGGATCGGAACGAAGGGGACACGCGTCGTTGCCGGCGTCGGCCGCGGTGGGTGGACCCGAAAGCTCCGCAACGCCCACGCGGTTGGCAATGCCCGCGGGCCGGCGTCGTCGGTCCACCCGCTTTCGCCGCGGCATTCCGTCGGCGAACTTGTGCGCATGGCTGCCGCCCCCGCTTCCGCCTCCGTGCGCTCCGACGCCACCCGTGGATCACTTCCGCGGGGACTCCGCATCCTGCTGGGCGTCTATGCCCTCGCGGCGCTCGTCGTGGCCTACCAGCGGACGGTCCTCTCCCGCGAGAACAACTTCTACATCTTCCGCGCCGCCTTCGACCACCTGATGGCGGGGCAGGACCTCTACGCGGCGTGGCCCGAGCTCCACGAGGACTTCTTCAAGTACTCGCCGACCTTCGCCTTCCTGTTCGCGCCCTTCGCGCTGCTCCCTGCCACGCCCGGCTACATGCTCTGGGCGCTCGTCTGCGCGGGCGCGGTCTGCTGGGGCTTCGTCCGGTTGCTCCCCGCGCGCGAGGCGCTCGTGGCCCTCGCCATCACGCTGCTGCCGATCGTCGGCGATCTCCAGCGCTCCCAGAGCAACGCGCTGTGTGCGGGGCTGATGCTGCTGGCCTGGACCGCCTACGAGCGACGCGAGCAGTGGGGGGCGGCCAGCGCCATCGCCGCGGGCACCTTCGTGAAGCTCTTCCCGGCGGCGGCCTTCGCCGGCGCGATCTTCCACCCGCAGAAGGTCCGCATGGCACTCGTCTCGGCCGCGACGGGCGTCATCGGCGTCGCGCTGCCGTTGATCGCGGTCTCGCCCGCGTCGCTCGCCATGCAGTACCGGTCGTGGCACGCGATCGAGACGCGCGACACCGCTCCCCTCGCGCGCTACGGCGCCGGCGGGGCCGACCTCTACGCCGGACTCATGGGGCAGTTCCGCGTCTGGTGGGGCGTGGACTGGCCGCATTGGCCCACCCAGCTCATCGGCGTGATCATCCTGCTGCTCCCGCTCGCCGTCCAGTGGAAGCGCCGCGACGAACGGCATTTCCGGTTGCTCTTCCTCGCGTCGATCCTCGTCTTCTGCGTGCTCTTCAACCACCAGGCGGAGTCGCCGTCGTTCGTGATCTCGATGGTGGGGATGGCGCTCTGGTACGCCGTCTCCCCGCGGACCGGGTGGCGGACCGCGCTGATGGTGTTCGCGTTCGCGGTGGTGAACCTCGGGAGCACCGATCTGATGCCGCGGGCCTGGTATCGCGCGTACTACGTGCCCTATCTGCTCAAGACGGTCCCGTTGATCCCGCTCTGGCTCGTGATGCAGGCCGAGCTGCTCGGCTTCGTCGCCAACGCCGGTTCAGGCGATCTGGCGTCGGGTGAGCGCGGCGAAGGAGATCGCCGCGATGTCGCCTCGGGCGAGCCGATCGCGGACCGCCCCTGAGCACAGCGCCGTGAGTTCGACCTCACGCGGGGTCGTGTAGCCGTCCACCGCGCGGAGCGCATCGTCCACGTGCCCGGGGTGGACCATCAGTTCCACCGTTCCCGACGGCAGCGCATCGAGCACCGCGAGCAGCCGCTCGTTGAATCCCGCGCTCCCTTGCATCGAGACGCCGATGAAGTGATCCGGCGCGATCGTGTGCGTCGCCGTGAGCGAGGTCACCCGCCACGACCACGCGATCACCCCGCGGTGCAGCTGCGAGGGCAGGTCGTTCGGGAAGCGCCGATGTGACTCCACCGGACGCCGCAGGGGGAGACCGCGGCGCGCGGCTACCCGGGCGACGGCGCGATGCAGCACCGGAAGCGCGTGCGTATGGCGATGCGAGTCGATGTGCGTCACGGGGATCCCGGCCTGTTCGAGCGCCGCGAGCTGCGCGTCGCACTCCGCCTCGGCTTCGTCGGCGTCGAGCCCTCCGGTCAGTGCGCGACGGGTGAGCGTGGCCAGCGGCGCGAAGGTCCCGCGGCGCCGGTCACAGAGCGATGGCGCGGCGGTGAGCGGGCTTCCGACGACCAAGTTGAGGTGCAGGCCGATCCCCAAGGTGGGGGTCGCGCGGGCCTGACGCACGCCGTCGTCCCACCCGGGGCAGTGCACCATCATGGAGGTGGAGGTCACGCTCCCCGCGTGGTGCGCCTCGAGGATCCCCGCGGTCACGGCGGGCGTGAAGGCGAAGTCGTCGGCGTTGATGATCAGCCGCGTGCGGGGCGCCGGGTCGCGACGCGTCGAGAGCGACTCAGTCGTAGCGGCCACGCCAGTCATTCAGCCGCACCTGCAGCACCTCGCTCGCCATCACGAACGCCGACTGGGCGAAGCTCACCGAGGTCGGCTCCTCGTCGTAGCGGAAGTGCACCGCCGTCTGCTTCACAGTGAACCCCTTCTTCTGCGCGATGAACAGCGCCTCGACGTCGAAACCGAAGCGCGGGATCGTCACGAGCGGGAACACCGCGTCGACGGCCGCGGCGGTGAAGCCCTTGAGCCCCGCCTGCGTGTCGAGCACGTCGCGCAGCAGCACCAGCCGCACCAGCGCGTTGAACACGCGGCTCATGATGTGGCGCGTGTACAGGTAGTGGAAGAAGCTGGGGCTCATCTCGTAACGCGACTCGGGGAGGACGCGGCAGGCGATCGCCACGCCCGCGCCGGCCTCCAGGTCGCGCAGGATGCGGTTGATCTCCGAGGGCGGGTACGCGAGGTCGGCATCGGTGAAGATGCGATACGGCGCGCGTGCCGCCCGGAGCCCGCGGCCGACCGACACGCCCTTGCCCCCGTTCGGGTCGTTGCGGAGCAGGGTCACCCCTCGGCGATCGGTCGCGAAGTCGCGGAGCACCCGCTCCGCGGCCGGTCCGCTGCAATCGTCCACCAGGATCAGCTCCGCATCGTACGGCTGTTCCTCCAGCCACCCCGTGAGTTGGTCCAGGGCGGCGGGCAAGCGATCGGCCCCGTTGTAACAGGGGACGACCACCGACACATGCGGAGTATTCGTGGCACCGAGCATACGGAATTGTCGCCTCTCGCTCACCCTCGCCGCAACCCGCGAGCGAGTGCTCGACGCTTCATTTCCCGCGCGTCGCACGGCATATTGCATCCCTGAGATGCCACCGACCTCGTCGATCGTCCTCAGTCCCCGCGCGCTCGAGCGTACCGTCTCGCGCATGGCCGACGAAATTGTCGAACGCAACGACGGCACCGAGGGGCTCTTCCTCGTCGGGATCCAACGCCGTGGCGTGCAGATCGCGGCGCGGATCGCCGAGGTCATCAAGGCGCGTGAAGGGGTGACCGTCCCGCTGGGCGCCCTCGACATCACGCTCTACCGCGACGACCTCCAGACCGTCGGCCCACGCCCCGTCGTCGGCCGTACCGACCTCCCCGGCGACCTCGAGGGAAAGCGTGTCGTCATCGTCGATGACGTCCTCTACACGGGCCGCACCATCCGCGCGGCCCTCGACGAACTCGCCGATTTCGGCCGCCCGGCACGCGTCGGGCTCGCGGTCCTGATCGATCGCGGCGGACGCGAACTCCCGATCCAGCCCGATGTGGTCGGCAAGCATGTCGAGGTCGCCAAAGGTGGGCGTGTCGATGTCTTCGTGAAGGAGCTCGACGGCCGCGACGAAGTCCTGCTCAAGGCGCCGGAGTCCCCGTGACCCCCTCCTCGAGCATCCTCGGCAAGGATCTCCTCGGACTCGAGCATCTCTCGGCCGAACAGATCAACGTCATCCTCGACACCGCCGTCCCGCTCAAGGAGATCTCGGAACGCGCGATCAAGAAGGTCCCGACCCTCCGGGGCGCGACCGTCGTCAATCTGTTCTTCGAAGCCTCCACCCGCACGCGCATCTCCTTCGAGTTCGCCGAGAAGCGGATGAGCGCCGACACGGTGAACGTGGCCTCGAGCGGGTCGAGCGTCTCCAAGGGTGAGACCCTCGTGGACACCGCGCGCAACCTCGAAGCGATGCGGATCGACATGGTCGTGATCCGCCATCACGCGAGCGGTGCCGCGCGCTTCCTCGCCGAACGGATCGAGTCCAACGTCATCAACGCCGGCGACGGCACCCACGAGCATCCCACCCAGGGGCTCCTCGACCTGCTGACGCTCCGCGACAATCTCGGCGACCTCCGGGGCAAGCGGATCTGCATCTGCGGCGATGTCCTGCACTCGCGCGTCGCGCGCTCCAACATCTGGGGGCTCACCAAGCTCGGCGCCGAGGTCGCGGTCTGCGGCCCACGCTCGCTCCTCCCGAATGCCATCGGCGAGATGGGCGTGCAGGTGTTCGATCGCATCGAACAGGCGATCGAGTGGGCCGATGCCCTCAACGTCCTGCGCCTGCAGCTCGAGCGCATGCACGCCGGCTACATCCCGTCGTTGCGCGAGTACAACCGCGTCTTCGGCGTCACGCGCGAACGGCTCGATCGGGCGCCGCGTGATATCCTCATCCTCCATCCCGGTCCCATGAATCGCGGCGTCGAGATCGACTCCGACGTGGCGGACGGCCCCCACAGCGTGATCCTCGATCAGGTGACGAACGGCGTCGCCGTGCGCATGGCGGTCCTCTACCTGCTGGCCGGCAACACTCCCAAACTGGCCGATGCCGCCCGAGGTGACGCGTGAGCGCCGAACGTCGTGACGTACTCCTGAAGGGGGGGCGACTGCTCGACCCTTCCACCCGCACCGACAGCGTGGGCGATATCCTGCTCCGCGACGGCAAGATCGAGAGCGTCGGCGGCAACCTCGCGACGCCCGAGGGTGCGGTCGTCGTCGCCTGCACGGGGAAGGTCGTCTCGCCCGGGTTCATCGACGTGCATTGCCACCTGCGCGAACCGGGACGCGAGGACGTGGAGACGATCGCCACCGGTGCCCGCGCCGCGGCGGCCGGCGGCTTCACCGCCGTCTGCGCCATGCCCAACACCGACCCGGTGACCGATAACCAGGCGGCCATCGGCTTCGTCCTCAAGCAGGGACGGGCCGCCGGCGCGGCGCGCGTCTATCCGATCGGTGCCATCTCCATCGGCGAGAAGGGGGAGCAGCTCGCCGAGTTCGGCGAGATGGTCGGGGCAGGGGCGGTCGCCGTGAGCGATGACGGCAAGCCGGTCGTCAGCGCCCAGCTCATGCGTACCGCGCTCGAGTACGCGCGCGCCTTCGGCATCCCGGTCGCCGACCACTGCGAGGAGCCCACGCTCGCCGCCGGTGGCGCGATGAACGAAGGGATCGTCTCCGCCCGACTCGGCCTCAAGGGGATCCCGGCCGAAGCCGAGGAGATCATGGCCATCCGCGACATCCTGCTCGCGAAGCGCACCGGCGGCCACGTGCACCTCTGCCACATGAGCACCCGCGGCTCGGTGGACCTGATCCGCTGGGGGAAGGAGCGCGGCATCAACGTCACCGCCGAGGTCTGCCCGCACCACATCTCCCTCACGGAGGATGAGGTCGAGGGGTACGACACGAACGCCAAGATGAACCCGCCGCTCCGCACGCTCGACGACGTCGAAGCGCTCCGCGACGCGGTGAAGGACGGCACCATCGACGTGATCGCGACCGACCACGCCCCGCACCACAACGACGAGAAGGAGCGCGAGTTCTCCGAGGCCCCCAACGGCATCATCGGGCTCGAGACCGCCCTCGCGGTGAACATCACCTGGCTCGTGGCCGCCGGCGTGATCTCGCTCGAGACGCTGATCGACAAGATGGCCTGCGCTCCCGCCAAGCTCTTCCACCTCGACGGTGGCACCTTCCGGAAGGGGGCGCTCGGCGACGTCACGGTCTTCGACCCGACCGCCACGTGGACCGTCGATGCCAAGACCTTCCGGACCAAGGGGCGCAACACCCCGTACCAGGGGCGCACCCTGACCGGCCTCGTGAATTGTACCGTCGTCGACGGGCGAGTCGTCTTTCAGCGGTAGGACGCACGCCTCACGACTCGGCAGGATCGTCACGGAGATGTAGACATGAACGCAGCACAAGCCGCGCAACTCGCGGAGATCGAATCGCTCCTCGCGGAACGGCGCAAGATCGAACAGTGGCTCACGACGCTCGAATCGCGTCGTGAGGCGACGCCGGTGCACGTCTACGAGCGGGTGCACGCCGACTACACCACCAAGTGCGCGGCCGCCCAGGCGGCGCTGCAGGGACGGATGGACGCGGTGCGCACGGTCGCGGCGAGCCTCGCGCAGACGCTCGCCGAGCACGAGGCGGGGATCAGCGGCCGTCGCGACGCGCGGGCCGAGGCGGAGTTGCGCGCCCTCGTCGGTGAGTTCAGCGAGGACGAGTGGGAGCGCCGCCGGATGACGCTCGACGACGAGCTCGCCACGATGCAGGAGGAGCGCGACGGCGTCGCCCGCGAGCTCGAGGTGTTGCACGCGCTGCTCGCCGAGGCGGAGCCGGGAACGAGTGTGCCGGCCGTCGCTGCGGTCGTCGCGCCGGCAGCCGAGCCGGTCACGGCGCCGATGGCTGAGCCGACCGCGGCCCCCGAGGTCCGCGCCCCGGTCTTCGAGCGGATCGTCGAGCCGGTCACGCAGGAGGAAGCCGCCCCGGTCGCCGAGGTCGAGGAGATGGTCGAGGCCGAGGAGTTCATCCCCGCCTTCGACGAGCCCGTCACGACGAGCCACCACCCCACGCCGACCACCAAGCCGGACTGGGCGAGCGTGTTCTCGTCCAAGCCGGACGCGATCGACGACGAGGGGCCCTTCGCCGAGCCAGCCGCCCCTCCGGCTCCGGCCCCCGAGCCGGCCGCCGCCCCGCCGGCGGAGGAGCGCGACGAACTCGCCTTCCTGCGCTCGGTGCTAGGTCGCTCGACCCCCGCGGCGGCCCCGTCGCGTCCGACGCCGGCGCCGGAGACCCCGCCGCGTCCGCTCGAGATGCCGGCCGACGAAGCCCGCGCCTCCGGCGCCTTCCCGGCGGCGAACACCCGCCCGCTGAGCGGCCCCACGCCGAGCACCTCCCAGGCGGCGCGGTCGCTGGCCTGCCAGGAGTGCGGGGCGATGAACTTCCCGACGGAGTGGTACTGCGAGAAGTGCGGGGGCGAGCTCGCCGCCTACTGACGCTCGGCTGGGGCGAAATGCAGAGGGCCCGCCGACCTGTGGTCGGCGGGCCCTCGTGCGTCGGAGACCGACGCGGTGCTACGGAAATCCGGACTTACTTCGCGGCCGCCTTCGCCTTGGCGAGCTTGGACTTCTGACGGGCCGCCGTGTTCTTGTGGATCAGCCCCTTGCGGGCGGCGCGGTCGAGCAGGCTCGTCGCGGAGGTCTTCTGCGCGGGGGTCGAATCCGCGGACTTGGCGGTCTTCAGAGCGGTCCGCAGGGCGGAGCGCTGCGCGCGATTGCGCACCGCAGCGGCGCGCGACTTCCGCATGTTCTTCTTGGCGGACGCAATTCTCGGCACGAAACGATCTCTGGACTTGAGGTGAAGGCATTTTCGACAGACTCCGGCAACGCGTGCCGAGCGCCTGCGCCTCTGCTTATGGCAGAGCCAAGAATGTTAGGACGAAAGGCACCGAAAGTCAAGCACGGCAAGCACCTCCGACCATCCGACCTCCCGCATCCTGGCCACCCGACCGCTTTGACGCCACGCACGCCCACCGGTTAGCTTCAAGGCTGACTGCCCGCGAGGGCCTCACTTCCGCCGACGAGCGCCAACAAGCCCCTTGGACATCGAGCTTCTCCTCCTCGTCGCGCCGGTCCTCCTGTTCTCGATGGTCGCCCACGAGTACGCGCACGGCTATGCCGCGCTCAAACAGGGCGACGACACCGCCTTCATGCTCGGCCGCCTGACCTGGAACCCGGTCAAGCACATCGATCCGATCTTCACGATCCTGATCCCCGCGTTGACCCTGATGACCTACCACGTCGCCTTCGGCGGCGCCAAGCCGGTCCCGGTCAACCCGCGCAAGTACACCAACTACCGGCGCGGCGACATCATCGTCTCCCTCGCCGGGATCGCCACCAATCTCTGCCTCGCCGTCCTCCTGATCCCCATGATCGTCGGGCTCGGCGTGCTCGGGCGCGCCATCCCCGCCATCGGCGACTCGGCGGCGCTCCTGCAGGTGATGTTCAGCTACGGCATCAACATCAACCTCGTCCTCGCCGCCTTCAACCTCATCCCGATCCCCCCGCTCGACGGCTCGCACGTGCTCAAGCACCTGCTCCCGGGGGCGTGGAGCCTGCGCTACCAGCGTGCGGCGCCGTTCGGGTTCATCATGCTCCTGGCGCTCGTCACCCTCGGTCGACCGGTCCTGAATCTGTGGATGCAGCCGGTCTGGACCTTCTCGGGGGTGGTTGTGGGCGTGCTGAAGCCGTATATCCTTCCCAGCCCGTGGACGACCTGACCCCCGCCGCCCCCATCGTCGAGAGCCCGAACAACGGGTTCGTCGTCGAGCTCGTCCATTTCAATGGGCCGCTCGACCTGCTGTTGTCGCTCATCCGCGACGACAAGATCGACATCTACGACATCCCGATCGCGCACATCTGCGAGCAGTTCCTCGTGCGCATGCGCGATCTCGCGCTGAACGACGCCGCCGAGTATCTCGAGATGGCGGCGCGACTCCTGCGCATCAAGGCGCAGCTGCTGCTTCCCCGGCGCGAGGGCGACGAGGCGTGGGAGGATCCGCGCGCCGAGCTCGTGCGTCGCCTGCTCGAGTACCAGCAGATGCGCGAGGTGGTGGACGTCCTCGAGCGCATGGGCGAGGATCGCCGCAATCGCTTCGCCCGCAGCTACATCCCGGAGCTCGGGCCCCCGCCGCAGGCGCCGCTGGCGCTCTCGCTCGTGGAGCTGCTCGTGGCGGTCGACCGCGTGCTCCGCGCCGCGCGCAAGCCGGTGCTGCACGAGGTCATCCCGCGCGCGCTCGACGTAGACGGCGCCATCACCACCGTGCGTGACGTCCTCTCGCTCCGCGAGCGGGCCCGCTGGCGCGACGTGATCCGCGTGGGCGCCGAACCGTGGGAAGTCCTGTCGTGCCTCTTGGCCCTGCTCGAACTGGCCAAGCGCAGTGAACTGAAGATCGCCCAATCCCGACCATTTGCTGACGTGGAGATCCGCCGTGAATCCGCTGGCGAAGCTGCTTGAAGCCGCGTTGTTCGCGAGTCCCCGGCCGATCCCGGCCGCGGAGCTCGCCGCGCTCGACCCCGAATCCTCCCCCGCGGCCATCCAGGCCGCGCTGGAGGAGTTGCGGGAGCACTACGACGTGGACGGTCACGGCGTGGAGCTCGTGGAACAGGGCGGGGGGTGGCTCATCCTGACCCGTCCCGAGTACACCGAGGCGATCGAACGCGCCCAGATGGCGGTGCGCCCGCAGCGGCTCAGCGCCGCCGCGCTCGAATCGCTCGCGATCATCGCCTATCGCCAGCCGATCGGGCGTGCCGAGATCGCGGAGATCCGCGGCGTGGACGTGGGCGCCATCCTGAAGTCGCTCGTCGAGCGGGGATTGGTGGAGGTCGTGGCCCGTGGGGAAGGGCTCGGACGTCCGCTGCTCTACGGCACGACGCCCCTCTTCCTCGAGCAGTTCGCGCTCCGTCACCTTGAGGAGCTGCCCCGCGTGGACGAGCTCGCCATCGCACTCCGCCGCGAGCCGGCCCCGCTGTGAGCAGTGAGCCGATGCGGATCCAGCGCGCGCTGGCGCGTGCCGGGATCGCGTCGCGCCGGAAGGCGGAGGAACTGGTCGCGGCGGGACGCGTGCAGGTCAACGGCGTCGTCGCCAAGACCGGCCAGAGCGTCGCGTGGGGGAAGGACCGCATCACGGTCGATGGTCAGGCGATCCCGGCCCCGGCGGCTCCTCGCTGGCTGGTCCTCAACAAGCCCCCCGGCGTCCTGACCACCGCCCGCGACCCGGAAGGGCGCAAGACGGTGTTCGACCTCGTGCCCGCGGCACCCGGGCTCACCTACGTCGGCCGTCTGGACTACATGACCGAGGGGGTCCTCCTCCTCACGACCGACGGCGATGCGGCCCACGCGCTCACCCATCCGAGCACCGGGGTGGAACGAACCTACGTCGCCACGGTAAGCGGGAATGCCCCGGCGGCTGTCGTTCAGGCGAAACGCGGGGTTGAATTGGACGACGGGCTCGTGCGCCCGGACTATGTCGAAGCCTCCCCGCTCGGCGACCGTACCTGGGCCTTCTCGATCACCCTCACCGAGGGACGGAATCGCGAGGTGCGCCGCATGTGCGAGGCGCTCGGGCTGGAAGTGCTCCGACTCGTCCGGACGAGCTTCGGCCCCGTCGAACTCGGCTCCCTCGCGCCCGGCGAAGTCCGCCAGCTCAGCGCTAAGGAGCGGAAACTCGTTGAAGCATTGGCCCGTTCGGGAGTCTGATCGTCCCTGAGCATCCCTCCGCGCGGGCCGGAAGTCCTTCTCACTGGGAATCATGACCCGTATCGACGACGAATCCGTCACCGCTGATCACGCCCTGATCCAGCAGGTGCTCACCCAGGTCGCCCGCCGTGTGGTGGGACAGGAGACCATGGTGGAGCGCCTCATCATCTCGCTCCTGACCGGCGGCCACGTGCTGCTCGAGGGGGTGCCGGGGCTCGCCAAGACGCTCACCGTGCGCACCCTGGCCGAGACGATCCACACGACCTTCTCGCGCATCCAGTTCACGCCGGACCTGCTCCCCGCCGACGTGGTCGGGACCCAGGTGTACGATCAGTCGAGCGGGCACTTCTCCGTGAAGCAGGGGCCGATCTTCGCCAACATCGTGCTGGCGGACGAGATCAACCGCGCTCCGGCCAAGGTGCAGGCCGCCTTGCTCGAGGCCATGCAGGAGAAGCAGGTGACGATCGGCGGGACGACCTTCCCGCTCGAGGAGCCCTTCCTCGTGCTCGCCACGCAGAACCCGATCGAGCAGGAAGGCACCTACCCGCTGCCCGAGGCGCAGGTCGACCGCTTCATGCTCAAG
>CAZAGK010000099.1:0-10988 GCA_964484775.1 uncultured Gemmatimonas sp. | reverse complement strand
GGCGAAGGGCATGCCCCAGAGGATCGTCAGCGGGTGGATGAACCTCTCGTACAGCACGCCCAGCACGATGTAGATCACGAAGATCGCGATCACGAAGAGGGCGAGCAGTCCCTTCTGCGTGTCCTGGAAGACCTGCGCCGCGCCATAGAAGCCGGTGCTCACCCCTTCCGGGAGCGCGGGCTTCACTTTGGCCTCGATCTCGTCCACCGCCTGCCCGAGCGCGAAGCCGGGTTTCAGGTTGAACGACAGCGTCACGCTCGGCTGCTGCGACGTATGGTTCACCAGCATCGGCCCGAGTGCGCGCGAGGTCTTGGTGACGGAGGAGAGCGGGACGAGCTTGCCCGTCTTGGCGCGGACGTAGAGCATGTCGAGCGCGCTCAGATCGCTCTGGAACTCCGGGAGCAGCTCCAGCACCACCCAATACTCGTTGTTGGCGGTGTAGATCGTGGAGACCTGCCGCGAGCCGTAGGCGTTGTACAGCGCCTGCTCGATCTGCTCCGGCGTCACACCGTAGAGCGCGGCACGGTCACGGTCGAGTTCGACCGAGGCCTGCGGGTTCGCGATCTGCAGGTCGGTCGTGACGTCGGTCGTCGCGTCGAGCGTCTTCAGCTTGGCCTCGGCGGTCTGCGCCGCGGCGTAGAGCGTGGTGAGGTCGGCCGAGGTCAGTGTGTACTGATAGAGACCCTTCGAGGTGCGTCCGCCGACGTTGATCACCGGCTCGTTGCGGAGATAGACGTTCATCCCCGGGACCACGCGCAGCTTCTTGCTGAGGATCGGGATCAGCTCGTCGGCGGTGTGCTTGCGCGTCTCACGCGGAGTGAGGCGCATGGTGAAGCGCCCCTGGTTCGCCGTGCCCGCGCCGCCACCCTGCGAGCTGCCGACGTTCGAGATCAGCGCCTGCACGTTCTCCGTGTCCCGCAGGGCGATCGCCACGACCTTCTTCTGCAGGCGGACCATCTCATCGAAGCTCGTCCCCTGCGCCGACTCGGTCGAGACGCTCAGGCGATTCTGGTCCTCCGAGGGGAAGAACCCCTTGGGGACGATCTGATAGGCCACGCCGGTGAGCAGGAGCGCCAACGCCGACGCCACGAGCGCGATCGGGCGACGCTGCATCACCCAGCGCAACGTCCGCTCGTAGGTGCGGAAGGCCCACTGGTACATGGCCTCGAAGCGATCGAGGATGAAGTTGTGCGACCCGTGCATCCGCTCCTCGGTGAGGAAGCGGCTGGCGAGCATCGGCGTGAGCGAGAGCGAGACGAACCCCGAGACGAGGATCGCCACCGCGATCGTCACCGCGAACTCGCGGAAAAGACGCCCCACGATCCCGCTCATGAAGAGCAGCGGGATGAAGACCGCCACCAGCGACAGCGTCATCGAGAGGATGGTGAAGCCGATCTCGGCCGCGCCATCGAGCGCGGCCTGCAGCGGTTTCTTCCCCATCTCCATATGGCGCACGATGTTCTCGAGCATCACGATCGCGTCGTCCACGACGAAGCCCACCGCCAGGGTGAGCGCCATGAGCGAGAGGTTGTCGAGGCTGAAGTCGAGCGCGTACATCACCGCGAAGGTGCCGACCAGCGACATCGGGAGCGCCAGCGACGGGATGATCGTCGCCGACACGTTGCGCAGGAACAGGAAGATCACCATCACGACGAGGGCGATCGTCAGCCCGAGCGTGATCTTCACGTCATGCACCGACTCGCGGATCCCCATCGAGCGGTTGTAGAAGATCTCGAAGTCGATCGCGGCCGGGACCTGCGCACGGAGCGCGGGGAGCATGGCCTGCACCGCATCGGCGACTTCGACCGTGTTGGTGCCGGGCTGCTTCTGCACACCGAGGGAGATGGCGCGGGTGTCCTTGTACCAGCCGGCGATACGGTTGTTCTGGACGCCGTCCACCACCTGCCCGAGATCGCGCAGGCGGACCGGCGCGCCGTTGCGGTAGGCCGCGATCACCTCGCCGAACTGCGCCGCATTGGCGAGCTGCCCGTTGGCGCTCACCGTGTAGGCCTTGTTCGCTCCCCAGAGCACGCCGGTGGGGAGATTCACGTTCTGCTGCGAGACCGCGCTCGCGACCTCATCGATGCCGATCCCGCGGCTCGCGAGCTTGCGCGGGTCGAGCTGCACGCGCGCCGCGTACTTCTGCGTTCCGAGCACCTGGACCTGGGCCACGCCGTTGATCGTCGAGAGCCGCTGGGCGATGCTCGTCTGGATGTACTCATCCAGCTGCGAGAGCGGCATCGTCTTCGAGCGGAAGCTCAGGTACATGATCGGCTGGTCGGCCGGGTTCGACTTGTTCATCGACGGGGGGATGATCCCCGGCGGGAGCTCGCGCAGCGTTTTGCTGATGGCCGACTGCACGTCCTGCGCGGCGGCGTCGATGTTGCGGTCGAGCGAGAACTGCAGCGTGATGGAGGTACTGCCCAGCTGGCTCGTCGACGTCATGTTGTCGACGCCGGCGATGGTCGTGAACTGCTTCTCGAGCGGGGTCGCGACCGCGCTCGCCATCGTCTCAGGGCTCGCCCCGGGGAGCGACGCGCTGATCGTGATGGTGGGATAGTCCACCGTGGGGAGGTCGCTCACCGACAGTCGCTGGTAGGCGAGTCCGCCGAACACCAGCAGCGCGAGCATGACCAGGGTGGTCATGACCGGCCGCCGGATGAAGAGCGCCGTCATGTTCATGGCTTCTTGATGTCCACGGTGGCGCCGATGGTGAGACGGGACTGCCCGTCGACCACGACCTTGGTCCCGGCGGCCAGTCCGTCCGCGATCACCGAACGGTCTCCCACGGCGCGCTCGACCTTCACCGGTCGCATCTGCGCCTTGCCGCCCTCATCCACGGTCCAGACGAAGAGCCCGTCCTGCCCGGTCTGCACCGCCGGCGTCGGCACCGTCACCGCCCCCTTCTGCACGAACAGCTCCAGCGCGACGGGGACGAACTGCCCCGGCCAGAGCCGATTGTCCTCATTGGCGAAGCGCGCCTTGAGCGTCACCGCACCGGTCGTGGTGTCCACGCCGTTGTCGACGAAACTCAACGCCCCCACGATCGGCACTCCCGCCTGTCCCGGGCGCACCGTGGCCTTCAGCGAGCCCGACTTGGAGTACTGCTGCACCAGACTCAGCTCCCGCTCGGGGATCGAGAAGCGCACCAGGATCGGGTGGATCTGGTTCACGATCACGAGCGGCGTCGCGGCGTTGGGGCGCACCAGATTCCCCTGGCGGACGAGCAGACTCCCCGTCTTCCCCGAAACGGGCGACTTGATGCTCGCGTTGTCGAGGTTGAACTGCGCGTTCACGACGTTCGCCTTGTCGGCCTCGACGACCGCCTTCAGTGCGGCCGCATTGGCCGTCGCCTGATCCGCCTGCGAGCGCGTCACGAAGTCGCGCTGCGCGAGCGCCGCGTAGCGCTCGGCGTCGCGTTGCGCGTTGGCGTACTGCGCTTCGTCGCGCGCGAGCACGGCCTGCGTCTGCTGCAGCGCGGCGCGATACGGGATGGGGTCGATCTCGAAGAGCGGCTGCCCGACCTGGACCTCGTCGCCCTCGCGGAACTTCACCGCCGTGAGCACACCGCCGACCTGCGACTGCACCGCCACCGACTGCAACGGCTCGACGATCCCGTTGGCGGCGACGATGTACGGCGCGTCCTCGGTGCGCGCATCGGTGACCGTGACCGGCACGGTGGACTTGGCCGGGGCCGGCGGTTTTGCGCATGCCCCGATCAGCAGTGACCCGACGACGGTGGCGACACAGACACGAGCGAAGGACGGTGTCATTCTGGGCTCCCCGGAACGGCTGGGGTGAGTTTGAGGTGGGTCTCGCCGGTCGGTCCGAGCACACCGGCATCACGTGAGAGCTGGGCGAGCGCGCTGAACCAGGTCCAGCGGCTCTGCACCGCCTGGGCACGGGCATCGGCGAGTGCGTTCTGTGCCGAGAGCAGATCGAGGATGCTCCCGACCCCTTCGGCGTAACGACCGCGCGCGACCTCTTCCGACTGCGTGGCGCTCGCGAGCAGGTTGGCCGACGTCGTCACGCGCTGCGCGGCGGTGCGCAGCGCCCAATACGAGGTGAAGACCTGCGAGATCGCCTGCAGGCGCGCCTGATCGGCCCTGGCGACCGCCGCGGCGAAGTTCTCCTGCGCCGCCACCAGATCCATCTCGCGCCCGAAGCCGTTGAACAACGGCACCGAAAGCCCGAAGGTGATGGCGAAGGTGCGCCCTTCGAGCGCCGGCGTGTTGGAGAAGGCCCGACCGCTGTTGGCGCCGAGCGTCAACGACGGCAACGTGGCCGACCGCACCGCGCGGATCTGCTGTTCGCTCTGGCGCGCCACCGCACGCGCGGCGGCGACGTCCGGACGATCGCGCACCGCACGCTCGATCAGCGAATCCACATTCTCGGTGATCGTGACCGCGCCCAGCGCGGCGGTATCCGGTGCCACATCGAACGGCGCGTTGGCCGGCACGCCGAGCGCGAGGGCGAGCTGCGCCCGTGCGCTCTGGACGTTCCCCTCCGCCGACTGCGCCGCCAACTGCGACTGCGCGAGCGCCGTGCGCGCCTGCAGCACATCGGCGATCGTCGCGAGGCCGACGTCGTGGCGACGTTCGGCGGCGGCGAGGTTCGTCTCCGCGCTCTTCACCGTCGCACGGGCCGCGTCGAACAGGCCACGGCTCGCCTGATACGTGAAGTACGCGCCCTCCGCCTGGAGCACCACCGTCTGCACCGCCGCGTTGTGATTCAGTCCGGCGGCGTACAGCGCCTCGTGCGCGGCGGCGATCGTGCCGCCGCGGGCGCCGAAGTCCCAGAGCAGGTACTGCAGCGAGAGCGTGGCGTTCGTGAGCGTGCGCTCCGAGGGGACCCGCGCCGGATTCTGCGACACGCTCTGCGACGGTCCACCGTTCACGTCGAAGCTCGCCGACGGGAAGAGCCGCCCCCGCGACGACCCGTAGACCGCCGATGCGGCGCGGGCCTGCGCCCACGAGGTCCGCGTCTGCGGACTGTTCGACAGGGCGAGCTCCACCACGTCGCCGAGGAGCAGATGGCCGAGCTTCGAGCGATCCGACGCCTCGACGGCGGGGCGGGTCGCGTTCGCACGGGCGCTCAGCGGCTGCGAGGCGTCGCGCGGCGCCTGCCACACGGACGCCGGCGTGGGCGGCCCACCGGCCACCCCACCGACGGCGGCGGGGGGCGTGCACCCGAACGCCCCCAGCATCACCGCGAACAACGGTCCCCGCAGGTCGGCACGGCGACGCGCGCGCGACCGGTTATGAGCGTTCATCTCGAGAGACAGATTTCGAAAAGACAGGGCCCGGCACCGCCTCGCACCGGCTGACGCCGAACAATCATTACATCAAAGTAACGCGCACCGCCCCGAGATCGTTATCCGACCGCCCACTCCTCAGGCGGAGCGGCCACGGATCGCGTCGGCGAGACGCTCCAACTCGGTCAGCTCGAAGGGCTTCTCCAGCACCGGGACCGCCACGGTCGACAGGAACTCCGACACGTCCTCCCCCGACGAATCGCCGGTGGACAGCACGAGCCGGGCCGCGAGCTTGGGCGCGGTCGCCTGGAGGCGCTCGTACAGCTCACGTCCCGAGAGTCCGGGCATCCGCAGGTCGCAGAGGATCACGTCGTAGAGCAACGCCGCATCCGGACGCGACACCTTCACCAGCGCTTCCGTGCCGTCCGCCGCCTCGTCCACCACCCAGCCACGGCGCTCGAAGTACCGGCGCAGCGCGTGACGGATCGAGTCCTCGTCGTCCACGATCAGGAAGCTCGGGCGACGGGCCGGCAGCGGCGAGGCCAGCGCCGCCGGGATCTCGCCCGGCGGGGTCTTCACCCGCGGCGGAGGCGCCGGCGGATCGACATCGACCGCGGCCACCGACTCCGTCGGCGTGACGTGGGCCACCGGGATCCACAGGATGAACCGCGCCCCACCCCCGGCCGCCGCCCCACGATTCTCGGCGAGCAGCTGCCCACCGTGCGCCTGGACGATGCCGAGCGAGACGCTCAGTCCCAGCCCGACCCCCTGCCCCGTGGGCTTGGTCGTGAAGAAGGGCTCGAAGATCCGCCCGAGGTTCTCGGGCTTGATCCCCGCGCCATTGTCCTCGACCACGACCTCGTACCCTTCCTTGTCACGGCGGGCGACGAGCCGCACCGCACCTCCCGGGCCCGCCGCATGCCCGCCGTTCGTCACGAGATTCGTCACGACCTGCTCGAATCCCGCACGGTCGAGCATCAGCGGCGTGTCGCCGTCGGCGATGTCCACGGTGAGCGACACCCCCTGATCCGTGAGCGCGGGCCGCGCCGCGCGCACCAGCGTCTCGAGGATCGGCCCCGGACGCTCGAGCCGGCGAGGACGGCGATCGCCCTTCCGGACGAACGTCAGCAGGTCGCGCACGATAGTGCGCGAGCGCAACGCCTGCGCCTGGATGACCTCGAGCGCGATCCGCTCCTCCTCCGGGCGCGGATCCGCGAGCAGGTCCTCCGTGAAGTTGAGGATCGCCGCCAACGGATTGTTCAGCTCGTGCGCCACACCGGAGACGAGCTTGCCCAACGACTCCACGCGTTCGGCGTCGGCGATGCGCTCCTGCAACTCGGCGCGCTCCTCCTCCGCCTTGCGGGCATCACTGACATCGCTCCAGACGCCCGCGATCCCGGTGATCACGCCGGCCGGATCGCGGATGGGCGCCAGATGCGCGCGGAAGTGACGGACCGGTCCGTCTCGCTCGATCGCGACCGACCACTCGATCGTCGCGTCCTCGCCGCGCAGCACGCGCAGGTTCGCCGCCTCGTGGATCTCGGCCACGTGGGCCGGAGTGAAATCGCGCGACCGCTTGCCGGTGAGGTCGTACCCCGAGGCGCGCGTGGCATCGGCCCACGAGCCGTACCACGAGGTGATGCGCTGCGCCGTGTCGAGGGTGTAGAAACCCAGATCCAGCGCGCCGACGATCAGCCGGAAACGCTCGTCGTTCTCACGCAGCGCGTCCGTCTGTCGCTTGAGCTCGGTGACATCGCGCGCGATCACCAGCACGCCCGGCTGGTCGCCGGCGCGACGGAAGGGCGTGCTCGTGGTCTGCAGCCATCGGACCTCGCCGCTCTTCCGGATGTACCGGATGTCGTTATACGTCGTCTCGCCGCGGAGATTGCGTTCCCGCGCCGAGATGATCGCGGGCCAGTCCTCCGGTGGGAAGAACGAGGTGTTGGCGAGCTGCTTGAGTTCGCCCCACGAGTAGCCGGTCTGGGTGAGGGTCGCCGGGTTGACGTCGACGAATCGTCCGTTCTCATCGAAGGTCATCACCATGTCCGGCGCTGACTGCACCAGCAGCAGGTAACGCTGCTCGCCGTCGCGGATCGTCTCCACGAGCCGCTGCTGCAGCAGCATCAGCACCGTGAGCAGCACGAGCGTGGACACCACCCCCGAGACCGCCCACGACACGTTGCCGCGCACCGACGAGAGCCCGATCGGCGAGGTGTCGTGGATCCACCCGTTCACCGCGGCCGCGACGAGCAGCGAGTACACCGCGAGGATCAGCAGCGCGACGCCGAGCGCCCACTTCCGCGGCAGCGTCGCGCTCGCGACGAGCGCGGAGTGCATGAAGAACACCGCACCGATCCACTGCGCGCCGTCCATCAGCGCGTAGGCGCCGCCCAGGAAGAGCACGTCCATCACCACCGTCATCGCGTATCGACGGAGGCGCGCATCGAACTCGATCGGCCGGGCCGCCCACGGGGCGACGACCAGGTTGATCGCGATCCAGCTCCCCATCAGCAGGTAGATCCTCCAGTCGAGGCGCAGCCCGAAGAGGCTGCCCAAGGCCATGAAGACCGTGCAGATGGTGAGGGTGATCGTGTGCCGCGCCGTGGCCTCGCGGATCCATCGCGAGGTCGAGGGCTGGATCAATGGATCCGGCGTTGGCGGCGGCGGAGGCATGCGGAGGAGTTGATGGTCTGATGCGACGTCCCTACCGACGCCGTGCCTGAACCTATTTCATGGACCGCCACCTGCGCCATATTCGGACGAAATCGGCGTGTCCCGAGCGGGGGCGTCCGACTCACCGCCGATCGCGCGGTCCCACCTGGTCGGCACGCCCCATCAGCCAGCGGCGCCATTCGCCGTCCAGCGTGGTCAGATCGGTCGCCACGCTGCGGGCACCGACCAACCCCTCGGTCACGGGAGCTCCCGCGAGCTGCGCCGACACCATCCGCCCGAGGATCCCATAGCCCTCGCGCGACATCAGATAGCGCGCGATCAGCAGCGCCTGCCCCTCGCAGCGGGCTCGCCCCGTGAGCGGTGGTCCGTTCCGCAACGCCGCCAGGTCGCGGACGCGGGGCTGGACCGCGGGCGCCGTGGATCCCTCCCCGCCCTTCGGACACTCGCTCCCCAGCACCTGCGCGACGGGCAGCAGCGCCTCCGGATGCGCCGCGAGCTGCACGGCGATCAGGTCCTCGATGTTGGCGTCCTCCACCAGCCCCGGGAGGGCCAGCATCGCCCACTCCGGCATCCGCGCCGGCGCGCCCTGCAACCCGCCGACCTTCGCCGCGAGCGCCCGGAGCCACCGCTCCATCACCCGCTGACCGGCCGGCCGCTCCCCCGACCGGAGGACGCTATCGACCGACATCAGATAACCGTCAGGCCGGGTACCCCTCGCGCCCGGGCCGCTCCGAAGCGGACTCCGGACATCCAGCGCGCCCCCCTGCTCCTCGGCCAGGAGCGGCGGCGGCGCCTGCGGCGGTGCCCCCGGGCGCGTCGGAGCCCCGGCCACACGGACCTCGACGCGCTCCGGTTCCGCACTGAACAGACGGCGGAACACCCGCCCTTGCTCGTCCAGTGCGGGCTGGAGCATCACGATCTCCTCCCGCGTCCGCGACACCAGGTCGTAGCCGTTCCCGCGGGCGACCCAGGTGGTCTCGCTCCCCATCAGCCGGAGATCGGCGCGGAGGAGCCGGAGTTGGGTCTCGTCGACCTCCGGATACCGCGGTTGCGGTGCGGAGGCGCAGCCGACCAGCGGGAGGACGGCCAGGGCGAGGAGCAGCGGGAATCGGGGGGACCGGGGGATCGGGCGTGGATTCGGCATGAGGCAAGATACCCCACCCCTAACGCCGAGTGCCCCCCGGCTGTCATCATAATGTCCGTGTCGAGCCCAGCCCCCATTCCCTCCGACGCCGACCTCGTCACGCAGTGCTTGCGTGGAGACGGCGACGCGTTCGATGCGCTGGTGCGACGGCACTATCGCACCGCGTTCTCGGTCGCGCTCGGCGTGCTCGTGAACCGGCACGATGCGGAAGAAGTGTGCCAGGATTCGTTCGTGAAGGCGCTGGAACGGCTGGAGGACTGCCGTGATCCGGATCGGTTCGTCCCCTGGCTGATGACGATCGTGCGGCACCGCGCGCTGAGCTATCGCAGCTACCGCAAGGTACGCGAGACCTCGGAGCTGATGCCCGAGATCGCCGAGGCCCGGGACTCCCCGTTCAGGGATCTGGCCCAGGCGGAACTGGGGGACCGGCTGACCGCCGCGCTCGCGACACTGAGCGAGGTGCAACGCCAGGTGGTCCTGCTGCATGACCTCGACGGATGGTCGCACAAGGAGATCGCCGAGGAGCTGGAGATGACGGAGGTGCGTTCGCGTCAGCACCTGTTCGTGGCGCGGAAGGCCTTGCGTGAACGCCTCGGAGGATCCCTTTTACGGGAGTATACGGACAATGACTGAAGAAGACCCGATCGACCTCAGCGCCCTCGACCCGACGCAGCCGCCGGCGGCTTTCGCGCGTCGCGTGGCGAACGTGCGCCATGCGGCCCAGGGGGTGCTCTGGAAGCGGCGACAGGCGGCGACCCCGCTCGGGCTCGTGGCGCGTTGGCGGGTACCGCTGATGGCGGCGATGCTGCTCGTGATGCTCGCCTCGCTGGCCACCCTCCGCTCGATCAGCATCGAGCCCAGGACCGATGCCTCGGTCGCCGTCAGCGACGACATCGCTGACGCGCTCGGCGTCTCGAGCTCCGTGGCCGCCGCGCTCACGGGCGAGAACGTGTCGACCGTGGCGCTGATGGGGGGCTTCGATCAATGAGTGGTGACGCGGTGGGAGGAGTCCGCGCACAGGCCGCGCTGATGATCGTCGTGGTCTTCCTGGTGGGCGCGTTCGCCGGAGGAGCCTTCGAGCGGATCTCGCATCGGGGCGGGCGCCCCGCGGGCGGCGGTGGCCGGATGTGGGGGGGCGGGCGCGGTGGCCCGATGGGCGGCGGCGACTCGACGCGCCTTCCTCCGGGCTACGACCAGCTCGGCCTGACCGAGGTGCAGCGCGCGCGGCTGGATTCGGCATTCAATCGTCGGCGCCCGCACATCGACTCGCTCATGAAGGCCACCTGGGCCATCGTGCAGCCGGCGATGGACTCGACGCGCGATGAGGTGAACGCGGTGCTGACGCCCGACCAGCGCACGAAGCTCGACTCGCTCCGTCGCGCGAACCGCGGCGGCCGAGGGGGCCGGGGACGCGGTCCGGGAGACACCCTCTCCAACGGACCGGGGCGTCCCCGACGAGACACGACGCGCGATCGCTGACCCACGAACGGCCCCTCGATGAGGGGCCGTTCTGCTATCGGCCCTCCCCCTTCCGGCCGGTGCGCCGGACGAAAGTAACCGGTATGTTGCCAAGGTAGCCGGAATACCATAACGTCAATATGAATACCGGTCCCCCTTGGGTGACGACACGCACAGGCGCCTTCCGTGTACAGACGGGACGATGCGCACGGTCGCCGCTCTTCCCAACCCGGTGCTGCGATGACGCATGGACCGCAAGAGGCCGTACAGTCGCTGCTTGACGCGCTGACGGAGAGCGAGGAACGATTCCGGGCGACCTTCGAGTTGGGGCCGGCGGCGATCGCGCATACCGCTCCCGACGGGCACTGGGTGCTCGTGAATGAGTCCTTGTGCCGCTTCCTGGGCTATACCCGGGAGGAGTTGCTGAAGCTGAACTTCATGGAGGTCACGCACCCGGAC
>CAZAGK010000098.1:0-11240 GCA_964484775.1 uncultured Gemmatimonas sp. | reverse complement strand
CATCCTCGTGGCGCGCTGGCCACTCTACACCGACGGCGGCTACGACGGGAAGAACCTCTCCTTCATAGGTACGCGTCCCGACGCCGGCTACGACAAGGCCAGCTCACGCGCGGCCTTCGAGAGCGGACTCGCGGCGACCGTCGACGCCTATGCCGCGATCGGAGTGCGCCCGATGGTGCTCGCGGCGGTTCCGCAGCAACGAGCGGATCCGCGCAGCGTGTACTACAAGCTCGCGAGCGACGGCTCGGCCGACGCCGCCGCGACGATCCTCGCGGTCTCGCTCCCGGTGAGCGAACATCGCCGCCTCCAGCGATGGGTGACGGAGCGCTTCGCGAAGTACGACGGTCGCCCGGGTGGGATCCGTCTCGTGTCGCTCGATTCGATCTACTGCGGCCGCTCCGTCTGCTCCATGGGTGAGGCCACCCGCTCGAACTACTTCGACGCGGACCATCTGAGTCTCAGCGGTGCGCGACTGGCGGTCCCCGTGCTCACCGCGCTGCTCGGGGCCGATGCCGACTCGCCGCGGTTCGCGGCGCCTGTTCGACCCCGATAGATTCCGGTGATGCGCACTTCCTCCGTCGTGGCGCTCCTGCTGCTGGCTGCCTGCTCCGATCCCGCCGCCGAGAAGGCCCGCGCCGAAGCCAAGGCGCGCTCCGCCATCGACGCGACCTCGGCCCAGGCCTCGACCGTCGCGGCGGCGCCGGTGCTCGCCGGCCTGTGGGACGAACCCCATGTGGTGGAGCGACTTGTGCGCGCCGGCCTCGCGCCGCAGGCGCTGCCACAGGAGAAGGGGGAACGCCAGTTCAAGACCCCCGGACACGTGTACCAACTCGGCAAATTGCGATTGACGGTGTATATCTATCAGGATTCCGTCGCCCGTCGCGCGATCACCGCGTCGATCGACACGGCATCCATCGGTCCCAAGCCGGTCCAGGGGCAGGAACCGGTGCTGCACCAGTTGGTGATCCAGAACAATCTCGCCGCCATCCTGATCGGTGGTAGCGAGCGCCAGCAGGAGCGCGTGTCGCTCGCCCTCAGCGCCGGCCTGCCGGTCTCTCCGTAGAACACCGATCCTTCACACTTCGCCGGGCTCACGCATGACTCGCTCCCTCCGCACGCTCTCGTTGCTCGCGACCCTCACCACCTTCGGTGCGGGGATCGCCGGGGCGCAGGCTGCCGCGCCCGCGTTGCCCGATGCCAAGTCGCTGATCGCCAAGGCCGACCAGGCGGTCGGCGGTCGCGCCGCGATGGACAAGCACACCTCGATCCACCAGACGGGCACCATCTCGATCGCCGTCGCCAACATCAGCGGCGCCCTCGAGATCTGGAAGGCCAAGCCGTCGATGTTCGTGCAGAAGCAGTCGCTCGGGATGCTCGGCGACCTCACCACGGGGTACGACGGGACCACGGCGTGGGGGCTCTCGTCGCAGGCGGGTGCGCAGTTGCTCGAGGGCGATGCCGCCGCCGAGGTGAAGACCAACGCCGACTTCTTCGCCGATTTCTTCGATCCCTCGAAGGTGAAGTCCGCGGAGACCGTCGCGCTCACCGACTTCGACGGGAAGAAGGCCTACGAGGTGAAGATCATCCGCCTCAACGGCACCGAGAGCCGGAACTTCTTCGACGCCGAGACCGGGTTCCGCATCGGGCAGACCTCGCGCGTCACGATGCAGGGACAGACCATCGATCAGACGGCGGTGATCGGTGAGTACAAGGAATTCGGTGGGCTGAAGATCCCCACCAAGGTCGTCCGCAAGCTCGGGATGGCCGACGTCGTGCTCGAAGTCACGGCGGTCGAGTTCGACAAGGTGGACCCGAAGGCGTTCGAATTGCCGGACACCGTGAAGGCCATCGTCAAGAAGCCGTAGTCGTACCACTCCACCATACACGCACCGGAGCACACGCGATGAAGCGGATGATCGTAGCGGGACTCCTCCTTGTGGCGACCAGCACGCTGGGCGCGCAGGAGAAGGGGAAGAAGACCGACAAGATGATGGACAAGAAGCCGGCGGCCACCGCCCCGGGCGAGCTCAGCGGCGAGATGGCCGATCACTTCAAGGGGATCACGCTGACGCCGGAGCAGAAGGCGAAGATCATCGAGATCAACAAGTCGCGTCACGCCGCGATGGACAAGATGTCCAAGGGCGCCAAGCCCGAGGGCGCCAAGGACGCGTCGGCGATGAAGGCCGCCATGCAGAAGGAGATGGACGCCGAGCACGCCGACTTCAAGGCCGTGCTGACCCCCGAGCAGTACAAGGTGTTCGTCGCGAACATGTCCAAGATGGACATGTCCAAGATGGACATGGAGAAGATGAAGGACGGCATGAAGGGGATGGAGAAGCACGACATGGAAGGAATGAAGCACGACATGGGCGACATGAAGAAGGACGCGGCCAAGGACGCCAAGAAGGACGCGAAGACGCCGCCGGCCGCTCCGAAGAAGCCGTAACCGTTCAATAGGTTATCATCGAATGCCGGGCCGGATCCCTGATCCGGCCCGGCATTCGCCGTTCGGGGAACTCCCGCGTCCGGTGCTCTGTTAAATCCGAAGCCGCCGGAGTAGGCGGTCGGTCCCTGTCCGAGCGCGAAGGCGCGACGGGGGACGTCCACACCAATCCCCGACGATGCTGTCGCATCAGATCAGCACCCTCGTCGCCGAGCGACTCGGGGTGCCCCCACTCACGCCCGCGGCGCTCGCCGACCTGTCCCGACTGGGGCTCGACGAACGCACCCCCGCAGGGCTCGCCCAGGCGATCCTCGAGTCCGGTTCGCGGCTCGGGATCGGCTACCTGCGGCGCACGGTCTCCCGCGCCGAGGCGAAGCCGCTCCTCAGCTCGCATCGTGGTCCGCTCGTGCTCGTCACGCCGGTCGCCGATGCGGAGCCACGCGTCACGGTGCTGATGCACCGCGATGGCACCGTGTGGGACATCCGCATCGCCGACGCCGAAGGCGGGATCACCGCGAGCCGGGAGACGCTCGACGCGGTCGCGCTGCGCGTGGGTGCCGACGGGAGCGACCTGTTCGTCGCGGCGCGCCTGATCGATGACGCCAAGCACGGCGCCGGACAGGGGGAGTCGCTCAGCGCGGGGGCACGTCTCCTCGAGATCGTCGTCGATGAGAAGTCGAACATCGCGCTGGTGTATCTCTACGCCACGCTCGTCGGCCTCTTCTCGCTGACCCTTCCGCTCGGTGTGCAGGCCACGATCGGTCTCGTCAGCGGTGGGCTCATCCTGCAGCCCGTGGTGCTGCTGGTCATCTTCGTGGTGCTCGGCACGCTCGCGTACGGCGTGCTCTCGGTGATGCAGCTGTCGGTGGTGGAGACCATCCAGCAGCGCGTCTTCGCGCGCTTCGCGCTCGAGCTCGTGGCGCGCGTGCCTCGGCTCGCCATGGACAAGCGCTCGGGCGAGGATCTCACCGAGCGCATGAACCGCTTCTTCGAGGTCGTCACGATCCAGAAGAGCGGGGCCAAGCTCCTCGTGGACGGCTCCACCGCGCTCCTGCAGGTGCTCTTCGGCCTGCTCCTGCTCACGGTCTATCACCCGTACTTCGCCTTCTTCGGCGCGGCGCTGGTGCTGCTCCTGGCGCTCATCTTCCGCGTGACCGGCCCCAAGGGGCTCGCGACGAGCATCAAGGAATCGTCGTACAAGTACCGCACCGTGAGCTGGCTCGAGGAGGTCGCGCGCGCGGCGGTGACCTTCAAGTTCGCGGGCCGCTCCACGCTTCCGCTCGCGCGGATGGACGAGCACGTCTCCGGGTATCTGAAGTACCGGCGCGCGCACTTCGGCGTGCTCGTGCAGCAGAAGGTCGCGATGATCCTCTTCAAGACCGCGGTGACCGGCGGCCTGCTCGTGCTGGGCAGTCTGCTCGTGATCGATCGGCAGATCTCCCTCGGCCAGTTCGTGGCGTCGGAGATCGTCGTCGTGACGGTCATCGCGGGGATCGAGAAGCTGATCGCGAGTCTCGCCGACGTGTACGACCTGCTCACCTCGGTCGAGAAGCTCTCGCAGATGCGTGACCTCGAGCTCGAGACCTCGGGCGGACTCGCGCCCGCGCGCAGCGGCGCGGGGATGGCGGTGGCGCTCCGCGACGTCGGCTTCAGCTATCCCGGGGCGTCGGCACCCACCATCCACGGCCTCGATCTGCGGATCGACGCCGGCGAGCGGATCGGCGTGATCGGTGTCTTCGGCTCCGGTGAGTCCACCCTGTTGCGGGTGCTGGCCGGCGTGTACGGCTCGCATGACGGCACGATCACCTTCGATGGCATCACGCGCCGCGACCTCGATGCCACCGCGCTGCGCGCGCAGATCGGGCAGGTGCTCCCCGGCGAACCCCTCTTCGACGGTTCCATCGAGGAGAACATCACCCTCGGGCGGGAGGGGATCGGCAGCGTCGAGGTGATCGCGGCGCTCAAGGGGGTCGGGGCGCACGAGTTCGTGCAGTCGCTCCCGCAGGGCCTCCGCACCGTAGTGACCGCCGGCGGCCGCACGCTCCCCGCGACCATGGCGCTCCGACTGCTGCTCGCGCGCGCGATCGTCGCGCGTCCGCGGCTGCTGCTGCTCGACGAAGTGTTCTCCACGCTCGCGCCGCCGGACCGTCGCGCCATCACCGCGCTGCTGACCGCGCCGGGCGTTCCGTGGACCCTCATCGCGGTCTCGCACGACGACGAGTTCCTCCATTCCTGCGACCGGGTGCTGGTCCTGCACGAGGGCGGGGTCGCGGCCGAGGGGCCGTGGCGGGAAGTCGCACGCGTGTTCGAATCGCAGGAGGCCCAGCGATGAGCGCGCCGACCCACAGGGATGAGACCGTGACGCTCGAGTCGCTCCGCCTGCTCTCGACGCCGGCTTATCACCGCACCTTCTTCCGCGCGGTGGCGATCATCGCCGGGCTCGCCTTCCTCGCGCTCTTCCTCCCCTGGCAGCAGAACGTCCAGGCCACGGGCGAGATCACCGCGCTCCGCCCCATGGATCGCCCGCAGACGGTCAACGCGGTCGTCGGGGGGCGCATCGTGTCGTGGGAGGTCCGTGAGGGCCAACGCGTGAAGGCTGGCGACCCGATCGTGCGGATCGCCGAAGTGAAGGAGTCGTACCTCGACCCGCGCGCGCTGGAGCGCCAGCGCGACCAGGTCGCCGCCAAGGAGCAGGCCATCACCGCCAAGCGTGCCAAGGCCGACGCGCTCTCGCGTCAGGCGGCCGCGCTCCGCGACGGTCTCTCCATCTCGCTCGACAAGGGGCGCAACAAGGTCGCCCTCTATGAGTCGGCGGTGCAGTCGGCGGTGCTCGACTCCACCGTCGCCGCGGCGCAGCTCGCGCGTCAGGAATCGCTCTACCGCGACGGACTGAAGTCACTCACCGAGCTCGAGGGCGCGCGCACCAAGGCGCTCAAGGCGTACGCGGTCGCGGTCGAGAAGCGCAACGAACTCGAGAACGCGCGCCTCGAACTCCGCTCCCTCGGCGCCGAGTACGGCGACAAGCTCGCCAAGGCCGAGGCGGAACGGAGCAACACCCTGGCCGATGTCAGCGAGTCGGAGGCCGATGTCGCCAAGCTCCGCACGGCGCTCGGGTCGCTCGAGGTGCGCACCGGACTCTACGTGATCCGTGCACCGCAGGACGGTTTCGTGGTGAAGGCGCTGAAGGCGGGCGTCGGGGAGATGCTCAAGGACGGCGACGCCGTCGTGACCATCCAGCCGGCGGACCCCACCGTCGCGGTCGCGCTGTACGTGAAGGCGATGGACGTCCCGTTGCTCCGTGAGGGACGCAAGGTGCGCCTCCAGTTCGACGGGTGGCCCGCGTTGCAGTTCTCGGGATGGCCGAGCGCGTCGGTCGGGACGTTCGGGGGCGAGATCCGCGTGGTCGATCTCGTCGACAGCAAGCCCGGGAAGTACCGCGTCCTGGTCGTGCCCGACACCGCCGATGAGCCGTGGCCGGCCCAGCTGCGCGTGGGTTCCGGTGTGTACGGCTGGGCGATGCTGGACCGCGTCAGCGTCTGGTACGAGCTCTGGCGCAAGCTGAACGGATTCCCGCCGACGGTGGAGCCGCCGACCGCGCCCGTATCCGCGAAGGGGGAGAAGTGATCCGTCGCCTCCTGCTCGCGGCGTGCGTGGTCGCTCCCTCCCTCGGTGCCCAGGAGCTCGGCTTCGCCGACTTCTACCGCCAGGTGCGTGCGAACCACCCGGTCGCGCGGCAGGCGCAGCTCACGGCGGATGCCGCCGCCGCTGACGTGCGCGGTGCGTTCGGTGCGTTCGAGCCGGTGCTCTCTGCCGCGTGGGACAACAAGACCTTCGGCGGCAAGCGCTACTACGACGAGCTCTCGTGGAAGCTGTCGCTCCCCACGCCCACGGGCGTCGACCTGAAGCTCGGGTACGATCGCGCCGCCGGGAGCAACGTGAACCCCGAGTCCATCGTGCCGGCCAACGGGCTGTGGAGCTTCGGGGTGAGCATCCCGATCGGACAGCGCACGATCACCGACGAGCGTCGCGCGGCGCTCTCGGTGGCGCGGGCGGCGCGCGACGGTGCCGACGGCGAGCGTATCGGCGCCCTCAACAAGCTGCTGCTCACGGCCGCCAAGGACTGGGCCGCCTGGTACGAGAGCGATCGTCGCGCGGCGATCGCGCGCGAGGGCGTCACGCTCGCCGAGTTCCGGCTCACGGCGGTGCGCAGTCGCGTACGCAACGGCGACGCCTCCGCGATCGACACCGTCGAAGCGTCGCTCGAAGTGGAGCGCCGCGCGGTGACCCGACTCGAGTCCGAGGCCGCGGCCTTCACCGCGCGCCTGAACGCCACGGCGTATCTCTGGGACGATCGCGGAGCGGCGGTCGAACTCGCCGAATCCGCCCGCCCGGCGGCGCGTGCGCTCTCCGCGCTCGTCGCCGATTCGGTGATGGTCGAGCGCTGGGTCGCGAGCGCCGTGCGCACGCACCCCGATCTGCTCAAGCTCGCGGCCAAGGTGCGGCAGTCGGAGACCCAGCGGCTCCTCGCCGCGCAGTCGCTCCTCCCGAACGTCTCGCTCGATCTGGCGTCCATCGCGGCTGGCGATGTCGGAGGGCTGGGGATCACCGGGAGCGACTACAAGGGCGGCGTCACCGGGAAGCTCTCCCCCCTCCTGATGAAGGACCGGGCGAAGCGTGCGGCCGCCGAGGCCAAGCTGGAGCGCGACCGGATCGAGTACCAGCGGGTGCGGCGCGAGGTCGCACTCGCCATCCGCGACGCCGCCAACCAGCTGCGCGCGATCGAGGCGCAGGGCGAGCGCCAGGCGCGCGCGGTGGAGCAGGCGCGCCTGCTGCGCGACGGCGAGCAGCGCCGATTCGAGGCCGGCGAGAGCTCACTCCTGCTCGTGAACCTGCGCGAGCGCACGCTCCTCGACGAGCAGATCAAACTCGCCGCCCTCGACGCCAAGCGCCTCTCGGCACGGGCGGCCCTCGGCGTCGCCCTCGGAGATCCCGCGGTCGTCGGGCTCTGAGCCGGGCTCCCCTCTGGCGTCTCCCTCTGGCGGGGGCGATTTTCCGAGCAGACCCGAACCCGAACTGCCATGTCGCGTACCCTCCGCGTCCGCTCGCTCGCCGCGCTCCTCGCGCTCCCCCTCTCCACGCTGATCGCGCAGCAGCCCGGTGCCGCCCCCGCGCCGAGTGCTCCCGCCAACACCATCGCCGCCCGGACCGCCGGGCTCGAGCGACGCGACGGCTTCATCCCCGTCTGGATCAATGACCGCACCGGCGGTCTCCTGCTCGAGCTCCCGTCGGACGGCGTCCGCGCCCTCTTCATGACGACGCTCGCCACCGGGCTCGGCTCCAACCCGATCGGGCTCGACCGCGGATCGGGCGGCGGGGTGAAGGTGGCGCGCTTCCAGAAGGCCGGCGATCGCGTCCTGATGACCTTCGAGAACACGACGTACCGTTCGAGCGGGTCGGCCGACAATCTGCGTTCGGTCGCCGAGGCGTTCGCCAACAGCACGAGTGCCGCGCTCCCGATCCTCGCCGAGGAAGGGGGGAAGGTGCTGGTCGACGCGACCGACCTCGTCATGCGCGACTGGAACGAGATCGCGTCCACGCTCGCCCGCTCCCAGCAGGGACAGTACGCGGTGGCGCGCGACCGCTCGCGCATCTTCAAGCCGTACACCAAGGGCTTCCCGGAGAACACCGAGATCGACGTGGCGCTCACCTTCGCGTCGCAGGGGAACCCCGCCGGATTCCTCGGACGGCTCGTCCCCGACGCACGCGCGCTGGATTTCCGTCAGCACATCACGCTGCTGCGTTTGCCGGATGCGTCGTTCCGGCCGCGCGAGGCCGACCCGCGCGTCGGCTTCTTCGGCATCAACTTCAAGGACTACAACCAGCCCATCCAGGCGCAGCTCGAGCAGCATTGGGCCTCGCGCCATCGGCTGGAGCGGGTGAACCCGAACGATCCGAACAGCCCGATCAAGAACCCGATCGTGTACTACGTGGATCGCGGGATCCCCGAGCCGCTGCGCACCGCGACGCTGCAGGGCGTGGGCTTCTGGACCGAGGCCTTCGACCGCGCCGGTCTGCGCGGCGCGTTCAAGGTGGAGCTGCTCCCCGAAGGGGTGGACCCGATGGACGCGCGCTACAACGTGGTCCAGTGGGAGAACCGCAACGAGCGCGGCTGGTCGGTCGGTGGCGCACTGACCGATCCGCGCACGGGCGAGATGCTGAAGGGGATGGCCCGCATGGACTCCCATCGCAATCGCACCGACTACAACATCTACGCCGCCCTCCTCGGCGCCGATGCGGCCGCCGCCGACACCGCCTTCGTGCTCGCGCGCATCCGCCAGGTGAGCGCGCACGAGGTCGGGCACACGCTCGGCATGCAGCACAACTACATCGCCAGCAGCTACGATCGCGGCTCGGTCATGGACTACCCCGCGCCGCGCGTGCAGGTGAAGGGCGGCGAGATCGATCTGTCGCAGGCGTATGCGAGCGGCCCCGGCGCCTACGACGTGTGGGCGATCCACTGGGGCTACGGCATCTTCCCGCCGGCGAGCGAGAAGGACTCGCTCAAGGCGATCGTCGCCGACGGCCTCAAGAAGGGCTACCTCTACCTGAGCGACGGTGATGCGCGTCCCGACAACGCCGCCGACCCGCGCACCACGCTCTGGGACGACGCGAACACCCCGAACGAGTTCCTCAAGCGCCAGATGGACGCGCGCCGCATCGCGCTCTCGCGCTTCGGCCTCCGCAACATCCGCGACGGGGAGCCGCTCGCGATCCTGCAGGATCGCTTCCCGCTCCTGTACTTCTTCCATCGCTTCGCCGTCAACGGCGTCACCAAGACGCTCGGCGGCCTCGAGTACGCGAATCCGCTCAAGGGCGACGGCCAGCAGGCCACCAAGGTGATCAGCGCCGCCCGGCAGCGCGAAGCGATGCAGCTGCTCCTCGGTGCGCTCGACCCCAAGGAGCTCGCGATCCCCGATACCGTGCTCACGCTCTTCGCGCCGCGGCTCGACGCGAACGTCGAACTGCTCGGGTCGCGCACCGATCCGGTCTTCGACGAACTCGGGGCCGCGCGGACCCTCGCCCAGATGGTCGTGGACGGCATCCTCCAGCGCGAGCGTGCCGCGCGCATGGTGCAGTACTCGGCCCGACTCGGCGGTTACTCGCTCTCGGACGCCATCGGCGACCTGGTGAAGGGCACCTGGGGCGCGGCGACCCCGAACACCGGCAAGCTCGCCGCGATCCAGCGCGTGACGCAGCGCGCCGTGAGCGATCGGTTGATCCTGCTCGCGGCCGACAAGGAAGCGGCGCCGGAAGTCCGGGCGCTCGCCGACCTCTGGTGTGAGAAACTCAAGGCGACGGCCTCGGCCAAGGCCGCAGCGGCCACGGCCGATGAGGTGAAGTCACACTGGCGCTCGATCGCCGGCGACCTGCGTCGCTGGCAGGAGAAGGGAGAGGTCCCGGTGCTCACGGAAGCCCTCAGGGCCCCCCCGGGCGATCCGTTCGGCGACGGGTGGAGCGAAACCGGATGGGTGGTCCGCTGGTAGTACTAGCATCACCTTTTCCACGAGATCCATGTCCCGTATCCGTTTGTCGGCGATGTTCGCCGCGCTCCTCGCTCTTCCCGCTCTGGCGGTCGCGCAGTCGCGCCGCCCCGACGACTCCGGCTCGCGCACCGAGAAGGTCAATGCAGGCGTCAGCTCCGCCGAAGCCGTCACCTTCGCCGGCGGCGACCTGATGTTCGCCGCCCCGCAGGGCGAGTTCAAGAACTATGTCCGTGGGGCGGTCGGGATCTCCGGCCACTTCCTGCAGGCGCTCGACTCGGACGGCATCATCGCCTTCCGCGCCGAACTCGGCCTCATGACCTACGGTGCGCGCACCGTGCGTCAGCCGCTCGGGGGCGGCGCGCTGGGCCTCATCAGCGTGGACGTCACCACGTCCAACAACATCGCCAACGGCGGGATCGGGCTGCAGCTGATGACGCCGCGCGGCACCGTGCGCCCGTATGTGAACGGCTCGGTCGGCTTTTCGTATTTCTGGACGCAGTCCAGTGTCGAGGGATCGAGCGGCGGCAGCTCACCGTTCGCGAGTTCGCAGAACTTCAGTGACGGTGGATTCTCCACCGCGTACGGCGGCGGGCTCTACATCCCGCTCGGCGGGAAGAAGTCGCCGCTGACGCTGGACATCGGTGGGCAGATGCACAAGAACGCCGATATCCAGTATCTGACGTCCAAGAGCATCACCTACACCTCGAGCAGCGCCCCGCCGACGATCACCCCGGTGCGCAGCTCGGCCGACTTCATCACCTGGCGGCTCGGCGTCACCTTCGCGGTGCGCTGAGCGGCCGGTCGGTCAGTTCCGGGCGCTGCGGCGTGCGGCGAGCAGTTCGCCCGCGCGCCGCAGCGCTTCGTCGATGTCGCCCACGCAGTTGTCCTCGCCGACCTCGTCCAGCAGATCGGAGTTCGTGAGCGCGACCATCGGCTGTGAGTGCACGTCGGAGAGCACGAGCGTCGCTCCGCCGTTGCGCCCCTTCTTGGCCAGATCGTGGATCAGCGCGAGCCCGGTGGCGTCGAGCAGACTCACCTTCCGCATGCGCAGGATCAGCACCTTGGGCGGCCGGGCCATCGAGCTCAGCGTTTCCTTGAACTTCTCGGCCGCGCCGAAGAAGAACGGTCCGTCGATCTCATAGATCTCGACGCCCTTGGGGATCGTGCGTCGCGGTTCGGTGCTGTCGGGGCCTGCGTCGTCGTCGGCGAACATCGCGGTCACCGCGGTCACACTCGTCAGGCTCGCCATCTTG
>CAZAGK010000097.1:0-11528 GCA_964484775.1 uncultured Gemmatimonas sp. | reverse complement strand
GGCCTCGATCTTGGAGAAGTCGAGGATGTCGTTGATGATCACCAGCAGCGCATCGGCCGAACTCTTGGCGAGCGAGAGCAGACGACGCTGCTCCTCGTCGAGCGGTGTGTCGAGGGCGAGCGCGAGGGTACCGAGCACACCGTTCATCGGGGTGCGGATCTCGTGCGACATCGTGGCGAGGAAATCGCTCTTCATGCGATTCGCCGCCTCGGCCTGGTTCTTGGCGATCTCCAGCTGCGAGAGCGCTTCCTGCACCTGCGCGATCCGCTGGGCGACGCGCTGCTCGAGCGTGCTGTTGGCGGTGAAGAGTTCGTCGCGCGCGCGCTGGAGACTGTCCACCATGACGTTGAACGCCTGCACGAGCTGGGCGATGTCCTCGTCCGCGGTGAGTTCCGCGCGCGCCTGCAGGTCACCGGCCGCGATCCGGCCGGCGGTGTCGGCCAGCTCGTTGAGCTGACGCGTGATCAGCGTGCCGAGCCCGAACGAGATGAAGGTACCGCCGATCACGAGCACGACCGCGAGCAGCAAACTGAACTTCTGTTGCGCCGCGACCTCGTTGCGGACATCGGCCAGCGAGAGCCCGAGGTACACCGTGCCGATGGTGCGTCCCCCCGAGGTGATCGGGGTGGAGACGTTGAGCCACTTGGGCGACGACATCGTCGCCTTCATCGGATCCGCGCTCCGTCCCTCCTCGCTGTTGCGCGCCTCGTCGCTCACCCGATGCACGAGCGTGCTGCCGGAGACGTCGGTCACCACGACGTAGACGAAGTCGTGCGTGCGCACGACCCCCTCGAGCGACTTGGAGATCTCGACCGTGTCGGCGAAATCCGTCCCTGCGGCGGCGCCGATGGCGACCATCTCGGCGAACTGCGTGGCCTTGGCGGCGAGGGCGCGACGCGCCTGCCGCTCCACCTGCCGCGGCGTGAACACCGCGAAGCCCGACGCGACGAGCACGGCGAGCACCGCGACCGCCGCCACCAGCTTGCGGCGTATCCCCCAGCGCGGGAGCGGTGAGTCGTCGTTCATCGCATCACCGTGGCGATACTCAGGAGGCTCGCCGGATAGTCGGCGCCCGCGGCCCGCGAGGCCACGAGGTTGATCATGATGCGCGGCCGGTCGTCGAGCACGCCGATGGCGAGCGCGACTCCCTGCCGCAGATACGACGTGACCCCCGACATCGTGATCACGCGGGCGTTGCGGGCGACCGCCGTGAGCACCGCGACATCGTAGGCCCGCAACGGCGCGATGTACAGCACACGGATCGCGCTGCCGCGGACGAGCGCGGCCACATCCGTCTCGGAATCGAGGTCGATCGGGACGCGCCGGATGGTCAGGCCCGGGAAGGTCGCCGACGCGGCTGGCGAGAGCATCCAGGCCAGGAACTCGTCGCGCGCGTCGCTCGACTGGCGGTTGCGCGACTGGTAGGCGACCCCGACCACGAGCTCCGTCGTCGTACCGGGCGCGCGGAGGTTGCGGTCGTAGGTGAGGACCTTCAGCAGCGTCGGGAGATGCAGCGACACGGGGGTGTCCATCTCCTGCGCGGCGAGCGTGCGCGCGCTCGCCGCCATCGCGCCGCCGAGGAGCCCGCACGCGACCCATGCCGCGGCGAGGGTTCGCCGGAGCGCACGTGCTCGGGAAGGACGCCGACCGATCACGTCATCGCGTCAGTAGGACCTGCAACGAGAGGGCGCGCGGTCCCATCGGCAGGAACGACTGCCGATGCTCCACGCCGGCCGGATACAGCATGCTGGTGTTGAACAGGTTGCTCACGAAGAGCGAGAGTTCGTGGTGCAGCACGCCGGGTGCCGTCCTCGGCCCCCAGGCGAGATGGGCGTCGACGACGGCCACCGCGGGAGACGAGCTCCCGAGCAACGATCGCCGCGGCGCCTCGTACCGCGCGTCGAACGCCGTCGTCCAGGGACCGACGCGACGGCTCGCCCCCGCCTTCAGCGACCACTCGGGGGAGTTGCTCAGGCGGGTATCGGTCGCCACGTCGCGCGTATGACCGATCGCCGCGTTGAGATACGCGCTCAGGCCGCTGGTGAGTCGCCCCGAGAGCTCCATCTCCGCGCCGAACGACTTCGCATGGCCGAGGTTGCGCGGCATGCTCAGCGAGTCGGTGGGATCGAGCACGGGATCGATCAGATCGGTGATGTCGAACGAATAGGTGGAGAGCATCACCATCCATTCGTCGTTCAGGCGCTGGTGGAGGTCGGCCTCGATGGTGTGCAGGCGCTCCGGCCGCAGTCCCATGTTGGGCTTGTAGCCCACCTGGAACAGTTCCGATTCGCTCTCGCTCGGCGCGCGGAACGCCTCGCCGTACATGAGCTTCAACGTGGTGCTCGGCCGTGGCGTCCAGAGCAGCGCAACGCGAGGCGTCGTGTACCCGATGTCCTGGCTGTACTCGTCGCGGCGCATCCCCACCAGCAACCGGAGGCCGCCGACGAGCTGCTGCTCGTCCTGCAGGTACAGTGAGCCGACGCGGAAGCCGCCGTCACGGCGGAAGAGCAGTGTGTTGCCGTCGAACGATTCGAATCGCGCCGACGGGACGTTGCGATACTCGAGTCCGGCGATCAGCCGGTTGTCGGAGGAGAGGTCGCGCCGCACGAGCGCCTCCGCGCTCCAGGCGTTGGTCTCCGCCCGCTCGCGCTGCAGGCCGGTGCTGTAGGCGTGGCCGCCATGGTACCAGTAGCGGTCGAAGGCCGCGCGCGCCGTGAACTGCGTCGAGGCGGCGACGTCGGAACTGTACTTGGCCTCGACGTACTGGTTCACGTCGAGCGTGTGCGACCGCGCATCGTCGAACACCACATCGAAGGCGCCGGTGGGGATCCCCTTGTCGCGCCAGTTCGTGTAGGTCGTGAGGGAGAAACCGCCGCGGCGCAGGTTGCCCAGCACCTGGTAGCGGTGCTCGGCGTCGGTGGTCCGCGTGCGCCCCTTGCTCGGCGTGGCCGCGAACTCGGGGAAGTCGAACGCGAACCCTTCGCGATCGGCCATGAAGGCGGTGAGCGTTCCCTCGAGCCGTGATCCCTCGTGACGTCCCGCCAGGCGGAGCGATCCGCGGCGCTCGCCGGCGCTCCCGACCCCGAAGGTCGCGCGGATGGGATCCGACTGCTGCACCGACCGCGTGATCAGGTTGACCGTCGCGAGCATCGCGTTGGTGCCGTAGAGCGCCGAGCCCGGGCCGCGGACGATCTCGATGCGCTCGAGCATGCCGAGGTCCACCGCGAGGTCCGACCCGACGGTCGCCGATCCGTACATCTCGTCGTTGATGCGGTGACCGTCGACCAGGAGCAGGATGCGGTTGTTGTAGTCGCTCGGCCGGCTGAAGCCGCGCACGCCGAGGTAGGGATAGTTGCGGTCGTTCGAGGTGTAGAGTCCGCGGACGGTCGCGAAGACATCGGAGAGGTCACGCCAACCGTGGCGGGCGATGTCGGCCGCGGAGATGATCGTGACCGCGGCGGGCGCCTGGGCGATCGTCTGTCCGTACTTGGCGGCGGTGCTGACGCGGGTGTTGAGGAGCGAGTCGAGCGTCAGGTCGTTGGTCGTCCCCTGTGCGTCGGCGGTCCGCGACATCGCGCTCGTCACGAAAGCCGCGGCGAGCGCGGCGTTCCGTGTCAGCCTCTTGATGCCGACGACCATGTCCGAGTCCAAGAATGCATCTCCGCCTGAAGATGATGAACCGCCTGATCGGACCCGCCCTGGATTCAGGGCAAAGCCGAGTCCCCTGTCCGCGAGGGCAGGTCGAACGCTCTAATGTAACGCGAACTTTGGTACTGCCGCTTGACCCGGGACAAAATGCGCGTCGCGGAGGGGGTGCGGAAGAGACCCCGGGAACGGAAGCGGGCCGGCCGAACCCGAAGGTTCGACCGACCCGTCGATAAGCTCTAAGTTGTTGCGAGGTTAGAGCTTATGGAACAGCAGCAGCAGCGCCATGATGGTGAAGGTCGCGATGATCAGCGGCCCCACGAACAGGGCGACGAAGAGGCGATTGTCGTACTTGAGGTGCATGTAGTACGCGACGACGATCGCGAACTTGACGGCCGACATCACCAGCAGGGCAGGAACGAAGGCGCTGGAGGCGACGAAGGCCGGGATGTAGTAGGCCCAGACCTCGACGATGGTGATCGCGAAGAGGATGAGGGCGACCCACTTGTACTGCTTCCAGTCCGGATGCTCGTGGGCGTCGTGCTTGGCTGCCGAATGCGAGGCGTGATCGCTCATGGTCGTCGGCCTACTGGATGAGGTAGATGAGCGTGAAGATGGCGATCCACACCACGTCCACGAAGTGCCAGTACAGCGCGCAGATGTCGACGACGAGCGCGTCCTTGGGACCGAGACCGCGCTTCATGTCGATGGCGAGCAGGGTGAGCAGCCAGAGCACGCCGACGGTCACGTGGGCGCCATGGAAGCCGGTGAGGGTGAAGAACGACGACCCGAACAGATTGGTCGTGATCTTGAGCCCTTCGTGCACGAACGAGGTGAACTCGAAGGCCTGGAAGCCGAGGAACACCGTGCCGGCGAGCGCCGTGGTGGCGAGCCAGAACTTGGAGTTCCCCTTGAGGCCGGCGTAGCCCGGCTTGCCGCGGTTCTCGACCGCGGCGAGCGCGAGCACCATGAACAGCGACGACATGAGGAGCACGAACGTCGACGCCGAGGTCACGGGGATGTTGAGGATCGGCTTGAACACTTCGCCCGAGGGCGAGGTCCAGGCTTCGTGCGGGAAGGGGCCGACCTTGGAGCGCCCCTTGTAGATCAGGTACGTCGAGATGAGCGACGCGAAGAGCATGCACTCCGACCCGATGAACGCCCAGATGGCGATCTTCCGGTTGTCGAGGCCGGTGGTCGTGTAGTGCACGTGTTCGTGCTCGTCGTGCATGGTCGCGGAAGCGACAGCGCTGGCAGATGACATGGGTTCGGTCTCCGGGTTACTCGAGCGGGCTGAACAGCCACGCGTACAGCGAGCCGATCAGGAGGGCGGCGCCGCTCAACGAGACCGCCATCGCGAGCGCGAAGTGGTCGAGGTGCATGAACATCAGGCCGCTGAACATGACCACGATGCCGATCGCGGTGAGCAACGGCTTCACCGTGTTGAGCGGCATCGGGATGCCCAGTTCCTTGGCCGTCTTGCGCTCCGTCTCCTCGTGCATCGGGACGGCGTGCGCACCGGTGATCTGCATGGCGTCCGGCTCCGAGTGGGCCGCGCCGGCGCTCATCTCGGGGTGCTTCAGGTCCCACAGCGGCGACCGCGAGGTCACGATGGGGATCTGCGCGAAGTTGTAGTCCGGCGGCGGCGAGGGGATGCTCCACTCGAGCGTCGCGGCACCCCACGCATCGTTCGGCGCCGGCAGGCCGTTCTTCTTGCTGCGGAAGAAGTTGTAGACGAAGATCGCCGTGGCGATGATCAGCAGCAGCGTGCCGAGCGACGAGGCGAGGTTGAACTTCTCCCACCCCTGACCGGCGTCGTACGTGTAGATGCGGCGCGGCATGCCGAGCAGCCCGCTGAAGTGCATCGGGAAGAACGTGAGGTTCATCGCGATGAAGTTCAGCCAGAAGTGCCAGGTGCCGAGCGTCTCGTTCATGTACCGCCCGAACATCTTCGGGAAGTAGAAGTAGATGCCGGCCATGATGCCCATGATCGAGCCGCCGAACAGCACGTAGTGGAAGTGCGCCACCACGAAGTACGTGTCCGTCTGCTGCAGGTCGGCCGGGGGCGACGAGTGCATGACGCCCGAGATGCCGCCGATCGTGAAGAGCCCGATCAGGCCGATCGCGAACTTCATCGGCGCGAGGAAGCGGATCTGGCCGCCCCACATCGTGGCGATCCAGTTGAAGATCTTCACGCCCGTCGGGATGGCGATGAGCATCGTCGCCATCGAGAACAGCGTGTCGGCCACGGCGCCCATGCCGACCGCGAACATGTGGTGGGCCCACACGCCGAAGCCGAGGAAGCCGATCATGATCCCCGAGTACACCATCACGTTGTAGCCGAACAGCGGCTTCTTCGAGAAGGTCGGGAGGATCTCCGAGACCAGGCCGAAGGCCGGGAGGATCAGGATGTACACCTCGGGATGGCCGAACACCCAGAACAGATGCTGCCAGAGCAGCGGGTCGGCGCCCTTGGCGATGTCGTAGAACGTCGTGCCGAAGAAGCGATCGAACAGCAGGAACACCAGCGCGATCGTGATCGGCGGGAAGGCGAGGATCAGGAGGAACTGGACGACGAACGACATCCAGGTGAACATCGGCATGCGCATCAGGGTCATCCCCGGGGCGCGCATGTTGATGATCGTCGTGATGAAGTTGAAGGCCGCCGCGAGCGAGCTGATGCCCAGGATCTGCAGACCCATCACCCAGAAGTCGATGTTCAGACCGGGGGAGAACTGATTGGTCGTCAGCGGGGCGTAGCCGAACCACCCGCCGTTCGGGGCGATGTGGAAGAAGATCGGGAAGGTGATGAAGATCGCGCCGAGCAGATACACCCAGTAGCTGAAGGCGTTGAGGCGCGGGAAGGCGACGTCACGGGCGCCGATCTGCAGCGGGATCAGGTAGTTGAAGAACGCGGCCGAGAGCGGCATGACGGCGAGGAACACCATCGTCGTGCCGTGCATCGTGAAGAGCTGGTTGTACGTCTCGGCGCTGACGATCGCCTGGTTCGGCTGCGCGAGCTGCCAACGGATGAGCGCGGCTTCGAGTCCACCGAAAAGGAAGAAGAAGAGCGCGGTGTACAGGTACATCGTCCCGATCTTCTTGTGATCGGTGGTGCTGATCCAGCTCCAGATGCCCGACGGTTCGGACGACGCGACGGTCGCGTACGGAGCGGAGGCGGCGGTAGTGGCCATGTGAGTTCTGTCCTCGCGCTTACTTGAGCGTCATCAGATAGGCGACGATGTCGGCGATCTGCCGGTCGTCGAGGCCTGCGGTCAGCTTCTTCCCGGTCTGGGGATCGAGCTCCCCGGTCCCGAGAGTCGGCATGATCGAGCCGGGCTTCAGCATGCGGGCGTTCTTGAGCCAGCGGGCGAGCGTCTTCGCGTCCGACGCGTAGATGCCGCCGGCGAGCGTGTGGCGCGTGCCGAAGTGCGTCAGGTTCGGCCCCGAGGCGGCGTCGTCGGTCAGCCCCATCATGGTCATCTCACCCTTCACGATGTGACAGGTGAGGCAGGGCGCCTTGCCCATGTTGGCCATGTTGGTGAGCAGCTCGCGTCCGGCGGCGGCGTTCCCCTGCGGGAGCAGCGAGTCGTCGAACTTCACCTCGCGCTCGCCCGAGGGGAGCGGCGTGGTGGGGATCGCGTGCGCGGGGATCTTCGCGACGGGGAAGGCATAGCCCGAGTCGGCGGCCATGCTGACGGCCGGCGCAGCCCCTGCAGCCGTCTTGGCCCCCGGCTTGGCGGCGGCCGGCATCCCGGGCATCCCCGGCATGCTGGCGGCCATCACCGGCGCGGCGGCGATCGCCGACCCGAGCCCCGGGGTCTTCTGATGCTCGACCCACTTGTCGAAGTCGGTCGCCGAGACGCTGTACACACGGAAGCGCATGTTGGCGTGCGACGAGCCGCAGTATTCCACGCAGAACCCGTTGAACACCTGATCGGCGAGATCGGCGTTCGGCGTGTACCACATGTAGTTGGTCTTGTTGGTGATGAGGTCGCGCTTGCCGCCGAGGTTCGGCGTCCAGAACGAGTGGAGCACGTCCTTGGTCTTGAGCGCGAAGTTCACCGTGCGACCGGCGGGGATGTAGAGCTCGTTGGCGGTGGTCACGCCCAACTCGGGGTAGCGGAACTCCCACCACCACTGATGGCCGATGACCTCGACCTGCAACGAACCGCTCGGCGCCTTGGCCTGGGTCTTGAAGATCGTCTTCACCGTGGGCACGGCGATCAGCACGAGGATCAGTGCGGGGATCGCGGTCCAGGTGATCTCGAGCACCGCGTTGCCGTGCACCTGCTTCGGCTCGGGGCTGTCCGGACGCTTCCGGAACTTGAAGATCGTGACGAGGAGGAGCACCTCGACGAACACGAAGACGATCGTCCCCAGGAGGAGCAGCCGGTCCCAGAGCGCGTCGATCGACGTGTTCAGGTCGGTGAGATGCGTGAACGTGGAGTTGGGGTACTGATCTCCACACGCCGCCAGCGCCAGCGCTGCCACCGCGACCACCAAGGCGGTGGGGAGCCGGCGCGAATGCTTACCGGGCATTACACAGAGTCCTATGATGATGTGAGTCGGACGCGCGGCACGGGCGATGCTGCGGTCCTTGCCACCCAAGCCATTAACAGTATCGGACCGAGGGTTCCTGAGCAACCCGAATGGAGGGGTATCGCTCCTGTCCGTTCGGGCAGTTCACCGAGAGAGGGGCAAGACGTAACTCGTATCCCACAAAGAGGTTAGCCTGACGGGGCTGTCGGGGCTTTCCGGACGGCTGTACCACCCCCTTCGCCGATTGCATCATCACGGCGTTCGCCCGAGGTTATACAATGGATAAGAACCCCGCCGACCCGGGCACCCCGACGCCGCAACGCACGCCCTATCCCGCCTCGGTCTGGCGCCTGCGGTTCGCCTTCGTGCTCGGCTCGCTGCTCGTGGTCGCGGCCGGACGGATGACGTACGACCGGTACGCGACGGCGACACGCCGCGATGCCGAGGGGCTCCTCCTCTCGATCGCCACGACACGCTCCGTGGCGATCGTCGATCACATGCGCGAGCGGCGCGCCGATGCGTTCGTGCTCGCCGGACACGCGGAAGTCCGCCAGCTGCTCGATCCGCGCCGCGCCACCGCGCCGCGCACGACCGTCGAGCAGGCGATGCGTGAGACCATGCGCTCGGTCGCCCAGGCCTACAACTATCACAACATCGCGATCCTCGACCGCGACCTGCGACCGGTGCTGAGCCTCGCGCCCGACTACGTCGGGCCGGAGGGACGGACCGTGGTCCGGGCCGTGCTCGCCGATGGGATCCCCCGGGTGATCCCGGTGCATCGCTCGACCGTCGGAGCGGTCGAGTACGGGGTCGCCGTGCCGATCCGGGCGAGCGCCACGGACAGTCTCAGCCGCATCATCGGCGGACTGTACGTCGTCATGGATCTCTCCGCGCAACTCTTCCCGATGCTGGGAGATGTCGCGACGGCGAACCGTACGCTGGACGTGGTGCTCGCACAACTCGAGGGCGACAGCGTGGCGCTGCTTCGGTCCTCGCGTTCGGCCCGCGACCTGCGCTCCGCCGACCCGAAGGTGGCGCTCAAGGACTCCACGCTGATCGCGCGTGTGCTCGCCAGCGGCAAGCCGCTGACGTTCTCCGGCCTCGACTACGGGAATGACCGAGTCGTCGGCGGCGGCACCACGATCCCCGGGACGCCGTGGGCCGTCGAGGCGAAGGTGGACCAAGCGGAGGTCGAGGCCGGGATCCGCGCGGTCGGGTACACCGCGACGACGATCGTCGCCCTGATCATCCTCGCGATGGGGGTCCTCACGCGAACGGTGCTGCTCCAGCGCGAGAAGCTGGCGACGAAGGCGCAGAGGCGGGAAGCGGCACGGACGATCCACGTCATCCAGACCTCCATCGACGGCTTCGTGAAGCTCGACCCCGTAGACGGGCGGTTCCTCGAAGTGAATGACGCGCTCTGTGAGATCGTCGGCTACTCGCGACCGGAACTGCTCACGATGCGGCTCGCGGATGTGAAGATCGTGAAGTCCGCATCGGAAGTCGTCGCCGCATTGACGACCAGCGCGGCAGGCGGATCGCGGCGTTTGATGAGTCAGTGGCGGCACCGGGACGGGCGCGTCGTCGACATCGAGGTCAGCAACACGACCGTGCGCGACGAGACGGGCGCCGCGCAGATCTATGCGTTCATCCGCGACATCACCGAGCGGCTCGAGACCTCCCGCCGGCTGGAACGGCTCAACGCGCTGTACGTGTTCCTCAACCACGCCAACGAGGCGCTCTTCCAGGCGCACTCGCAACAGGAGGCGTTCGACACCGTCACCAAGAGCGCGGTCGAGGGTGGGTTCTCGCTCTCCTGGGTCGGGTTGGTGGAGCCGGAATCGGGGATCATCCGACCGGTGAGCTGGTTCGGTTCGGCGTCCTCCTACGTGGAGAACCTGGTGTTGAGCGTGGACCCCTCCGTTCCGGGAGGGACCGGACCCACCGCCCGCGCGATCCGTTCGCAGCAGCCGGTGGTGGTCAACGACTACCTCAACGACCCGATCACGGCGCCGTGGCATGGACTCGCCCTGACGCACGGTCTTCGCTCGACCGCCGTCTTCCCCATCCTGGTGGACGACGAACCGATCGGCGCCATCATGTTCTACGCGCCGGAAGCGGACTTCTTCCAGCCGGATCTCACGGCGTTGCTGTCGGAGATCGCACGCACCCTCCGCCTCGTCCTGCAGTCGTTGCACGCCGCCGAGGAGCGGCGGCTCGAGGCCGACCGTCGGCGCGCGAGCGAAGCGCGCTTCCGGGGACTGTTCGATGCGTCGCCGGTGGCCATGTACGTGGTCGAGGAGTCGTCCGGCACCTTGCTCTACATGAACCGCCCCTGCGTCGAGTTGTTCGGGTACACGATGGAGGATCTGCCGACGCTCGCCGTGGCGATGGAGCGGTTCTACCCCGACCCGATGTACCGGGCGGGGCTGCAGGAGGTCTTCGCCCGCAACATGCACGACATCACCCCCGAGCATCGCACCGCCCGCTCGCCGGTGTTGCGCGTGCGCTGCAAGGACGGGAGCGATCGTCAGGTGCAGGGGTTCGTCACACGGATCGGCGGCGATCTGGTGATCGCCTGGGTGGACCTCACCGAACTGCGCGCCAACCAGGAGCAGCTGCAGGAAGCGCAGTTGATCGCCAGGATGGCGAGCTGGACCTACGACTTCCGCACCGAGAAGATCTCCCGGTCGGAGGCGCTGGTACGGATGTATGGCCAGGAGCCGTCAGCGGAGACGCTCGCCCCGACGGAGTTCGGGTCGCTCTTCCATCACGAGGATCGCGAGCGCGTGCGTTCCGAGTTCCTCCGTGGCGTGTGGGAACACCTGCCCTGCGAGGTGACGGCCCGGGCGATCATGCCCGACGGGACGATCCGGCACTTCCGCAACCGCGCCAAAGTCATCTACGACGAGGCCGATCGTCCGCTCCGCGCGATCGGGACCACGCAGGATGTGACCTCCGAGGTCGAGGCCGCGCAGGAGCTCGAGCGATACCGCATGCACCTGGAGGAGCTCGTCTCGCAACGTACGTCCCAGGTGGCGGACGCCTACGCACAGGTGCACGCGAGCGAACGCCGTTACGCCTACGCCATGGAGGCCTCGTCCGAAGGGATCTGGGACTGGGATCTCGTCACCGACCGGATCGAGGCCTCGGCCTCGGTCTACACGATGCTCGGGTACGAGCCGAACGAGTTCGTCATCACGCCGGCGGTCATCCGCGACCTGCGGCATCCCGACGACCGGAGGCGCGTGGACGAGACCGCGATCCGCCTCATCGCCGAGCAGGGAGGGTTCACGCAGGAATACCGGATGCGGGCGAAGGACAGTAGCTACCGGTGGATC
>CAZAGK010000096.1:0-11688 GCA_964484775.1 uncultured Gemmatimonas sp. | reverse complement strand
CGTGCCCGTCATCGTCGAAGCCGCGGTCGACAACTTCATCGACGCCCTCGCTGCACAGGGCGAGGGGGTGCATCGGCTCGAGTTGTGCGGACCGTTGCACGACGGGGGCACGACGCCGAGCGCCGGGCTGATCGCGCGGTGCTCGGAGAAGCTGCTGGTGTCGGTGCATGTCCTGATCCGCCCGCGTGCCGGAAGCTTCGTGTACTGCGAGGACGAGATCGAGATCATGAAGAAGGACATCGCCGTCGCCAAGGAACTCGGGGTCGATGGTGTGGTGATCGGTGCGTTGACCCCAGACGACGAAGTCGACGTCGAAGCCATGGCGCAGATGATCGCGGTGGCGTCAGGGATGCGTGTGGGTTTCCACCGCGCCTTCGATCGGGTGCGGGACCAGGAGGAGGCGCTGGAGTTGCTCGTGTCACTGCAGGTCGATCACATCCTCACCAGCGGCGCCGCCAAGACGGCGATGGACGGCGCGGAGCGGCTGCATGCGCTCGTCGAACGTGCCGGCGACCGGGTCGAGATCATCGCCGGCGGGTCGGTGACCGCCGAGAACGTCGTGGAGCTCGTGGGCCGGACCGGCGTCCGCGCCGTGCACGGGCGCGCGTTCCGCGGCGTGCCGCAGCGGCTCCGCCCGGTGGATCACTCTTAGCACGCAAGGACTTCCGATGCTGCGTAAACTGCTCGCCGCGGCGGGGATCGTCGTGCTGGCGATCCTCGTCCTCGTCGGCGCCACGTGGGCGTCGGACAAGACCGTCGCCGAACTGAAGCCCAAATGGGCACCGCCGCCGTCGACGTTCCTCGCCGTGAACGGGATGCAGGTGCATCTCCGCGACGAGGGCCCGCGCGAGGACGCGGAACCGATCGTGCTGCTGCACGGGACGTCGTCGAGCCTCCACACCTGGGACGGATGGACGACCGAGCTTCGCAAGACGCGTCGCGTCGTGCGGATGGATCTTCCGGGATTCGGACTCACGGGTCCGGACCCGAAGCAGAACTACTCGATCGCCGCCTACGTGCGCTTCGTGCAGGCCGTCCTCGATTCCCTGCACGTCAAGCGCGCCGTGGTCATGGGGAACTCGCTCGGCGGACAGATCGCCTGGAACCTCGCGATCGAGGACAGCGCGCGCGTCGCGAAGCTCGTGTTGGTGGACGCGGCGGGATTCCCGCTCAACTCCACCTCGGTGCCGATCGGCTTCCGCTTGGCGCGGAGCCCGGTGTTCGGCCCGCTGATGCGCTTCATCCTGCCGCGATCGGTGGTGGAGTCCAGCGTGAAGAACGTCTTCGGCGACCCCTCGCGGGTCACGCCCGAGTTGGTGGACCGGTACTACGATCTCACGTTGCGCGAGGGGAATCGGGCGGCGGTCGTCGCACGATTCAAGCAATCCAACGCCCGGTCAGCCGTCGAGCGTCTGGGCGAGCTCCGGATGCCGACCCTGATCATGTGGGGGCAGAAGGACCACCTGATCGATCCCGCCACCGCCGAGCTCTTCAAGCAGTCGATCCGCGGCAGCACGATCGTGATGTACACCGGGCTCGGCCACATCCCGCACGAGGAGGATCCGGTGAGCACACTGCGCAACCTGGTCACCTTCCTCGACGCACCGGTCGCGCCCACCGCCGCGAGCGCGCCGGCCACGGCGAAAAAGCGCTAGTCGGCCGCCGACGGGCGCCCGACGACTCGCTCACCCGGGCAGCATCGAGCGCACCACGAACCAGACGTTCGCCGGACGCTCCGCGAGCCGCCGCATGTACCACTTGTACCACGAGCTCCCGTAGCTGATCAGCGTCTTGACGGTGCGCCCCTCGCGGACGAGGCGTGCCTGGTCGTTGTCGCGGATGCCGTAGAGCATGTGGATCTCGTACTTGCCGTCCGGTACGCCGATCTCTTTGGCGCGCGCCACGATCCGCTCCACCAGCGGGATGTCGTGCGTGCCGAAGATCGGCAGGCACTTCCCCTTCGCGGCGTACTGCAGCATGGTGACGGCGATATCGAAATAGGCGAGATCGGTGTCGCGTTTGACCGGGAAGGCGATGTGCGGCGGCTCGGCGTACGCGCCCTTCACCAACCGGATGATCGGATCGATCGCCATGAGCCGTTCGATGTCCTGCGGCGTCCGCAGGAGATACGCCTGGATCGCGAGGCCGCAGTTGGGGAACCTGCGCTTCACCCCTTCGTAGAGCGCGAGCGTACGATCGACGTAGCTGGAGTCCTCCATGTCGATCCAGAGGATCGAGCCGCATTCCGCCGCCTTCGCCGCGAGCACGTCGAGATGCGCGGCGCAGGCCTCCTGCGAGAGGTCGAGCCCGAGCTGCGTGGGCTTCACCGACACATGCCCGTCGATCCCGCGCGCCTTGACCATCTCGTAGAACTTCAGATAGTGGTCACGGACGGCGTCGGCTTCGTCGAGCCGGGTGAGGTTCTCGCCGAGCTTCGTGAAGACGGTCCCCCGCCCGCCCTTCCCCAGCACCTGCGCGGCGGCCAGCGCGTCCTCCGGCGCCTCTCCGGGCATGAACTTCTTGACCGCACGCTTCACGAACGCCCGATTCAGCGCCTGATCGTTCAGGAAGGCGCTCTTGGACATCGCGAGCAGCACACTGCGACCGATCCCCATCACGGCCTCCAGGTGCCCTTGGCGACCGCAGGCATGAAGTTGTCGTTGCCGCGCGGCGGGAAGGCCAGCGTCTTCTCCTGTTCGGCGCTCTGGTAGGCGGCCATCAGGACCTTCACGACCTCGATGCCGTCGTCCCAGGTCAGCAGCGGCTTCTCCTTGCCCTGGAAGACGCGGACGAAGTGCTTGTCCTCGTTCGTGTAGCCGTAGGCCGCGTACTCCTCCGGAACGACCGGCATCACCCCCTGCTCGGCGTTCTGCTTCTCCACCAGATCCTCGCCGGCGCGTCCGGTGACCTCGCGACTGAAGAACAACTGCAGGCCGCTGTCGAGGGAGTTCCACTTCATCGAGTACTCAGGACCGAGGAGTTCCGCCGAGAGACGGAGTCCGGCGCCGACGAAGCTCCAGCTGGTGCTGGCCTCGCCGATCGCGCGGCCGCCCGGCGTGTCGAACTCGATCATGACGCTGGCGAAGTCCTCGCTCGGCGTCTTGGTGTAGTCCACACCCATCGTCTTCTTGAGCTGCTTGGCATAGTGCGGGCGCGACCACTTCAGACTGGCGATATGGCCGGTGATCTTCACCGGCTTCACGGTCGAGAGAGGCTCGCCGGGCTTGCAGAGCAGGTAGCGCACGACGAGCGCCGAATGGCACATCATGTCGTTGAGCACGCCGCCGCCCTGCAGGCGACCGTTCCAGAACCAGGGCATGTGCGGCCCGCTGTGCTCCTCGGCGGCGCGGGCGAGGTAGGGGCGCCCCGTGGTCGCGGCTCCGCGGGCCCAGAGGAGGTTCTTCCCCGCCTCCACGTGCGGTGCGAACAGCTGGTTCTCCAGATAGCCGGTGGCCAGCCCCACACTCTTCACGAGCTTGGTGATGTACTTCGCTTCGGCCACGTTGCGCGCCAGGGGTTTCTCGCAGGCGATCCCCTTGAGCGTGCCCTTCCCGGAGCGGATCGCCTCGACGATCTCCTCCACGTTCTCGATGCGCGCCTGGTTCGGCCCGGTGAGCCAGAGGGCGTCGATCGCCGGGTCGGCGACCATCGCGGTGATGCTCTTGTAGGCCTTCGCGGCGCCGATGTCGAGCTTGCGTGCCAGTTCAGCGGCCGACGCCGCGTTCTTGGCGTTGGGACTCCAGACGCCGAGCACGTCGGCGTCACGGACGCCACGCCAACCGAGCATGTGGAAGCGGGCATTGAAGCCGGAACCGACGAAGCCGACGCCGAGGCGGGGAGCGGACATGTGGTGGGTCTCGAGGTGGGACGTGAGCGGGAAGATTCGGAAAATAGGGGAGCGCGCGGACTGCTAGAAGAGGCCGACCTTCCCCTTCACCGTGGCGATCAGCTTGGCGGGGTCGTACGCGACCCCCTGCTTGAAGACGAGCTCGACGTTGCGGATGTCGCTGATGCGCGTGGAGGGATCGCCGTTGACGACGATGAGATCCGCCTGCTTCCCGACGACGAGCGATCCGACCCTGTCGGCGCGATCGAGGTAGATCGCGCCATTCAGGGTCCCGATCCGGATCGCCTCGAGCGGTGTGAAGCCGGCATCCACGAGGAGCTCGATCGCCCGCTGATTCGAGAAGCCGGGGATCACCCCGCCACCCCCCGTGGGATCGGTGCCGGCGACCAGAAGCCCGCCGGCGCGCGCGAACGCCAGTTCCATCGCCATCGCCTTGGGGAAGAGCGTCGCATAGCCGGACTGCGTGTTGCGCGCGGTCTGTGCGAACCGCTGTTCGAACTGCTCCTTCAGCTGCGGGACGAGCATGTCGAGCCCGGGGGGCAACGGACGTCCCGGAGTGAACGTCTCGAAGATCGTGAGTGTGGAGGTGACGGCGACTTTGTGCTTCACGAGATCGGCGACGAGCGACTTGAAGGGTTCGCCGTTCACGTCGGTCGTGGCGACGGAGGCCTGTCCCTTGGCCTGTCCCGGACACTCGTCCGGCTTCTTGTCGGCCACGAAGTCCGTGGCCGCGAAGAAGCCGTGCTCGAGGTTGTCGATCCCCGCGACCGCCGCCTCGCGATAGGTCACCGAACAGAGATGCCCCGTGATCTTGAGCCTGCGCTTGTGCACCTCGGCAGCGGCGGCGGCCAGTTCCTCGCGCGTGATGTGCATGTAGGCCTTGAACGAGGTGGACCCCTCGTCGGCCCAGAAGTTCACTTCCCGGCGCGCGTCGGCCGCATCCTTGAGTTCGCGGACCTGCCCCAAGCCGAGTCCCGGTCCTTCGAGATAGGGAGCGGTCGCGTCGATCCAGGGGCCCGGCTTCTGGCCGTTCGCGACGGCGCGCGCGGTCGCGAGCTCGCCGTAGCCGTTCATGTTGCCGCCGGTCCGCATGCTGGTCACTCCACCGGCCAGATACAGCTTGGCGAAGCTCTCGGCGAGATTCCCGTAGACCCCGGGGCCGGTGGGATAGAACAGGTGCTCGTGGACCATCACGAAGCCGGGTAGGATCGTGCGCCCCGACAGGTCCATCACCTGCGCGCCGGCGGGGACGGCGACGGCGCCGTCGTTCCCCATCGCGACGATGCTCCCGTCGCGGAGGACGACCGTCTGATTCGCGCGCGCGGCGGCGCCGGTACCGTCGACGACCCGTACGTGCGTCAGCGCGATCAGCGCCGAGTCGGTGCGCACGAAGGTGCGGACCGCGTTCGAGAGCGTCGGACGCTGCGCGGCGAGGGGGGCCGTGCTCAACAGCACGGCCGCCGTCCATGCCACGGCCCGCCCGATCGACCGCACTCGGCGGTGCGACGTCTGGTTCATCTCACCCTTCCGATTTCGGGTACACGGTGCGCCCACCGGTCACGGTGCGCACCACCTTGATGTCCTTGATGGTGTTCGGATCCACCTCGTGCGGGTCCTTCTCGAGGATCACGAAGTCGGCGAGCTTCCCCGCCGTGATCGACCCCTTGATCCGCTCCTCGAACGACGCATGCGCACCGTTCTGCGTGGCCACCTGAAGCGCCTGATCGACGGTGATGCGCTGATTGCCCCCCCATTCGCGCCCGCGGTAGTCGCGTCGCGTGACCATCGACTGGATGGCCATCAGCGGCTCGAACGGGCCTGGCCCGTAGTCGCTCGCGCCGGGCACGACGATCCCCGCATCGAGCAGCGACTTGTGCGCGAACATCATGCGCATCTTCTCGTCGCCGTATTCGGCCCACTTCTCCCCGTGATAGTACACGTAGGTCCAGAACGGAGTCGGGATCGCGCCGATCTTCTTGATGCGGGCGATCAGCGACGGATTCACGAGCGAGCAGTGCTCGATCCGATGCCGCCGGTCGGGATGGGGCCACTTGGCCAGCGCGCGCTCGTACGCCGTGAGCACCATGTCGATGGTGACGTCGCCGTTGGCGTGGATGCCGACCTGCCATCCGTGACTGTGGGCGTCGTCCACGGCATCGTGGATCTCCTGCTGCGTCATGGTGAGGATGCCGTAGTCATCGGTGCCGACGTACGGCGTGCTCATGCGCATGGTGCGCTCCGACGCAGAGCCATCGGCGGCGAACTTGACCCCGCCGACACGCACCCACTCGTCACCGAACCCGGTGTACATCCCGGCATCGCGGAGCATCGGGAATGCGGCGCCGCGGATCATCATGTAGGCGCGGTGCCGCAGATTCCCCTCGGCACGGATGTCCTCGTACGCGCGGATGTTCGCCGCCGAAGTGCCGAGGTCGTGAACGGTGGTGAGTCCGGACGCGGTGTACAGTTCGGAGATGTACGCCATCCCCTTTCGCGCACGCTCCTGTTGCTGCTCGGGTGTGTATCGCGTACGCTCGCCAACGCCATTGAACACGCGCCGCGCCATCTCGGCCACGCGACCGTTCGGCGTACCGTCGGGATCGCGGAAGAAGCGACCGTCGGAGGGATCCTTGGTGTCCCTCGTGACCTTGGCCAGCTCGAAGGCCTTGGAGTTGTACCAGCTCGTGTGGCCGCCACGATGATTGACGCTCACCGGGTGATTCGGCGCCGCCTCGTCGAGATCCCGGCGATGCAGCATCCGGTTCTCGGCGAGCTTGGTGTCGTCGAACATGTAGGCGTTCACCCACTGCCCCGGAGGCGTCTGTGCGGCCTTCTTCGCGATCGCAGCCTTGAGCTCGGCGATGCTGCGCAGGTTGCCGTTCACCTCGAACAGCTCGTTCACGCCGCTCGGGTGATTGTGCGCGTCGATGAACCCCGGGGTCACCGTCATGCGCGCGGCATCGATGACCTTGGTGCGCGCGCTCCGGAGGTTCCGGATGTCCGCGTTGCTGCCGACGGCGAGGAAGCGTCCGTCCTTGACGGCGAAGGCCTCGGCGCGCGGGCGTGCCGGGTCGCTGGTCAGCACGCGAGCGTTCACCACGATCAGGTCGGCGTCGATCCCGTTGCCGCGCTGCTGCATCGCCGGGAGCGATGCGCGTGACCCCGAGGCGGCGGCGGAGGCCAGAGGGGGCACGGCCGCGGCGCCTGCGAGCATCGCGCCGAGTCCGAGGAAGTCCTTCCGCGTGTACTTGGGGCTCATCTGGGGCCTCGTCGCGTGTGAGGAAGTGCCTGGAGCGAGCCGGGGGCGCGTCGGGCGGCGACCGGTGCGTCTGCGACCGGCGATGGTCAGCGACCGTCGCCGACCATCGCTGCGTAGACCATGTTCGGGAACTTGGCACGGATGTCGGTGCCATCGGGGAGCATCTGCAGCATGAACACGATCACCAGTCGTTCCTTCGGGTCGACCCGGTACACGGAGGCGTAGGCGCCTCCCCAGCCGAAGCTTCCCGTGCTCGCGAAGCCGCTGGCACCGAGTTTCTCGATCGTTTCGAACCCGAGTCCGAAGCCCACGGAGCCATCCGCGGCGTGCAGGTTCCCGACCATGTTGGTCGTCATCAGGGCTACGGAGGCCGGGGCGAGGATCCGCACATTCCCGACGGCACCGCCATTCCGGATGCACTCGAGGAACTTCGCGTAGTCGAAGGCCGTGCTCACGAGCCCCGCACCGCCGGCGTAGTTCATGCGCGGGCCGTCGACGTAGTTGCCCTGCCCCTTGGGGCCGTCGGGGGCGCGTCGGACCTTGCCGGTCGAATCGGTCATGTAGACCGCCGTGAGGCGATCCCGCTTCGTGCGGGGGAGGAAGAAGTAGGTGTCCTTCATCCCGAGCGGACGCGTGATGTGCCGTTCGACGTACACCTCGAGCGGTTCACCGGAGACGCGTTCGACCACGCACCCGAGGATATCGATGTTGTATCCGTAGACCCAGGCTTCTCCGGGCTGCGCGACGGCGGGGAGCGACGCGAGCCGCTCCATCGTGGTGCAGATCGGCTCGGACTTGTCCGCGGTGTACCAGCCGTAGCCTGCCGCAGGACCGAGCGCCTTGGCCTCATACAGCGGCGCCACGAGTCCGTCGGTCCCGTACGAGTAGCCCGAGGTATGGGTCAACAGATCGCGGATCGTGATCCGACGTCTCGCGGGGACGATGGCGCGACCGGTGTCCGTCCGTACGGCGACCGTCGTCTTCTCGTAGGCCGGGATGAAGCGGCTCACCGGATCGGTGAGGGCGATCTTCCCCTGCTCCACGAGTTGCATCACCGCGGCGCTGGTGATCGCCTTGGATTGCGACGCGATCCGGAAGATCGCATCGCCGCTCATCTGGCGCCCGATCTCCTTGTCCGCCCACCCCACCGCGTGCTGATACACGACCTTCCCGTCGCGGAGCACGAGCCCGACGGCGCCGGCGATCTTCTGGTCATCGACGTAGCGCTGCATGAAACTGTCGATCCGCGCCAGACGATCCCCGGCGAAGCCGTTCCCTCCGCCGGGAACCGACGTCGGCGTCGGGGCGGACGCCTTCGCCGGCGGCCTCGCGACAGGCTTGCTCTTCTTCTGCGCGTGCAGCGCGGCGATCGGCGTCAGGAGCGACAGCAGGCCGACGGCGGCCCGATGGGCGTGCACGTTCATGGAAGCGTGATCCCTCGTCTCAGAAGTCGAGCGTGCTCAGATACTGATAGCTCGCGGTGATGCTCGCGACCACTTCCTTCGGCTGATCGTGCTCGACGATGAAGTGCTGGAAGCCGGCCTGATTGGCCTGACGGAAGATCGCCTTCCAGTCGATGGTGCCGGAGCCGACGTCGCGCATCTCGTGCTGCGGTGCCCCGCCCGAGTCCTTCACGTGCGCGAGCTTGAAGCGCCCGGGGTACTTCTTGAAGTACGCGAGCGGATCCTGCCCCGCGTTGGTGATCCAGTAGATGTCCATCTCGAAATCCACGAGCGCCGGGTCGGTCTCGCCGAGCAGCACGTCGTACGGAACGACCGTTCCGCTGGCCGCAGGCGCGGCGCGGAATTCCGCATTGTGGTTGTGGTACGCGAAGCGCATCCCGGCGTCGCGGCACTTGGCGCCGGCGTCGTTGAAGCGCTTGGCGAGTCCCTTGATCGCGTCGAGGGAACTCAGCGTGTTCCCGGGGACGGAAGCCACCGTGACCCACTTGTGGCCGAGCACCTTGGCCGCCGCGGCGGTGGCCTCCCACCCCGCTTCGACCGCGGGCATCCCGACATGGCAGGAGGGCGCCGTCAGCTTGTTCGCGTCGAGCAGCGCACGGAGCGCCGCGGGCTCACGATTGTAGTAGCCGGCGAACTCCACCTCGCGGTACCCGATCGCCGAGATGCGTTCGAGCATCCCCTCGACGTTCTTGTTCATCTCTGAGCGGGCGGTATAGAGCTGCAGGCCGACGCGACCGAGTCGCGTGGTACCACCGAAGGGGACGGCGAGGGACGGAGCCTGAGCGGCGCGCAGGGCACCAGGCAACAGGCCGACAGCCGCTGCCGCAGCAGCCGTCTTGAGGAAGTCGCGGCGAGTTTTCACAGCAAGAGATTGGCTCGCGGACGCGCGGTTCGCAACTGTAGAGGGCGCAGCGGGGGAGCCGCGCCATCGCCGGCACCGAACTCTCGGCTAACCGGTGACCGCCCGGTGCCGCTTGCGGAACTTGGCCATCATGCCATCCATCTTCCCCTCGAGCAACCCGGGCGCCCACCGCACCATCCGCCAGAGCGAACGGGCGAGCTTCGGCACGACGACCAGCTCCTCATTCCGCTCGACGCCCTCCAGCAGGAGACGGACCCCCTCGTCGAGTGGCACGATGGGAAATGCCAGCAGGGACCGGACCGCCGTCTCACCCAGCCCGGCGCGGATCGAGTTCTCGTAGATGGCGCTCTCGATGAAGCTCGGGCAGAGCGTCGTCACCCTCACGCCCAGCCCCTTCCCTTCGGCCCGGAGACTGCGCCCCAACCCCACCACGGCGTACTTGCTCGCCGCGTACGGGGCCATCGTCGGCGCGATCGTGAGCCCCGCCAGCGATGCCGTGTTCACAATGTGCCCGGCGCCTTGCGCGACCATGATCGGATACGCCGCCAGCACGCCGTGGATCACCCCATTCACGTTCACGGACAGCACGCGCTCCCACTGGTCGATGGTGCTGTCCCGGACCTCGCCGGCGAAGCCGATCCCCGCGTTGTTGAAGATGAAGTCGAGACGACCATGGCGCTCCGCCGCCGATCGGACGGTCGAGACGACATCGTCGTAGCGCGTCACGTCGAGGGTGACGGCATCGGCCTTCCCTCCGCTCGCCCGGATCTCGGCGGCGACGGCCGACGCGCTCTCGCCGTTCCGGTCCGAGGCGATGATCGTCGCTCCGCGACGCGCCATCTCGACGGACATGCCGCGGCCCAACCCGGAGCCGGCCCCGGTGACGAACACGATCGCGTTGCGGAACACGGACACGAGGGGAACTCCAGTGGGCGAGGGGACTACGGACGATCGGGTTCGATCGGCCTGCGGGGGATCCGGCTGCTCATCCCGGTCCAGATCACGATGGAGCCGCAGGTGCTCCCGCCCGGCGGGATGAACTCGGGAGGGGTCCCGGCGAATCCCTTGTAGATCTCGATGCCGGTGATCTCCGACGGGCGCACCAGGAACTCGAGGTCGTTCGCCGCGTCGTCACGCTGGATCGAGCCGTCGAGATAGATGGTCGGGAGACAGGATCGGCCAGCGCGCGAGACACGGACCCGCTTGTCGAATCCTTCCGAGGTCACGATGAGCCCCGGCACCGTCACGAACAGGTCGCTCACGTCCATGGCGTGCCGACGCTCGATCTGATCCGCGGTCAGGTACGTCCCGACTCCCGTCTGGCGGCGACGCTCGAACTGGTTCGTCCCCGCGTTGTAGGCCATCCGCCCGGTCACCCGGATGGTGTCGAGCAGAGCATTCACCGAGAGCATCCGCACGGTGTCGGAGGAGATCCCTTCCTCCGCCGGCGTGATCGTGAGCACCGCGGGCACGAAGCCGATGGCGCGGACCTCGAGGGTCTGCGTCCCCGCCGGGAGCGAGTCGAGGACCGCACGGCCATCGGGATCCGTGAGGACGACCGGATGTCCGATGATGCGCGTGCGCGCCCCCTTCACCGGGCCACCGGTCGCATCACGCACGACGGCCACCAGCCGATGGGTCCCGATGCGCGGCAACGGTCGCGCAGGATCCGGCGCGGGCATCGTGGAATCGGGAGGCACGTACACCGGGCGGGTGGCCCCGCGATCGATCGCGAAGTCCCGCCGGCGGATCGCCCGGTTCGCCCCCGGCAGCGCCACCAGTCCCGTCGCGGCATCACCGCGCGAGGCCCAAGCGGCGAGCTCACCGTCGGCCGGGACATCGCAGCCGACATACCACCCGTTCGCATTCGACAGCGAGGTCACGCGCTGACGCGACGTGCGCACGCCGGAACCGTTCACCGTCACGACCCCGAACTCGGCCACCACTCGGGCCGAGTCGAGCGGGGCTTCCGACGTGACATCGCGGACCATCCCGACGAGAACACCGCTGGCGTTGGGCAACTCGGGACAGTGCGCCCCGACCAACGTCCGCGTGGATGGGGTGGCGAGCCGAACCGAATAGGTACTGCTGCGCGGGACCTCGACTCTGCGGAGCGGGAGTTCGACGCCGAGGGAGTCGTAGCTGTCGTGGGCGATCTGCGCGATCCAACTGCCGGGGCTCAGCACCACCGAGAATTTCCCCGAGGCATCGGTCGTCACCTTGGTCGCGGGCGATCCCAGCGCATCGGCGCGCACGA
>CAZAGK010000095.1:0-11706 GCA_964484775.1 uncultured Gemmatimonas sp. | reverse complement strand
GGATCTGCTCGCGCGCTACCAGCCCTTCGACCTGGTGATCGACGAGCACACCGCGGATGGTCACGAAGCACGGGTGAGCAAGACGAGCGTCGCCGGCACCTGGGGCGGGATCAGCGGCACGTTGCGCTACTTCGCCGACGCCTACGGCAACTCCCGCGCGGCGATCGAGGGGACGAACGTCCCGCAGCAGTTGATCCGGAAGTACGCCACGTCGAGCGCGTCGAAGCTGGTCTTCGATTCGCGGCACAAGAGCAACCCGCTCGCGATGGAACGGCGGGTGGAGTACTTCGGCTTCGAACTGCAGCGCGAGCGTGAGCCGCTGCACGAGTTCCCGCCGGGGATGGAAGCCGAGGCGCGTCGTGTGCTCGCCGAAGCGTTGGCCCGTGAGGAGGCGCACCACGCGGCGGTGCAGCGCAATCGCCAGCCGGTGGCGGAGGTGCGCGAGGCGTATCGTCGCAGCGGCGGGCGCACGCCGAAGATGGGATTGGCCGAGCTCACCGCGTGGTACGAGTCGCAGCTCGCGGGCGTGACGACCATTCAAGGGTTCCGCGCCGCACCGATGCGGTTCCGCGCCGACGATTTCGTGAGCGCCGCCGAGCGTGCGGAGTTGAACAAACTTCCCGGCGCTGCGGAGGTGCGCGATCGCACCGTGCCGATGCACTACGAGGTGGAGGAGGTCGGCGACGGGAAGGTGCAGGGGGTGGTGCGACTCGTGCTGCCGGAGAAGGTGGCGCGCGGACTCATTTTCGAGGAGTTGCCGTTGCTCGACCGTCCGGCGCGCTTCACGATCACGCGCGGTGCGCGCGGGAATGTGAAGGCGAACTCGGTGGAGGACATTCAGGACGCGCTGGACAAGCCGTTCACGGATGACGAAGTCCGGCGTGACGAGCGTCGGCCCGAGCGTGGTGGGCGTGAGTCCGGGCGTCCGGACAAGTCGCCCTGGGGGCGCGGTGGTTCGCGCGGAGGTGATTTCCGAGGCGGCTCGCGCGATGGGCGCGGTGGTTCCGGCGGACGCGACGATCGCGGCGGCTCGGCACGCGGCGGTGGGCGCGACAAGGGCGGGTTCCGGCCCGGCTCGCCGGCTGGAAAGGGGAAGCGGAGAGGGAAGTAGCTACGTTCGCGCCGCACTCCCCGGTTGCTTCAGCGTGGGGCGTCGCCCCAATTCGCGAGTCTGCCGATTGTGTCGACGAGCGGAAGCTCGTATTCGCGCCGCACCACCAAACCCTTGGCTGTCGCTTCCGCGACGAACTCGCGCATCCGGCGGAGCTCCTCTCCGCGGCTCGGGTCGGTCGGCGCGGAAGCGATTGCCTCCTGCACTTGTTCGACGATTGAAGCCATAGCGGTCTTCACCTAGAAGTGATTTCGGTTGTGCATGAAGAATTTGAACTGGCTACGCGCTACGTATTCGACCAGCAGGTCGTTGTAGGAACGAATCAGCTTCCTAAGATGAGGGTCGGACGAGTAGTCGTCAATCTTGAGCCGGAGCTCTCGCTCCAGAGTCTTGGGTCCGATCATCCGGCCGTGAGAGTGCCACAACTTGTTGTCTCCGAGCAGTCTCGCGATCTCGGCGGCCCGGGCCTTCTTTTCCTCTGTCGTCACCGGCTGTCCGAGTGTGGCCGGCGTCGTCTGATGCGTGTGCCAGTCCTTGAACTTGTACGTAACGAGCCAGTTCTTTAGTAGCGTGATAGTGAGGTCGCGAGCCTGCTCGTAGCGACTAAGTTGCGCGAGATCTAGGCTCTGTAGGACCAACAGTTCCGCATTCGTAAGCGTTCCATTCCGAGCCTTTTCCAATAGCTGCTCGACCTTATCGAGGTAGCCCAGCGCTGGTACCCACTCCTTCCCGTTGAAGACCTGCGGATCGATGGGCCCGAGTGAGGACGAGTAGTCCATATAGATCTTGTCGCCGGACATGCAGAGGATTGTGCCTGCGGACATCGCCGCGTCGGGCACCACGAAGAACACCTCTGTGTAGTGATATCGGATGATCTCGACCATCTTCTCAACCATCTCGGCCGAGCCGCCGGGCGTGTTCAGCAAGAGAACGAATCGATCCCTCGGCTTCTTTCGGCCCTCACGAAGAGGCTCGATGAAGTCCCGAAACGCCTTCGCGAGAAAGGGATGAATCTCGCCGTAGTAGAAGGCCACGTCCGCGTCGAAGTGTGACTCGAGGGCGGCCAGTCGTCGATTGAGCGTTTCCTTGACGGTGGAGTCCAGCATCTGCATCGAGAAGGTCCGGTGAAGGTCTGCGGTGTTGCATACAGAATCTTCGCTTCTCAGGCTGAGCGCGCCAGCATCAAAAGACCTCACCGTGGTCCAAATCGATGCCCAAAATTGAGCACTAGTGACACTCTGCCTGTCGTAAGATGTTGTATAGCAGTGAGTTGTGCAGGTTTAGGAAATCCATAACTTTCCAAAGTGCCCACCCCCTACCACGCCGCCTACTGGGCCCACGCCCTGAGCATCTCCGATGCCACCGGCACCGTGGCAGACCTGTCGCGCTCCATTGCCAGCGCCAAAGTCGACCTCAACCCGCACCAGGTCGACGCCGCACTTTTCGCCATCCGATCCCCGCTCTCCAAGGGCGTGATCCTCGCCGATGAAGTCGGCCTCGGCAAGACAATCGAAGCCGGGCTGGTCATCGCCCAACGCTGGGCCGAGCGCCGCCGAATCATCCTCTTGATCGTCCCGGCAAGCCTCCGCAAGCAGTGGCAGGAGGAGCTCCGCTCGAAGTTCGGCCTCAACTCGGCCATCATCGACGGTCGCTCATATTCGCAGGCCCGCGACCGTGGCGACCGATTCCCCTTCGCCCCGACCGACCAGATCGCCATCACCTCGTACCAGTTCGCGGCTGCCAAGGCCGCCGATCTGCGCGATATCCCGTTCGATCTGGTCGTCTTCGACGAGGCGCACCGCCTCCGGAACGCCTACAAGCCAGACGCCAAGATCGCCGGGGCGCTCCGGGAAGCCACCGCTGACCGGCCGAAGCTCTTCCTTACCGCCACGCCCCTCCAGAACTCCCTGATGGAGCTCTACGGGCTCACGAGCTTCATCGACCCGCATCTGTTCGGGGACGAGCGCTCCTTCCGCGAACACTTCGGGGGCGGGAGCGCGCTCGATGAGGCCCGTGCGAGCCAGTTGCGATGGCGGCTGAGCAAGATCATGACCCGCACCCTGCGGTCGCAGGTACTGGAGTACGTCCGGTTCACCAATCGCACCCCCATCACGCAGGACTTCCAGCCCAGCGACGCCGAGCAGCGGCTGTACGACGAAGTCTCCGCCTATCTCCAACGCCCGATCCTGGCCGCCGTGCCTACGGGGCAACGAGCTCTTATGACACTGGTGCTCCGGCGACTGCTCGCGTCGTCGAGCTTCGCCATCGCGCAAACGCTCCGAAAGCTGATCGAGCGACTGGAACTGATGCTGGCCGACAAGGCGCCGGATTTCGACATCGAGGCCATCGCCCCGGATGTGGACGAGATGGATGATCTGGCCGACGAAGTCGGCCGCGAAGCGGGCGAGATCGCCATCCTCGGTCCGGAGGACATCGCCATGGAACTGGCCGATCTGCGGCGGTTCGTGCAGCTCGCGGAGTCCATCACCACTAACGCGAAGGGCGCGGCACTGATCGCCGCGCTTACGGTCGCGTTCGACCGCGCCTCCGCCCTCGGTGCAAGCCGCAAAGCAGTGGTCTTCACGGAGTCTCGGCGCACGCAGGAATACCTGACTGAACTCCTGCGCGCGAATGGCTACGCGGGGCGGGTGGTCACGATCAATGGCACCAACACCGACCCGGCGTCGCGCGCATTGCACGACGCGTGGGTAGCGACGAATGGACCGTCCGGCCGGGTCACAGGCTCCCGCTCTGTGGACACCCGTGCGGCGATCGTGGACGCCTTCCGTGACGAAGCGACGATCCTCGTAGCCACCGAAGCGGCCGCGGAGGGGGTGAACCTTCAGTTCTGCTCGCTGGTCGTGAACTACGACCTCCCCTGGAATCCCCAGCGCATCGAGCAGCGCATCGGACGATGCCATCGCTACGGCCAACAGCACGACGTGGTCGTAGTGAATCTCATCAATCAGGCGAACGCCGCCGATCAGCGGGTCTATCAAATTCTCGCTACAAAGTTCCGGCTCTTCGAGGGGGTCTTCGGCGCCTCCGACGGGGTACTCGGTGTGCTCGAAAGCGGTGTTGACATCGAACGGCGGATCGCGGAGGTGTACCAGCGCTGTCGCACGCGCGAGGAGATCGGCGCGGCCTTCGACGCCCTGCAGGCGGAGCTCGAGACCGAGATCGCCGATCGAGTGGAGGCCACGCGCACCGCGGTACTCGACCATTTCGATGAAGATGTGCAGACGCGACTGCGCATCCACAAGGAACAGGCGCAGCAGTCCCTGGAAGAGAGGCAGCGCTGGCTCTGGGAGCTCTCGCGCTTCGAGTTCGGAGCGGACGCGACATTCGATCCCAAGGCACCGCGATTCGAGTATCGGGGAGACAGAGGCCCCAGGGGACGGTACCACCTGCTCTGGCCAGAAGCGGAGCGATTGGGGGAGCAGTTCTACCACGCTGAGCACGAGCTGGCGGACGCGGCCATCGCCTCGGCGTCGCTGCGTCGACTGCCGGTGGGCGCGCTACAGCTGGACCTGAGTGGGCATCGCCCCCCGGTCGAGGCGCTGTCGGCGCTCGAACGTCAGTGGGGGTGGCTAGTCTGCGGCACCATGCAAGTGCAGTCTTTGCAGAAGGAGCAACATCTGGTCTTGGCGGCCATGGCGGACAACGGCACCGCGCTCGACCCGGAGCAGTGCCGGCGGCTCCTCCGACTCGGCGTCAAAGGACAGCGGGAGACGACCGAGAAGGTCCCTGCGCGCGCGACGGAGGTCCGTGAAGCGGCTATCAAGGCGCTGCTTGAGGACGTCGAGCGCCGTAACGCGGGGTGGTACGACGAGGAGGTGCAAAAGCTCGATGCCTGGGCCGATGATCTGCGGCTGTCTCTGGAGCGGGAGCTCAAGGAACTCGACCGGGCCATCAGCGAGGCTCGGCGCGGCTCTCTGGCCGCGGTGACTCTCACGGACAAGCTGGCCGCCCAGCGGGAGCTCAAGCGGCTCGAGGGGGCCCGGGCGGAGAAGCGGCGGGCGTTGTATGATGCACAGGATCAGATCGCCGAACGACGCGACCAGATGATCGCCGCCATCGAGCGGCAGCTCGGCGCCCAGCACACCTGGAGTGAGGTGTTCGTGGTGCGCTGGCAGCTGTTGTAGGGGCGGCGCGAACCGACCACCGGCAGGAGCGATGACCCGCAAGCAGAAACTGGAGCTGACCTGGGTTGGTAAGGACGAGCGTCCGCGGCTGGAGCCGCGGATCCTGCTCGAGGACCCGTCGTTGTCGTATCACGCTGAGCATCGCGTGAGCGAGCATGATCGGTTCGATAACATGCTGATCCAGGGAGACAACCTGCTGGCGCTGAAGGCGCTGGAGCAGAAATTCGCGGGGAAAGTGAAGTGCGTGTTCATCGATCCCCCATACAACACGGGGAGTGCGTTCGAACACTACGATGACGGGATGGAGCACTCGTTGTGGTTGTCGATGATGCGGGATCGGCTGATTCTGTTGCGCACATTGCTCTCTGCAGATGGATCTATCTGGATCACGCTCGACGACAATGAGCAAGCCTACTGCAAAGTCGTTGCTGATGAGGTTTTCGGACGCGCTAACTTTGTTGCGAACATCGCTTGGATGAAGCGCGCCTCCCCAGCAAATGACGCAAAATGGTTCAGTACTGATCACGACAACGTACTTATCTACGCTAAGTCGAAGGAATTGTGGAGGCCGGTTCGACTCCCGCGGACCGAACAGGACGCTTCGAACTTCAGCAATCCGGACAACGATCCTCGTGGTGATTGGAATTCGGGAACCTACACGTGCGGAAAGTCGGCTGCAGAGAGACCGAACTTGTACTATCCAATTCTGCATCCAAAGACTGGGAAGGAGGTGTGGCCTAAGCGAACCGCCGTTTGGCGATTCAACAGGGAGGCACACGAGAAGAACGTCGCGGCGGGACTGCTGTGGTGGGGTCAAGGGCAGAACGCGGAGAAGCCTCGCATCAAGCGCTTTGCGAGCCATGCCAAGCCAATTGTCCCTCGAAGCGTATGGATGTTTGACGAGACAGGGCACACACAAGAAGCAACCATCGAAAGTCAAAGGCTCTTCCCGGGTGCCGCGTTTGCGACACCCAAACCCGAGCGACTCCTGAAGCGCATTCTCGAGATTGCCTCGCAGCCTGGCGATATCGTTCTCGATTCGTTCTTGGGCTCCGGAACGACGGCAGCAGTCGCCCATAAGATGAGACGCTCGTGGATCGGCGTGGAGATTGGCGAGCATGCCGTGACGCATTGCGTTCCGAGATTGCGCATGGTCATCGACGGCGACGAGTCGGGTGGGGCAACTGAGCCGACACGCTGGAATGGCGGTGGTGGCTTCCGTTTCTACCGCCTTGCACCGTCTCTCCTTGAGAAGGACCAATGGGGCAATTGGGTCATCAGTCGCGAGTACAACCCGGCGATGCTGGCGGAAGCCGTCTGCAAACTCGAAGGCTTCCACTACGACCCCAGTCCCGAGATCTTCTGGCAGCAAGGTCGCTCCACCGAGCGCGACTACCTCTACGTCACCACCCAGACATTGAACGCCACCCAGCTCGAGTGGCTTAGCGCCGAGGTGGGGGCGGAGCGCTCTCTGCTGGTTCTCTGCAACTCATGGCTCGGGCAGGCTACCGCTTGGCCGAATCTCACGCTGAAGAAGATCCCGAATGCCGTGCTTGGCCGCTGCGAATTCGGACGGGATGACTACTCGCTGCAGATCGCCGATCTCCCCGCGGCGCCGGAGTCCACTACTGCGGAGCTGTCGGACGCACCGGCTCTCGAGGCGCCGAAGAAGGGGAAGCGGCGCAAACCGGTCGCTGAGCAGCCGAGCCTGCTCGACCCGGAGCCGGGCGCGTGACGGTCGCGGCGATCTCGCAACGGCTCTCTCTCCGCGCGCCACAGCGGACGTCGCTCGAGCTGCTCGAGCGGCTGAGTGCGGCGCTTGCACTCCCCGTTCTTGGAGCGCATCCGGAGCGGTATCTCGCCGTCAAGAACGGGGATCGCGCCGCGCAGCTCGCGGCATGTCAGGGAGTCGTACCGACGCTCGCCGGATTCGACCGCGACTTCCCCTCCTTCACCTTCGCCCTCGCCACGGGCGTCGGGAAGACGCGCCTCATGGGTGCGTCCATCGCGTACCTGCATCAGGCGCACGGCGTTCGCAGCTTCTTCGTCGTGGCACCCAACCTCACCATCTACGAGAAGTTGCGCACGGATTTCACGCCGAATACCCCAAAATACGTGTTCGAAGGGCTGGCCGAGTTCGCCGCCATCCCTCCGGTGCTGATCACCGGTGACGACTGGGAGACCGGGCGAGGGGTGCGCGGGGGCGACCTGTTCGGCGAGGGTGCGATCCATATCAACATCTTCAACGTCGCACGCTTTGCGACGGAAGATGGGCGCCGGGTACGTCGGCTCCACGAGCTCATTGGCGAGAGCTATTTCGACTATCTCGCGGGGCTCCCGGATCTCGCCCTTCTGATGGACGAGTCGCACCGCTATCGGGCCGCGACGAGCGCACAAGCGCTCAACGACCTCAAGCCACTCCTCGGCTTGGAGTTCACAGCCACCCCGCAGGTGCAGTCAGGGACCCGCGCAACGCGTTTCACCAATATCGCCTTCGAGTACAAGCTCGGCGACGCCATCAACGACGGCTTCGTGAAGCGCCCGGCGGTGGCCGGGCGGCGCGACTTCGACGCGAGCGGATTCGGTGAGGAGCAACTCGACCGCATCAAGCTGGAGGATGCGCTCGTCCTTCATGATCGAACCAAGGCGGAATTGGCAGCATATGCACGTCAAGCGGAGCGGCCGCCGGTCAAGCCCTTCGTGCTCGTCATTGCCCGCGATACGACGCACGCCGCGGCGCTGCAGGCACTGATCGAATCCCCGACGTTCCATGGTGGCATCTACTCCGGTCGCGTGATCACGGTGCACTCGAATCGGACCGGTGCCGAGAAGGACGAAGTGATCCAGCGACTGCTGCGCGTGGAGAGCTCTGATGAGCCGACGGAGATCGTCATCCACGTGGAGATGCTCAAGGAAGGATGGGACGTCACAAATCTGTACACCATCGTACCCCTGCGCGCCGCCCAGTCCCGCACTCTGGTGGAACAGAGCATCGGTCGCGGATTACGATTGCCGTATGGTCGGCCAACCGGCGTGGCTGAAGTGGATCGGCTCACGATCGTGGCGCACGACAAGTTCAAGGAGATCGTAGACGACGCGGAACGAGCGGACTCGCCGTTCCGGGTGGAGCAGGTGATCGTCGATCCCGACGCGGCCGCTACGCGAACGGTTGCGATCAGCGTGGCGCCTACGGTGGACGCACTGTTCGGGCTGACCGAGTCGCCGGAGGGAGGCATCCCCGCGGCCGAGGGACGCGCGCCGACCTCGCAGCCGATCGGTCCTTTGTTTGTCGAACCCGAGGATCGGCGTGTGGCGAGCCTGACCTACGGGCTGCTCGACCAGTTCCGCGGACTCCCGGGCGCGCAGGCCCTGCAGGCGCCAGAGCAGCGCGAAGCGCTGAAGAAGCGGGTCTTCGAACGCCTAAATACGGGTCAACTCGATCTCGGTGCCGCCATCCGCACGGTGGATGTCGAACGGATCGTCGACACCATGATCGACACGTTGCCGAGTGTCACCATCGACGTGCCGAGAATCATCCTGCAGCCGAGTGGGGAGACGAAGGTCTCATACCGACCGTTCAGCCTGGATGCGTCGCAGCTGCGCTACGCGGCTCCGTCGGAGGAGATTCTCGTCGCCGAACTCCAGTCGCGGCGGCGTGAGCTGATCCGTGCCGGGGTTGCACCGACCGAGGAGCGGCTCGAGGACTACATCGTTCGAACGCTGATGGACGAGCCGGACGTGGACTACGACGCCCACGCCTCCTTGCTCTATCAGTTGGCGGGCGATGCCGTTGCAGCGATTCGCGCGTACGCGGGCGGCGAGGATAAGGTCGTCGCGATTCTGGTCTATTCGCACCGGGATATCGCGGCGAAGATCGCGACGCAGCTGCGGGCGAATCGGATCGAGGTTCCGGCGGAATACGTGCCGGAGATCCGGCAGGGATTCACGGAGTTGCACAGTCAGGATCGAACGGCGGGCGCGGGGGAGCCAGTGACGTCCTTCCGGCAGACGGTCACGAACCGGGCCCGGATCCGGCAGATGCGATTCGGTGGCTTCCGGCGGTGCCTCTTCCCCGAACAGCAGTTCCACTCCGACGGCGAACGCCGGTTCGCGGTGCTCCTCGAGGACGAGTCGGATGGTTCGATCAAGTGGTTCCGCCCCGGGCTGCGCGATATTCGCCTCTGGTGGAGTTCGGAGCGGCAGTATGTCCCGGATTTCATCGTCGAGACGGCAACGGAACGATTGATGGTCGAGATCAAGGACCTCGAGCAGGTTGAGGATGACGAAGTGAAGGCGAAAGCTCGGGCTGCGGTCACGTGGTGCGGGCACGCCACGGCCCACGCCTCCGTGAACGGCGGCAAGCCCTGGCGCTATCTGCTCATCCCTGACGCCGCGGTCGTTCCGACGACTTCGCTCGCCGGGCTCGTCGGTCGATTCACCGTCTCCGGCCAATGATCTCTCGTAGAGCGGCCATTGGCCAGAGTATCGCAACTGCGGCAGCAACCCTCGCCGCCCCCGCCATCCTCCGCGGTCGCTACCGCCTCTTCGCGCAGTCCAACGCCGAGTACTCCGCCCGCGCCGTGAAGCTCGTGCAGCAGACGGTCGTCGTGGACATGCTCAATCAGTTCCGCTTCGCCGACACGGCCATCAAGCCGCCCCTCAGCGAACAGTGGCTCACCATCCCGCAGCGCTTCACGAGCGCCGATTGGCGTGAGTACCGCGATTCCGGTTTCCGGGTGTTCGCGCTGGGCGCCGGCGCCAACAGCTATGAGGGTGGCATCAAGTGGGCCGCCGACTGGAACGGCTTCATCGCCAGCTACGGCGATTGGTTCATGCGCGTGGATTCGGCGGACGACTTCGCCGCGCTCAAGAAGAACGGCAAGCTCGGGATCCTGCTGAACACGCAGAATGCGAATCACTTTCGGACGCCGGATGATGTTGCAGTGTTCTGGGGACTCGGCCAACGCGCCTCGCAGCTCACCTACAACAGCACCAACAAACTCGGCTCAGGGTTCCTGGCCGACAGCGACGCCGGTCTCACCGACTTCGGCGCGCAGATCCTCGCCCGGATGCAGCAGGTGGGGATGGCGGTCGATCTCTCCCACTCTGCCGACAAGACCACCCTCGACGCCCTCACCGCGGCGACCAAGCCGGTGATCGTCTCGCATTCGTCGTGCCGGGCGCTCGTGCCGGGACATCTCCGCGCCAAGACCGACGAGATGATCCAGAAGATGGCCAAGCTCGGCGGCGTGATGGGGATCCCGATGATCCGCTTCATGGTGAAGCTCGACGAGCCGGTGACGGTGGAGCATGTGGCCGACCACTTCGACCACGTCGCGAAGCTCGTGGGCGCGGAGCATGTGGGGATCGGCGGCGATCTCGATCTCGTGGGGAACGCCAATCCGGTGAACAGCTCGCAGGGTGTCCAACAGATGCCCAGCAATCAGCCGAACTTCGACCGCTATCATGTGCACACCGCGGCCGACGGTGAGCCGGCGGTGAGCGGACTGCATCACCCGAAGCGGGTGTACGATCTCACCGAAGCGCTGATCCGCCGAAAGCACTCCGATGCGACGATCGCGCTCATGCTCGGCGGGAACTGGCAGCGGGTGTTGGGCAGCATCTGGGGAATCTGAACGCCGTAACCCGCGCCCCGCTGGACGCCCCCCGCCCCCGCGCGTAGCTTCGCCGTATTCCCCTGCTTCGAGGCTCGTTCGTATGGACCGCCGCGACCTTCTGCGCGCCGTGGGCGCTGCAGCCGCCATCACCATGTTGCCGCGTACGGCGGAGGCCGCGTGGGCCTCGCTCGCCACGCGCGCGACCCCTGCGTTCCAGGTGCTGAGCGCCGCCGACGCCGCCATGCTGGGCGCGCTCGCCGACACCTGGTTCCCGCGCACGGACACGCCGAGCGCCACCGATGTGAATGTGGTCGCCTGGATCGATGTGGTGCTCGCCGAGTACTACTCGCCCGAGGAGAAGCAGCAGTTCGAGGACGGGATGACCGCGATCGATGCGCTCGTGAAGAGTGGTGCGGTGCCGACCCCCGCGTATTCGCCGGCGTCGAACGTCGCGCTCTTCGAGATCCTCGAGAAGAAGCCCCGCAACGAGGCCGCGGCGCGCGGCTACTGGCGCCTCAAGGGGCTCGTGGTCCACGGCTACTTCACCAGCGAACGCGTGCAGAAGGAAGTCCTCAAGAACGAGATCATGCCCGGGCGGTACGTGGGCGATGCTCCCCATATCGTGCCGTCGAGGTAAGCGACCATGACCCAGCAGAAGAAGCAGGTGTACGACGCCATCGTCGTCGGGAGCGGGATCAGCGGCGGGTGGGCGGCCAAGGAGCTCACCGAGCGCGGACTGCGCACCCTGGTGCTCGAGGCCGGCGGCCCGGTGGAAGCCAAGGATTTCACCGAGCACGTACAGCCGTGGGAGATGCACTTCCGCGGGTGGGGG
>CAZAGK010000094.1:0-11802 GCA_964484775.1 uncultured Gemmatimonas sp. | reverse complement strand
GAACACCGTCGTCCCCATGTCGCGTCCGTCGGCCACCACCGCATGCGAGGCCGCGGTCGCCTGCAACGTCCGGTTCACCCAGGCGCGGACATGCGGCATCTTGGCCACCAGCGAGACGAGCGCCGTCACGGCATCGCCGCGCAGCTCCTCCTCGCAGGGTGCACCGTCCACCTGCGCCACGAAGGTCGTGACGCCGGGAGCGAGCGTCACCCGCTCCGCGGCCTCGAGCACCGAGTGCTCGGTCCACAGTTCGGGATCGCCGCCGGTGCGGATCCGCGCCGCCGTCACGCCGCGATAGAGCGCCCCCGAGTCGAGATGGCGGGCGCCGAGTGCCTCGGCGACCATCCGCGCGGTGGATGATTTGCCAGAGGCGGCGGGACCGTCGATCGTGACGGTCAGCGTAGGATCAGCGAGCGACATGCGCGAGCAACTCCCAGAAGCCGGGGAACGAGACGATGGCACAATCGGGGTCGTCGATCTCGATCGCCCCGCCCGACACCGCCGACAGCACGCCGAACGCCATCGCGATCCGATGATCGCCGTGCGTCACGATGCGCCCCGCAAGCGGACGGTCCGACCCGCGCACCACGAAGCCGTCAGGGAGCTCCTCGGCATCCACGCCCACGGCGCGCAGATTCTGCACGACCGCGGTGATGCGATCACTCTCCTTCACGCGCAGCTCGGCGGCACCGGTCACGCGGGTCTCCCCCTGCGCGCGCGCCGCGACGCAGGCGAGCATCGGGAGTTCGTCGATCAGCGACGGCACCTCGTGCGGCTCGATGACCGTTGCGCCGAGGATGCGCGGCGACACCACCAGTCGTGCCACCGGCTCGCCACCGGCATCGCCGAGTTCCTCGTAGCCGAGCGTCACGCCCATGCGGGCGAGCACATCGAACGCACCGGTGCGCGTCGGATTGATCCCCACGTGCTCGAGCTCGAGCGTGCCGCCGGACGACATCGCGGCGAGCGCAGCGAAGAAGGTCGCCGAGGAGGGATCGCCGGGAACATCCGTATCCACCGCGCCCAACTGCGCTCCGGGGACGAGGGAGATGCTGTTCCCTTCACTGCGTACATCGATCCCACGTGCCCGCAGCATGCGCTCGGTGTGATCGCGCGTCGCAGCCGGCTCGTGCACCTCGACGGGAACGTCGGCGACGAGCCCCGCGAGCAGGATCGCGCTCTTCACCTGCGCGCTCGCCGTCTCGGAGTGCCAGGTGGTCCCCTGCAACGAGCCCCCGCGGATGGTCATCGGGAGACCGCCGTCGGGGCTCGGCTCGATCGTCGCACCCATCGCGCGCAGCGGGGTCGCGACACGGCGCATCGGACGGCGCGAGAGGCTCGCGTCGCCGATCAGGGTGCTGGTGAAGGGCGAGGCGGCGAGGATCCCCGACATCAGACGTGCGGTGGTGCCGCTGTTGCCGCAGTCGAACGGCGCCGAGCTCTCGCGCAGCCCGGTCCGGCCGACACCGGTGATCGTCAGTGACGCGCCATCGAGATCGGGGATCTCCACGCCGAGCGCGCGGAGCACCGCGGCGGTGGAGCGGACATCGGCCGAGCGGAGGATCCCGCTCACGCGCGAGGTGCCGTGCGCGAGCGCGCCGAGCATGAGGGCGCGATGCGAGATCGACTTGTCCCCCGGCACCCGGATCGTGCCGTTCACGCGGGGCGCGCGCACCGCACCAGCCATCACCGCAACCAGCCTTCGAGCGCGGTGGCGAGGTCGGTCTTCTCGTCGCGGTACTTCACGATCACCGGCGTCTGCACGGAAAGCCCCTGCTCCGCTCCCCACGCCCCCTTGATGCTGCGGGCACCGGGGACGACGACCGCCCCAGCCGGGATCTCGAGCGGCGCGTCGGCACTGGCGCGGTACACCGTCTCGCGGACCAGGTCGTACACCGGGGTGCCGCGTGTGAGCACCACCCCCGCGCCAATCACCGCCTTCTCGCGCACCACCGTCCCTTCGTAGACGCCGGTGTTGCCCCCCATGATCACATCGTCCTCGATGATCACCGGGCTCGCGTTCACCGGCTCGAGCACCCCGCCGACCTGCGCCGCCGCGCTGATGTGACAGCGCGCGCCGATCTGCGCGCACGACCCGATCAGCGCGTGCGAGTCGACCATCGTGCCGGCGCCGACGTACGCCCCGACGTTGATGAACATCGGCGGCATGCACACCACGCCGCTCGCCACGTACGCACCACGACGGATCGTGGAGCCGCCCGGCACGACGCGCACCCCGCGCGCCACGTCGAAGTGCTGGGGCGGGATGGTGTTCTTGTCCACGAACGAGAACGCCCCGCCGCTCGGCGAGAGATCGACCATCGTGCCGAATCGGAACCCGACGAGGATCCCGCGCTTCACCCAGGGCACGGCGTTCCACTGGCCGGTCTCGTCACGCACCGCCGAGCGCAGGGCGCCTGACTCGAGTTCCGTCAGCAGCGTGGCGATCACATCGGCGGCGTCATCGGGGGTCGCGGTCCCGGCCGGGAGCGCGGCGAGTTCGAGGAGACGCATTTCCAACTGCGCGTGCGTCAGCGTCATGCGGAGAGTGCTCCCGCTTCGACCAGGCTCGCGCGGAGTTTCGGTTCGAACTTCTTGTTCATCGGGACGAGCGGGAGTCGCAGGTGATTACCGAGGCGCCCCATCATGGCCAGCGCAGCCTTGATCGGGATCGGGTTGGATTCGCAGAAGGCGGTCTGACAGAGCGCGTGGAGCTTGAGATGCAGCGCGCGCGCGCCCTCCATGTCGCCCTCGCGGGCGAGGTCGCAGAGTCGCGCGAGGGCGGCCGGGGCCGCGTTCGAGACGACCGAGATGAGTCCGTGTCCGCCCGCCGCCATCACGGCGAGCGTCAGGCCATCGTCGCCGGACAGTGTCCGGAAGCCGACCGGCGCGTGCCGGATGATCTCGGTGATCTGCGCGAGATTCCCCGAGGCCTCTTTGACCGCCACGATGTTCGCGTGTTCGGCGAGCGCGAGCGTCGTCTCGGCCTCGATGTTGCTCCCGGTGCGGCCGGGAACGTTGTACACCACAATCGGCAACGGCGAGGCGTCGGCGATGGCGCGGAAGTGCGCGAGGATGCCACGCTGCGGCGGCTTGTTGTACATCGGCGACACGTGCAGCAGATGCGTCGCCCCTTCGGCCGCGAGCACCTTCGAGGTCTCGATCGCCACGCGCGTGTCGTTGCCGCCTGCTCCGGCGATCACGGGCACGCGGCCGGCGACCGTCTCCACCGTGATGCGCACCACGCGGCGGCGCTCCTCGAGCGACAGCGTCGCGGCCTCGCCGGTCGAACCGCACGGGACGAGCCCGTGGATCCCTTCGGTCACCTGCCAGTCCACGAGCGCCGCGAGCGCGCCCTCATCGAGCGCGCCGTCAGGGAGGAACGGGGTGACCAGTGCGGTGGCACAGCCACTCAGCGGAAAGGAGGTCATGCGGCACTCTCGAAGAGATGGTCCAGCGTGAAGACACCCTGCCGCCCGATGATCCATCGGGCGGCATGCAGCGCTCCGGCGGCGAAGACCCGCCGGTCGCGCGCGACGTGCTCGAGCGTGATCTGCTCGAAGGGCGCGTCGAAGATCATCGTGTGCGTGCCGGGAACACTGCCGGTGCGGATGCTCGTCACCGGGATCCCCCTCCCCCACTCGGCCTCGGCCTGCTGCACGAGCAGACGCGCCGTTCCGGACGGGGCGTCGAGCTTGGCCTTGTGGTGCGTCTCGGTGAGGTGCGCGTCGAATCCGGCCTCGGCTTCCGCGACGAGTCGCGTCGCATGGGCCACGATCCGCGAGAAGAGATGCACCCCGAGCGAGAAGTTCGGCGCCCAGAGGAGCGCGCCGTTGCCCTGACGCACCTCGGACTCGACAACCGCACGTTCGGCGTCCCAGCCGGTCGTCCCGCAGATCACCGCGCATCCGGCAGCCAGGCAGCCGCGCACGTTGGCGGCCGCGACCGACGGCTCCGTGAACTCGATCGCGACCTGTGCGCCGTTGAGCAGCGCCGGGGTGACCCCCGCCTTCGCGACCGCGGCCGCGCCCAGCAGCGCGACGACCTCGAATCCGGCCTCGTTCGCGAGCCCGGCCACCGCCTGTCCCATCTTCCCGTCGCCGACGACGGCGAGCTTCACGCGACTCATGCCGACGCTCCTCCGAAGAACTCCTCGTGCAGCAGGCGCATCACGGGATGCACCTGCGCGTCATCGACGATGAGCGTCAGGTTGATCCCGGTGGAACTGAGCGAGACCATGTGCAAGCGCTGATCGCCGACCGCCGCCAAGGCACGCGCCATGCTCGGCGAGCTCTCGCCCAGTCCGGCGCCGACGATGGCGACGATCCCGCGGTCGCGCTCCACCGAGACCTCGCCGAGTCGCCGGAGATCGTCCACCGCCTTGCCGAGGGCGAGGTCGTCGTCCACCGTGAGCGAGACGCTGACCTCGGAGGTGGCGACGACGTCCACCGAGATGCGGTGACGGTCGAACGCCTCGAAGATCTCCCGCAGGGCGCCCGGCGTGCCGAGCATCTGCGGTGAGCCGACCCGTACGACCACGACGCCGCGCTTGCCCGCGATCGCGCGCACCGTGCACGGCGGAGCATCGAAGGTGATGCGCGTCCCTGCCGCCTGCGGTCGCATCGAGTTGAAGACGTACACCGGGATGTCCTGCTCCACCGCCGGCGCGATCGTGCTCGGATGCAGCACCTTGGCCCCGAAGCTCGCCAGCTCGGCGGCCTCGTCGAACCGGATCTGCTCGATCAGCTGCGCGCCCTGCACGACCCGCGGGTCGGCGGTGAGCATCCCGTCGACGTCGGTCCAGATCTCGATCGCTTCCGCCTCGAGCGCCGCGCCGAAGAGCGCCGCGCTGTAGTCCGAGCCGCCACGGCCGAGCGTCGTGGTGATCCCCGAGGCGGTCGCGCCCACATAGCCACCGACGACGGGGACCTTCCCCGACTCGAGGATCGGCCGCAGGAACTCGCGCGAGGCGGCCGCGATCTCGGGCGCCAGCGGTACGGCGCGTCCGAAATCGTCGGTCGTGATCATCACGCGACGCGCGTCCACCGCTACGCTCGGGATCCCCATGCGCGAGAACGCCGCCGCGCAGATCGGGGCCGAGAGCCGCTCGCCCATCGATGCCACCGCGTCCATCGAGCGCGCGGTCGCGAAACCGAGCACCGAGAGTGCCTCGGCCAGGTGGGCGAGCTCGTCGAACATCATGCTCGCCTCCTCGCGCAGATCATCGGCCTCTGCGCCGCCGTCGAGCAGCTCCGTGATGACGTCGAGATGCCGATCGCGCAGCGCCTCGATCCGTTCGAGTGCGGCGACCAGATGCCCCGCCGCCGCCTGCTCGGCGGCGCCGAGCAGCGCGTTGGTGGTGCCGGCGAGCGCTGAGACGACGATCACCGGCGAGCGCCCGACGCGACCGCGCACGATCTCGGCGGTCCGCCGGATCGCCGCGGCATCGGCCACCGAGGTGCCGCCGAACTTGGCGACGATCACTGCCCCCCTCCGCGCGCGATCGCACCCTGCGCCACGAGCACTTCGGCATTGAGAATCGAACCGCCGGCCGCCCCGCGGATCGTGTTGTGGCTCATCGCCACGAGTCGCAGGTGGAGGATCGCATCCTCGCGCACCCGTCCGACCACGGTGTACATCCCGCGCCCGTCCATCACGTCGCGCCGCGGCTGCGGGCGATCGACTTCGTCGCGATAGCGGATCGGCATCGGCGGGGCCGACGGGAGTCCGTGCACCACAGGATCCCCGCGCCACGCCTTGATGGCTGCGATCGCCTCGGCGACGGTGGGCTTCGTCTCGAAGCCTAGCGAGAGACAGACGGTGTGTCCGTTCTCGACCGGCACGCGGTTCGCGTGCGCACTCACGACGAAGGGCGCGGAGATGATCGAGTCGCCATCGAGGCGGCCGAGCATCTTCTGCATCTCGCGCTCGATCTTGGGTTCCTCGTCCCCGATGTACGGGATGACGTTCCCGAGGATGTCGAGCGTCGGGACGCCGGGATACCCGGCCCCAGAGACCGCCTGCATGGTCATCGCGAAGACGGTGCGGATGCCGAACTTCTCATGCAACGGCGCCATCGCGACCGCAGCGGTGGTGGAGGCGCAGTTCGCGTTCGTGATGATCGCGCCACTCCACCCGCGCTCGCGGCGCTGGCGCGCGAGCAGCGCGAGATGCGAGGCGTTCACTTCGGGGATGACGAGCGGAACGTCCTGTTCCATCCGGAAGTTCTTCGCGTTGCTCAGCACGAAGCGACCCGCGCGGGCGAAGGCGGGTTCGAGCTCGCCCGCTGCCGCGGCGTCGAGCGCGGAGAAGACCACCGGCGCGGTCACCATCGCCGGGTCGCACGGCAGCACGCGCAATGCCGCCACGTCGGCCGGCAGCTCCCCTTCGATCCAACGCGTCGCCTCGGCGTACGATTTCCCCGCCGAGCGCTCCGAGGCCGCGACTTCCGCGACGCGGAACCACGGGTGCCCCGCGAGCAGGCGGATGAAGGTCTGACCGACGGCGCCGGTGGCGCCGAGGATGGCTACGGGGATGCGGGAGTCACTCACAGCGTCAGCTCGAGAGGAGCGACCGGACCAGTCGCTCGTAGTGGGTGACGCTCGCCCGGAGTTCGTCGAGATCGACGAACTCGTCCGGCGTGTGCGCCACGTGGATGGAACCGGGGCCGAACAGCAGCGGTGTGCCCCAGTTGGTGAGCAGCGGGATATCCGAGGTGTACGCCATAGGCCGGACGTCGAAGCCGTCGACGACATGGAAATGCTGTGCCGGGATGCAGAGCCCGAAGGTCACGTCCGCACGGTCACCGACCCAGCTGCGGATCGTCGCCTTCACCGCGTCGGCGTCACTCACCAGTCGCACCAGCACCTCAGCCTCGCACGCACCGGGGATCACATTCGGCGCGACGCCGCCGTGCAGCGTGCCGACGTTGAGCGTACCGGGGCCGAGCCGCGAGTCGGTGGGGAGGACGAGCGTGTCGAGATCCGCGAGGAGCGAGACCATCTTGCTGATGGCCGAATCCCCGAGATGCGGATACGCCGAGTGCGCTTCGCGACCGTGCGTGCGGAGCGTGAGTCGCAGCGCGCCTTTGCAGCCCGCCGCGAGCGTGCTCTCCGTCGGCTCGCCGTTGATGAGCCAGCGGCTGGTCGCGGGCAGCGTGTTGGCGGCGGTCGCACCGTCACTGCCGCGTTCCTCGCCGACGACGAAGAGCAGATCGACGCGCTCCTCGCCCGCGACGGCCAGCTGCTCGGCGGCGACGATCATCGCGGCGGCGATCCCCTTGGCATCGCACGATCCGCGGCCGTAGAGGCGCTCGTCGGTCAGTCGCGGCGGAACGTACGGCGGCACCGTATCGAGGTGCGTGGAGAGCGTCACGCCGCCGCCGCGACGGCGGGCCCAGATGTTGGCACGTCCGGCACTCACTTCCTGCAGCGTGACCGTCCAGCCCTGTCGCTGCAGGCGCTCCGCCAGGAACGCGACGACCGCTCCTTCCTCGCGCGTCGTCGAGGGAATGGCGAGCAGTTCGGCGGCGAGGGCGACGACGTCGGTCATGGTGTGAAAGTTACGACCGGCGAGCCTCCCATCACAGTGGCAAACGCCCCTTTCAGGGCAGCAATTTCGCCGCGCCGAATCCGAGGAAGACCGCGCCGATGGAGGTCGTGACGCTCCCGAGCGCGTACGTCGCGGCGCGCAGGTAGGCTCCGGTCTCCATCAGCACCACCGTCTCGTACGAGAAGGTGGAGAAGGTCGTGTAGCCGCCGCAGATCCCGATCGCGAAGAAGGCCCGCAGTGCCGGGTGTCCGGCCCCCTGCCGCTCGGCCCAGTGCAGGAAGGCCCCGAGCAGGAACGACCCGGTGACGTTCACCACGAAGGTGCGCCACGGAACGGCCACGAGATCGCCGAGCAGATTGCCGACCGAGTGGCGGGCGACGCCGCCGATCGCGCTTCCGAGCGCGACGAGCAGGACGATTCGGACGTTCGCGTTCACGGCGGATCCGGGAGTAGGAGGGCGGCGGGCGCGGCCTCGCGCACCACGGATTCTACTTCTCGGCCGCCGGTCGGGGTAGCGCCGTCAGCGCGGCCCAGACACCCCACACGATGCAGGTGAAACAGAGCACGCCGGCGAACAGACGCAGACGCTCGGCGTACACGACATCCCGCGAGAGCACGTGCCACCGGGAGAGCAGGTTGTACCAATCGTGCCCATCCGACTCCTGCCCCGTGAGCCCGTTCAGGAGCGTGAGCTCGCGCGCCCTGGCATCGGCCATGTAGACCGACACCTCGACCAGATTCGCCGCCGTCCACCAGAGACAGACGGTCGCGGCATGCGGATCGCGCATCCGCCCCTCGACGCGCTGCAGGAAGTAGCCCACGAAGAGCAATGGGAAGACCACCTGCGTCAACGAGCCGCCGAGGATGACCATCGTCTCGCCCAGGATGGGGAAGCCGAAGGGCATGAAGAGCATGTGTCCGAACTCGTGGATCGCGGTATCGATGTCGGAGAGTCCGAGGATCCACGGCGGTCGCCTACGGAACAGCGCCAGTGTGAGCGGGACGAGCGCGAAGGTCAGCGCGAGGCGCGCCCAGCGCCCGATCGGCGCGGGCTCACTGCTCACGGGTGCGACCGGGGGACGTTCCATGCGAGCGGCTGGGGGATGATCCGAGAATGCGGCCGAGCATGCCGGAGCTGGGAATCGAACCCAGATGGGGTTGCCCCCAGGAGATTTTAAGTCTCCCGCGTCTAGCCAATTTCGCCACCCCGGCCCGTCTGCAAGTCTGCCCTGATGCGACAAAGGACGGAAGAGGCGCGAAGCCCATTCCGTCCTTCGGTCGATTCCTTCAGAGCGGGAAACGGGACTCGAACCCGCGACCCCAACCTTGGCAAGGTTGTGCTCTACCAACTGAGCTATTCCCGCAACCCTTCAAAAATAGACCGGGGGGAGGTCCGGAACAAGCGCAGGCCGCAACTTCGTGCGCAAACGCGCGGAGGGCACCGTGCTACGGACGCACCCCGTGTGCCTGCACGGTGAACCAGACCGCGTAGGCGAGCAGCCCGGAGAGGGCCGCGTCACCGCCGCAGGCGGTGGCCTTCCCTTCCTCGTCCACGAACTCCGCGGCCAGCCCGTGATCGAGCGGGGCGCGACGGAGCCACTCCAGCACCGCCGACGCGTCCGGGCCGAAGAGCCGCCCGAGTTGCCGCGCCAGATGCCCCGGCGGCGGAGGCGTCGCCTTGGCCGTGCGTCGATACGTCGAGTCAGTGCGCTCGATCCCCTCGAACAGGGGCAACCAGGCGAGCGAGCCCACCGGATCGTCGGTCAGCGTCGCCTGACCGGCCAGGTCGGAGGCAGAGACGAACACCGGCTTCCCGCCCCCTTCTGCCGTGAAGCTGCGCTTGATGGCCGACCGCAGCGTTTCCGGATCCGGAAGCTCGGACGCGTCCTCCTCGGCGAGGGTCCGCTTCAGGGCATCGAGCGCGGCGGCGACCACCGCGTTGCCGTGCATCATGTAGGGCTGCGGCGCCGGGGTGCCGGCGAGCGAGACCTCCGTGCGGTACAGCCCGAAGACGTCATCGCGCCGTTCGTCGAGATCGTCCGCCACGTGGTACAGCGTATCCGCCAGGATCGGCTCCTCGACGATCTGGTCGTCCCCGGTATCGCGGATGTACCGCTCGACCGCGATCGCATACGACGACGCCCCTTCGAGCGTGAACCCCGGCTCGAAGAGGGTGCCGTCGAAGTAGTGCACTCCGCGCCCCGGGGCGTAGCCGTGGATCTCGCACGCCCTCAGGATCAGTTCGCGGGCCAGCGGCGGATCGCCGAGCTGCACGGCGGGCACCGTCCAGGCGAGCGCTTCCCAGTCGCGGATCGTCACCCCACGGGTGCACCACGGGGCTCGGCTGCGCACGAGATAGAAGTGTGCGTCGTCGAGGGCGCGCCCCACGCCGTAGAAGTAGGCGAAGAGCAGGTTCCGGTTGATGAGGCTGTCGACGCTCTCCATCCCGGTCGTCTGCTCGAGGGTGCGGATCGCATCGCGCGTCCCCGAGAGCAGCTGCTTCCACCCACGGCGGCGCAGCACCTCGACGGTCGCGCAGGCCCCGTCGCGCTCCGGCCCGGCGCCGATGTAGAACGCCGTCTCGGCGCGACCACCGGCGGGGATCACGAGCGGGCGTCGCACGCGGTACCCGTGCTCGCCGTCGGCGGAGGCCTCACCGGCCCCGTCGGCGGCCAGCGCGAGGGCGACGTGCCCCGGCGGCTCGGCGCCATCGAGGATCACGAGATCCCCACGCACCGTCACGCGGTGGCCGTCCTCGAGCGGGCGCGGCGTGAGCACCCGCAGCTGCCGATGGCCCAGCACCCCCTCCAGCGAGAGGGCGATATGGGCCGGGGACTTGCCCTTGTTCTCGACGGCGATCGCGTAGCAGGCGCCGGCGATGTCGGCGTCCTGCCCGAACGGGGCGAACACCGTGCCCCGGAGGACCAGGTCGCCGATGGAACAGGTGAAAGTCGGCAGCCAGTGGAGGGCGCGCTCCCAGACGATCCCGTTGGCGCCGAGCTCGATCCGCTTGCCGTCGAGTTCGAGCACCGGCCGGGCGAGCGCGGGCCCCAGCCCCCCGAGGAACCCGGCGTGACCGGCGAACTCGACCGCCGCCCGCGCGCCGCGATGCAGCACGCCGATCGCATGGAGCGAAGCGTCCGCGGGATGCACGCAGGGGAGCGACAACCAGTGGTTGCCGGTGATCTGCCAGGGAACCGATTGCAGGGCGTCGTGTGTCACGGAAATGGACTGTGCGTTATCTTGCCGTTCTACTATGCAAACTAGCCGTCTGGCGCTTCCAGTGCTTCTTCTGGCCCTGGCCACTTCCCCGCTGCGCGCGCAGCAGACCACGGGAACGGGCGAGGATGCCCTGACCCTGAAGGGGGGACAGTTCCGTTTTCGGGCCATCGCCGACTGGACATCCTGGTCCGGACGCTACGGCGAGAACAGTCCGGGACGCGCCAAAGGGAGCCGCGAGCCCCTTGGGCTCGACTTCAAGGCCGATTCGCTCGGACCGACCTATTTCGAGAGCCTGCTGCCGGTCCAGAACCACGTCCGCGCACTCGCCGGGATGCCGAATTTCGGCGCCTCGCTCGGCGCGATGTCGCTCGGCCAACGGAACGTGGTCGCCGCGACCCCGGTGCAGATCGAGTATGGCGCCACCAATCGGCTGACGGTCGGGATCCTGGTGCCATTCGTGACCACGACGGCCGAAGTCGACCTGCGGATGAACCCCACGGGGCGCGAGGGGACGGTCGGACTCAACCCGGCGCTGCTCCTTGGCGCCGCGTCGACGACGAACCTGGCGCTCGTGAGCTCGTTCGACGCCGCGACGGCGAATCTGAGCGCGCGCGTCACGAGCTGCACTGCGAACCCCGCGCTCCCGACCTGCGCCGGCTTCAACACCGCGACTGCCGCGTCGCTCGTCACGCGCACGGCCGCGGCCATGACGGCGCTCTCCGAACTGTACGGGGGACGCGCCAGCATCGGTGCTCCCTTCGTCCCGGTGGCCGGCAGCGCCGCACAGGCGGCGATCGAGACCAAACTGGCCGCGCTCCGCGCCGAGTTCTCGGCATTCGGCAACACGGTCAGCAGCGCGAACCCGATCGCCGCCGCCCCGCTCACGGTCGGCGACGTCGCGACCCTGCTCGGCGACTCGACGTACGGGATCGCGGCGAAGCCGCTCGCCGGCAGCATCACCCGCGGTGTGGGCGACATCGAACTGTCGGCGAAGTTCCTGGTGCTCGATCCCTTCCACGGTGACGTCGC
>CAZAGK010000093.1:0-12008 GCA_964484775.1 uncultured Gemmatimonas sp. | reverse complement strand
GGCAGGAGCGGGCGCTCGGGATTCTCAGGCATCGGCAAAGGCTCGGCGGGATATTACCCTATATATAGTTATTCTCTGGCACCCGAACAAGTCCCGAAGATGACCGACCGACGCACTTTTGCCACCACCATCGCCGTCATCACCTGGATCGGGCTCGCCCTTCAGGTCATCACCGCCGTCCAGCGCGCGCAGCGGGAAGGGAGCTCCGCACTCGTCCTGCTCTGGCAGCTGTCCGGCTACTTCACGATCCTCACCAACACGCTCGTCGCGGTGATCTTCACCGCGCTCGCGCGCGCCGAGGCATCGGCCCCGGCGCCCTGGACCAGCCGCCCCGGGGTCCTCTCGGCGCTCACGGTTCACATCCTCTTCGTCGGCATCGCCTACTCGGTGCTGCTCCGCAACACCTGGCACCCGCAGGGCCTCGACTTCGTGGCCGACGAGATCGTGCACGATGTCGTCCCGCTCTTGGTGCTCGTCTTCTGGGTACGCCACGTCCCCAAGGGGACGCTTCGGTTCGGGCAGCTCCCGACCTGGATCGCTTACCCCACGGCGTATCTCGTCTACGCCCTCGGACGCGGCGCCATCGAAGGCTGGTACCCGTACTATTTCATCGACGTCGGCACCCTCGGCTACGCCACGACCTTCAAGGTCGCGGCGATGATCATGGGCGCGATGATCGCGATGTGCGCCATGCTCATCGCCGCCGACCGGCGGCTCGGACGCGCCCGGGCGTAACGCGCCGGACGCGCGACGCTACGGCTTGGCCGCGGGCTTCTTCGGCTCCACGAGCGGGATCCGGTTCCCGAACTGCCACTGCGAGTGCTCACGCTCCTTCTTCGGGACACGGAGCATCCCCTCGAGCACCGGCATCAGTGACCGCTGCTGCGACGTGATCAGCGAATCGGCGATCTCCGGCTGTTCCCAGAAGATCTTCCAGTACGCCTTCTGCGCGGCGGCCACCGTGTCGAGCGCCGCCGGCGGCGCCGTGCCGTCCGAGAACTGCGACAGATACTTGCCCAGCGGCACGTACACGTCCCGCACCCGCTGCGAGAACACCGAGTCGGCCTTGCGGATGCCCGCGACCTGATCGTTGCGGAGGAAGAGCGAGTCGCTCTCGTCGAGCAAGGCACGGAAGATGTCCGACGTCTCATCCATGTAGAACGACGAGAGCGAGTCGGCATTGCGGCGCTCCCACGTCTTCCCGCTCTTCACCGGCTCGAGCGCGCGACGCAGCTTCTGCAGATCCCAGTCGGTCGAGAGCCGCATCCGCACGTCGAGCGTCAGCCGGAACGGCGTACGCTGATTGGTGCGGCTCGCGCGCGTCTCGGCGAAGCGCGGGTTCACATCGTAGCTGAAGCGCTGCGTGGCGGCATTGAAGCCGCGCGGCACCAGCAGCACCGGGTCGGGGCTCGGGTTCGAACCCCATCCACGCAGATTCTGGGAGCCGTGCAGCAGCTGATCGACCCCGCCGAGGACGTTGTCGAGATACATGCTCACGGTGAGCCGCTTCGCGACCTTCGACGGCAGGGCCGGCGTCCACTGCATGTTCAGCGTCGCGGTCCAGGGACCACGGCATCCGTTGCGGTCGGCGACCCGCCCCGCGTACGACTCGATGCACGCCTTGGCACTCGGCGACCCGGTGGCCAGCAGCGACCGTAACTGGGCGGCCAACGCCGGATCCGTCTCGGTCGCCGCGTTCGGCACGACCGCGCGGTCGCCGAAGCGACCATCACCATTCACATCACCCTGCACGATCGGGGTGAAGGGGAGCCCGGACTGTGCGCGCGCGGAGAGCGTCACGGCACCGGTGACGCCGGTGTAGAAGCCACCCTGCAGGATGAAGATGTGCCGCGCATCGCTCGCACTCGGCGCCCACTCGCGGGTGCGCGGGTCGCCGAAGGCGGCCCCGTCGAATCCGCGATACTCGCGCCGCGAACTCTGCAGCGTGTAGGTGAGCGAGCCGTAGAGCCCACCCGGCACGCGACGCATCTTGAACACGTCGGGCGTGATCGTGAACGAGGCTTGCCCGCCGTACCCGCGCAGATCGCTGGTGCGCACGCCCACGCGGCCGTAGCTCGTCGAGCGGCGCGATTCCACGCTGCTCACCGAGCCGCTCGCCGCATCGATCGACGCCGGCGTCACGAACACCGGACGCCCGAGTTCGTTGGCGAGCGCGAAACGCTGCACCCCGCTGAAGTTCGCATCGACCGTTCCCGGCTGATTCAGGTCGTACGACCCCAGCGTGTTGATGCGGATCATCCACGGCCCGAGGTTGGTGTTGAAGTCGAGCGACGCGCGCCAGCTGCGCGGCACGTCGTACGACGGATCGATCAGCGTCACCCCCGGAGTGCTCTCGGCGAGCACGCCACCACCGCCGAGGCAGCTCGTCGGGGCCGAGGCCGGGTTGGCCATCAGCTGCGTCCAGTCGGGGGTCGGGACCGCGGCACCGATGCACGACAGCGACGTGGTGCTCCCGCCGAGTCCGGTCCGTGCGCTCGCGTCGGCGACGAGATCCGGGCGCAGCAGATCGCGGAACTCGCCGATCCCGCCGCGGATCACGCCGACCGTACTCCGGTAGAAGGTGCCGATCTGGTTCATCGACATCCCGTTCCCGTTGTCCTTGTCCTTGTTGAACGTGTAAGAGAATCCGATGCGCGGGCTCACGTGCAGGCGCGACGGCGCCGCGCCGGTGCGCACGCCGAGCGCCGTCTCCAGCGCGCTGTTGGTGGCCGGCGCGGAGGAGAAGCCGTTCCCCTCGACGCGTGCGCCGTACATGAACGAGAAGAAGCGCGTCGGGTTGAAGGAGTGCGTGAAGGCCGCGGCGCTGTTCCACACCTGCCCGGAACGGCCGGGCTGCGTGAGCGTCCGTGAGTAGCTCGTCGGTCGCCCCGCCGCGAAGTCGGCGATCGAGTTGAACGAATAGCGGCCGAGCAGATCGGTGCCGCCGCTGGCGTCGAGCGCATCGGCACGTCCCCACAGGTGCGTCTTGAACGTGTGCTTGCGGCCGCGCGCGTTCCAGATGAGTTCACTCATCCCCTCGTAGGTTGTGCGCACCTCGCGGCTCGCGAGATACGAACTCCCGCCGAAGCCGAGCGAGTTGATGCCGTCGCCCGTGGTCCCGGTGGAGCGCACGAGCACGCTCGCCCCCGGGAGCGAGAGATACGGTGTGCCGGTGGTGGTCACCCGGTTGTAGCCGAACTTCGTCTGATTCAGCGTGCGGCGTCCTTCGCCGAAGTAGGTATCGAAGCGCAGCTGTCCGCCGAGTCCCTGCACCACCTGTTCCCCGGCGGTGGTCGGCGCGGAGAGCGATCCGAAGTTCACGCCGCCATTGCGACTGTCGCTGAACATGGTGGTAAGCGCGCGCACGTTCAGGGAATCGCGCGTGTCGTCGATGCGCCCGAGCCAGGTGAGCGTCTTGTTCACCCGGTCGGCCGGGATCCCGCCGCGTGCCAGCGGGATCCCGAGGGCGCGTGCGGTGTTCAGCGCGCGGGTGACCGAATCGGTCGCGATCCCCGAGCTCGCGAGCAGATCCGGCGATGCCACCAGCAGCGTGGACGCATCGTTCGCGACATTGGCGTAGTCGATCCCCACGTTGTACGTCATCGCGCGGCGGATCAGCTCACCGTCGGCACTCGCGCTCGCGCGAAGATTCGACTGCGGGACGCCCGACGCCCGGCCCACGGCGTCGGTGAACTGGAGCGCGCGGCTGTCCCAGGTGATGTAGGCGTTGCGCTCCTGATAGTTGCGGCTGCCGGGGCCGAGGCGCACGTCGATGTTGGCGCCGGAGAATCCGCCGCGCGTGGCATCGAAGGTCGCACCGGTCACGCGGGTGTCGAGTCGCATGGCGCGCGGGAGCGAGCCCCCGGGCATCGCCATCCCGTTCAGCGTCGTCAGATTCGACTCCGAGCCGGCACCGAGGATGGAGATCCCGTTCGGGCCGGTGGTGACCCCCGGCATCATTCCCGCGAGCGCACTCAGGTTGCCGGCGAGCGAGGGGTTGAGCTGTCCGTCGATCCCGTCCTTCCACTTCTCCGAGGATCCGACCTCCCCCCCGAACGGCCCCACGCTGTTCTCCGCGCGCACGGGCTTGGCGGCGGTCACCTTCACCGCGGCGAGCGTCGCGAGATCGCGCGCCATCACGAAGTCGGCGGTGAACTCCGTCTCGTTCCCCACCTTCTGCACACGACGTCGGGCGGTCTTGAGCCCGGTGCCGGTCACGGCGACGAGATAGTCCCCCGTCCCGTTCTCGAAGGTCACCGAATAGCGGCCGGTACTGTCGGTCGTCGTTTGCTTGAGCAACCGGTCCGGTCCGCGGGTCACGAAGACGCTCGCCCCGACCACGACCTTCGACGAATCGTCGGTGACTTTCCCCGACACCGTCTCGGTGACCCCCTGCGCGCGGAGCGGACCCAACACGAATGCGAGCAGCAGTACAGCGGACCGGAACGAACGGAGCATCAGCGCCTCAGCGGGGGATGGGATCGGGTGGTTCGCCCAGTTTGACACATTCTCCTTACGAACGGTTGGCCGGAGGCGGTTTCGCCTTGCCCCTCCTCTGGCATCCGACGATCTTCGTCGGTACCCCGCCTACCCCATTGACGATGATCTCCGCGCGCCGCTTCGCCCGCCCCCTGCTCGCCCTGCTGGTCGCTGCTTCCCTGGCCCGACCCCTCGGCGCGCAGGCGGCCGACCCGCATCTGATCCCCAAGCCGCGCGAATCGACCGCCGGGAGCTTCGTCGCGATCCCGGGGGCGATCGCGATCGTCCCGGCACCCAACGCCGACGACCGGTTCGCCGCCAGGGATCTGGCCGAATCGCTCCGGGAGCGCGGGCTCAAGGTCATGAACTCCGCCGACGGCGCTTTCGTCATCCATCTGCAACGCGCCTCGAGCGAGAGCGGCAAGGCGCTCCTGGCCAAGGTCGGCAAGACGCTCGGCGATGCCGCATCGCCGGAGGGCTATGTGATCGTCGCGACCAAGTCGGGGATCGACGTGGTCGGTGCGACCGCCGCCGGGGTGTTCTACGGCGCGCAGACGGTGAAGCAGCTCGTGCAGGGCACCGCCAAACAGCCGACAGTGTTCACGACCGTCATCCGCGACTGGCCGGCGATGCCCTACCGCGGCATCCAGGACGATCTCTCGCGCGGGCCGCTCCCGACGCTCGAGTTCCAGAAGAAGCAGATCCGCACCTTCGCCGCCTACAAGATGAACGTGTACTCGCCCTACTACGAGCACACGATGGAGTACAAGAAGAACCCGCTCATCGGCCCGCCCGGCGGGACGATGTCGCAGGCGGAGATCAAGGAGCTCGTGGCCTACGCGGCCCAGTACCATATCGACGTGATCCCCGAGCAGGAGGCGTTCGGGCATCTGCATCACGTGCTCAAGTACGACCTCTACAGCGCGCTCGCCGAGAACGACCATGGTCACGTGCTCGCGCCGGGGGACCCGCAGTCGATCCCGCTCATCAAGAGCTGGTTCGCCGAGATCAACAACGTCTTCCCGTCGAAGTTCGTGCACATCGGCGCCGACGAGACCTTCGAACTCGGGATGGGGCGCACCCGCGATGCGGTGAAGTCGCAGGGGATCGGCGCGGTCTATCTGGACTTCCTCAAGCAGGTGGAGCTCGCGCTGCGCCCCTCGGGGAAGAAGCTCCTTTTCTGGGGCGACGTCGCGCAGAACCATCCCGACCTGGTGAAGTCGCTCCCCCACTCGATGATCGCGGTGGGATGGGACTACTGGACCTACAAGGGCTTCACCTCGAAGCTCAAGCCGTATCTCGATGCGGGAATGGAAGTGTGGGTCGCGCCCGGCGTCGCGAGCTGGAACCGCGTGTATCCCAACAACGACATCGCGCTGCGCAACATCCAGGGGTTCGTGCGTGAAGGTCAGCAGATGGGTGCGACCGGGATGCTCAACACCACCTGGGACGACGACGGTGAGTCGATCTTCAACCAGACCTGGTACGGCATCCTCTTCGGCGCCGCCGCTGCGTGGCAGAAGGGCGAAGCGTCGATCCCCGAGTTCGCGGCGAGCTATGGCGTGCAGTTCCATGGCGACGCCACCGGCAAGCTGAACGAAGCGCAGCGGAAGCTCACGGCGGCGCATCTCGCGATCGGTGCGGCCAAGGCGGGCGAAGGGAACGACGCCCTCTTCTGGGTGGATCCGTTCACGGTGGACGGTCAGCTCCGCGCCGAACAGATGCGTCCCTACAACCGGCAGATGCGCATCGCCGCCGAGAGTGCCCTGGTGCTGATCGCCGAGGCGCGCGAGGCGGGTGGGCTCCGGAACACTGATGCTCTCGACGCCATGGAGCTCGGCGCGCGTCGCCTGGATTTCATCGGGATGAAGTTCCAGCTCGCCGACGAGATCTCCAAGCTCTACACGCACGCGTTGGACACGGTCGCGGTCGGTGGGAACCCGAGCCACGACCTGGGGGAGATCGCGAGCACCATCAACTCGCGCATGCAGGACCTGCGCGACGGCTACGTGCTGACGAAGGAGCTGTACGAACGCTCGTGGCGCGCCGAGAACCGGCCGTACTGGCTGGGGAACGTCACGAACCGGTACGACCTCTCGGCGCAGCTCTGGATCCAGCGGTTCGACAAGCTCGTGCAGGCGCGGAACCAGTACAATCGGACCAAGAAGCTGCCGAGCAACGAGGAGCAGGGGATCCCGCGGTGGGTGGCGCCGCGGGTGGTGCCGTAGGGCGTGAGGGAACCAGTCCACCCAGCGGGTTAGTTTTCAGGATATGACGCCCTGGGTCCTCCGCCTTCTGTTCGCCAACATCGGCGCCTACTTCGTGCAGCTCACGATGCCGGCGCTCACGAATCAGCTCGCCTTCGTCCCTGCCCTGATGTTCCGGGAGCCGTGGACGATCGTGACCTACATGTTCCTGCACGCGGGCACCTCGCACATCCTGTTCAACATGCTGGGGCTCTACTTCTTCGGCCCCCGCGTCGAGGCCCGCATCGGCAGCACGCGCTTCGTGCAGCTCTACTTCATCAGCGGGATCTCCGGCGCCCTGCTCTCGACGCTCTTCGCTCCCATGTCCCCGATCATCGGGGCCTCGGGCGCGATCTTCGGCGTCACCCTGGCCTTCGCCCGATTCTGGCCCCGCGAGAAGCTCTACATCTGGGGGATCGTCCCCGTCGAAGCGCGCTGGATGGTGGTCTTCTACACGGTCTTCTCCATCTGGAGCGGACTCGGCGGCTCACGCAGCGGCGTCGCCGACTTCGCCCACCTCGGCGGCTTCCTCGGCGCCTGGCTCTTCCTGGTGTGGTTCGATCGGTCGCGCGGCGACCGGAAGTTCCGCGCCGCGGTCACGAACCCCAAGGTGCCGGTCGACCGGCTCGCTGGGTGGAAGCAGGTGGATCTCAACCGGGTCCACGAAGTGAATCGCGACGAAGTGAACCGGATCCTCGACAAGATCAGCGCCGAGGGGATGGGCTCGCTGACGGCGCAGGAGAAGCTGTTCCTGTCGAACTTCGTGCCCCTGGACGACCGCAAGCCGATGGCCTGACCCGGTGATCACCGGGCATATCGCACTTTCGTACTTCGCCGGCGGACGGCTGCGCGAGCGGCGCCTGCTCTGGCTCGTCGGCGCAGGGCTTGCCCCCGACATCGTGGATGTGGGGCTCGCGTTGGCTGATGTCTGTAGCCCGTACGGCCTGTACTCGCACACGATCCCCGCCCTCGCCATCGAAGCGGTGCTCGCGGCGGCGATCTGCTGGATCATGACCCGGGACCGCCGGGTCGCCGCCGCCGCGATCGCGTTGGTGCTCGTCCATCTCCCGCTTGACTTCGTGACGGGGACCAAGGCGTTCTGGCCGTACGCGCCGCTTGTCGGAATGGACCTGTATCGCTTTCCGGTCGCCGACCTGGCGATCGAGTTGCCGATGGTGATCCTTGGCTGGATGTATGCCAGACGTGAACTCGCGAATGCGCGATTTTGGCTGACAAAGCCGACTATTGTCGCGTTAGTGGCTTTACAGTGCTTTTTGAATGTCTCGAAATACATGTCCATTCAGGCACCCGTTACCTCACAGAGCAACAGCTGCAGAGCCACCTACCAAGTCCACTGAGGTTTCAAATGGAACGAGTCACCAGCCGTCGAGTCCGCGCGGTCATCGCGCTCCCCGTTGGGGCCCTGGCCCTGCTCGTTCTCATGACCGCCATCCCGCGCGCCGCCGAGGCCCAGCGCCAGGACGCGCTCGCCGTCGGACCGCGTCCCGTCTCGGCGTTCGGACCGGGGCACGCCTCGTGGAGCCTCGCGACCGGGGTCGCCCCCACTTCCATGGAAGCGGGCGCTATCTTCGCCACCCCCGCCCCGGCGGTCGGTGAGGAGAAGAGCCCCTTCATCGCCGGGACGCTGAGCCTCCTCTTCCCGGGCGCCGGGTCCTTCTACGCCGGCAATGCGCGGCACGGATGGATCCATGTCGGCGTCACCGCCGCGGCCGCCGTCACCGTGCTCGCCTCGAGCCAGTCGTGCAAGCGGAACTGCCCCAACGAGGTCGGCGCCACACTCCTCGGCTTCGCGGCCTTCGCCGTGAACGAGGTGTGGTCCATCGTCACCGCCGTCAACGATGCCAATGCGTCGAACCGACGGCTCGGCACCGGCGCCCCCGACGCCAAGCCCAACACTCCGTAGTTGAGCGCCACGGGCGCCCCCTGCGTATCTCCCAGCGTCGGCCCACCACCTGTTCTGGAGAACTCCCCCGGTGACCCACCACCATCGTTTCCTCCACGCGACGCTGCTCCGCACGGCCACCGTGCTGCTGTTCGCCGCGTCCCCGCTCGTCGCCCAGTCGGGCGGCCGTGCCTTCACCCCCGAAGACTGGTTCAAGATCGCCCGCGTCGGCGGCGGCGTGCTCTCTCCCGATGGCAACACGCTGGCCTTCACCGTCACGACGGTGCTCGAGGACAAGAATGCGCGCCACACCGAGGTGTGGATCCAGCCCGTCGCCGGCGGTGCCGCCCGCCGCATGACGGCGCCGGCCTTCGAGAGCACCGCGCCGCGCTGGTCGGATGACGGCAAGACGCTCTACTTCACCTCGCAGCGTCCCGGGAGCCGTGGCAACACCTGGGCGGTGAAGATGGATGAAGGGGGCGAAGCCTTCGCCGTCGAGGGTGCCGCTGCCGCTGCGGCAGCAGGACGTGGTGGCCCCGGTGGTGGACGTGGCGGCTTCGGCGGTGGCGGCAACGCCGCCGCACAGCCGGCCGACAAGAGCTTCTCGATCTTCGCCGGCAATGCCCCCGCCGGCGGTGGACGTGGCGGCAACGGCGGTGGACGTGGTCGCGCCGGTGGCCCCGGCGGTGCGCCCGGCGGTGACGCTCCTGCCGACGCGACGGCCATCCCCGGCGCGGATCCGTACGCCAAGATGCTCCCGCTCGCGCGCCCTCCGCAGGGCTCGATCACCAAGCCGCTCAATCCGATCCGCTTCGACGGCAAGCACTTCATCGACGAGCGCACCCGCTCCAACGACGCGGGCTTCATCCCGTCCACCGGACGCGGCGCGAATGCCGACCCCATCGCCGCCGCGATCGCGGCTGCCGGCGGCGGACGTGGTGGTCGCGGCTCCTTCCTCCCGCCTGCCGGCACCGCACCGGTGCAGCTCTTCATCCAGCGGGGCACCGGCGAGCGCAAGGCGATCACCAGCACCAACTACACGCACTTCTCCCCCTCGGTCTCGCCCGACGGCAAGTACGTCGTCTTCGGCGCCGACAAGAACCTCCGCTCCGACTCGCTCGTCGCGCGTGAGCGCGACTCCGTGGCCAAGCTTCCGCCGAACCACGTGCGCGACGACGCCGATCGCAACGACACCGATCTCTACCTCCTCCCTGTCGCCGAGTGCGAAGCCGGCAACGCGGCCGCCTGCAAGCCGAAGAAGATCGACTACTTCGGCACCGAGACGAACCTGATCTGGTCCGCCGACAGCAAGCAGTTCGCCTTCGTCGGGCGCCCGGGGCAGTTCTCCAGCTCGCGCCTCCTCCTCGCCTCCGTCGACGGTGGCAAGCCGGTCGATATCCTCGGCAGCTGGAAGTACGAGCCGGGACAGATCGAGTGGTTCAAGGACGGCAAGATCCGCATGGTCACCACGACCGGCGGCGCCGCCGGACTCTGGCAGGTGGACCCCGCCACCAAGCAGGTCACCCCGATCCTCGGCGGCCGTCGCGTGATCGCCGACCTCGTGATGGACAAGGCGCAGTCGAAGCTCGTGTACACCTCGAGCGATGTGACGCATCTGGCCGAGTACTACGTGAGTGACATCAACGGACAGAACGAGCGTCGCCTGACGAGCTTCAACGACGCGCTGCAGAAGGAAGTCGCCTTCTCCGACGCGGAGCGGATCGTCTACAAGTCGGTCGACAATCTCGAGATCGAAGGGTGGCTGATGAAGCCGTACGGCTATCAGCCGGGAAAGAAGTATCCCGTGGTGCTCTACATCCACGGCGGCCCGCACTCGCAGTACAACGAAGGGTGGTTCGACGAGTTCCAGAGTCTGGCCGGCGGCGGGGTGTTCGTGCTCTACACGAACCCGCGCGGCTCGAGCGGCACCAACGGCGCCTTCACGAACGCGAGCCGCGGTGATTGGGGCGGCAAGGACTACATCGATCTCATGAAGGCGGTGGACATCGCCGCCGCGCGTGCCGACGTCGACTCCACCAAGATGGGGGTGACCGGCGGTTCGTACGGCGGCTTCATGACGGCGTGGGTCACCACCAAGACGAACCGCTTCAAGGCCGCCGAGACCGATCGCATGATCTCGGATTGGACCTACTGGTGGGGTGCATCGGATGTACAGAGCCTCACGAACGGCGAGTTCTTCGGCCGTCCGTGGGAGAATCAGGCGATGTACGACACGCTCTCGCCGATCCGCCACGTGAAGAACGTGAAGACGCCGACGCTGCTCGTGCAGAGCGAGGACGACTGGCGCACCCCGATGGGGAACGCCGATCTCTGGTACATGGCCCTCAAGGCGCAGGGCGTGCCGGCGGAGTTCGTGCGCTATCCGCGCTCGACGCACGAGCTCTCGCGCTCGGGTGAGCCGTGGCTGCTCGTGGATCGCCTGGGCCGCATCCGGCAGTGGTTCGACTACTGGCTGCTGAAGGGCGGGCCGGCCAAGCAGGCGCCGTGATGACTGTCCCGCGCGGAACGCAGCTACTGCGCGCGGTCTGCGCGGTAGTGGTGCTCAGCGGTTCGGCGTTCGCCCAAAAGGCGCCGACCGCCACCGACCCGCTGGCTTCGGTCCCGAAGCCGGCGGAGTTGGTGGGAAAATCGTCGAGCGAGCTCGCGGAACTCGTGAACCGCTTCAGTGCCGATCAATCGTCCCTGCAGCGGCGCTACGACGCCCCCGACTCGCCACTGCAGCGCAGACGCATGCGCGAGTTCTACAAGGGCTGGCGCACGCGCCTGATGGAGATCGACTTCGACCGTCTCAAGCAGGAAGGGAAGGTCGACTACGTGTTGCTCGACAACACGCTCAAGTATCAGCTCACCCTGCTCGACCGTGCCGACAAGCAGCGCGAGGAGGAAGCGACGCTGCTCCCCTTCGCCGACAAATTGCTCGCGCTGCAGGACGATCGCCGCGAGATGAAACCGGTGGACGGAAAGGCCGCCGCGCGGATCCTCGCGATGGTCGCCAAGGAAGTCGACAGCCTCCGCGCACTGATCGAGAACCCGCCGCGCCCCGGTGCGGACGTGCCGAGTGCGGCGCCGCGCCCGCCGCGCACGGTGGCCAACCGCGCGGCCGACGAGATCGATCGCATCCGCGGGATGGTGAATCAGTGGTATCGCTACTACCAGGGCTACGACCCGATGTTCACCTGGTGGACGGAGAATCCCATCGCGAAGGTCGATGAGTCGCTGAACTCGTACTCGCGCACGATCCGGCAGCGGATCGTCGGAGCGGCGCCCGCGCCTGGTGGACGCGGTGGCGCTGCGGTCGCGGCGGCTCGAGGGCGAGCTGCGTTTCCTCGAGGCCGTGGAGCGCCGCCGTCAGGCCGAGC
>CAZAGK010000092.1:0-12617 GCA_964484775.1 uncultured Gemmatimonas sp. | reverse complement strand
CGTGATGAAGAAGGCGGTCGCGCACCTCGAGCCGTACATCAACGCGCTGAAGGCGGAGGGCGGAAGCCGCACGAACGGCACCATCGTGATGGCGACGGTGAAGGGCGACGTCCACGACATCGGCAAGAACATCGTGGGCGTGGTCCTCCAGTGCAACAACTACGAGGTCATCGACCTCGGCGTGATGGTCCCGTGTTCCAAGATCCTGCAGGTCGCACGCGACGAGAAGGTCGACATCATCGGCCTCTCGGGGCTGATCACCCCCTCGCTCGAGGAGATGTCGTTCGTCGCCGCCGAGATGGAGCGTGAAGGGTTCACCATCCCGCTGATGATCGGCGGCGCGACCACGAGCAAGGTGCACACCGCCGTGCGCGTGGAACCGAACTACAAGAGCGGTCCGGTGATCCACGTGCTCGACGCCTCGCGCGCCGTCGGCGTGGCCAGCAACCTGCTCTCCGACAGTCTGCGCGATGCGTTCGTGCAGGAGACGCGCGAGGAGTACGCCGACGTCCGTGTGCGCCGTGCCGAACGGCAAAAGGACATCAAGCGCCAGTCGCTCGAGGCGGCCCGCGCTGCCAAGTCCATCCCGGCCTGGACCCCGGCCCCGACGCCGAAGGTCCAGGGGCTGCACACGATCGACGACCGCGAACTGCCGCTCGGTGAGCTGGTGCCCCGCATCGACTGGACGCCCTTCTTCCAGACGTGGGAGCTCGCCGGGCACTATCCCGCGATCCTCGAGGATCCGGTCGTGGGCGAGAGCGCCCGGAACGTGTTCGCCGATGCGCAGACGATGCTCCGCCGGATCGTCGACGAGCGCTGGCTCTCGGCGCGCGCCGTGATCGGCTTCTTCCCGGCCAACTCCGACGGCGCCGAGGACATCCATCTGTGGCCGGTCGGCGGCGATGCCGCGTCGGGCACCCCCGTCGCGACGTTGCACACCCTCCGCCAGCAGATGGTGAAGGCCGATGGGCGCGCGAATCACGCCCTCGCCGATTTCGTCGCCCCGGTGGACAGCGGGATCACCGACTGGATGGGGCTCTTCGCCGTCACCACGGGGATCGGGCTCGATGCCAAGGTCGCCGAGTTCGAGGCGGCCCAGGACGACTACAGCGCGATCATGGTCAAGGCGCTCGCGGACCGGCTGGCGGAGGCCGCGGCCGAGCGGCTCCACGAACGAGTGCGTCGCGAGTACTGGGGGTACGCGCCGTCGGAGCAGCTCGACAACAGCGCGCTGATCCACGAGGAGTACCAGGGGATCCGTCCCGCGCCGGGGTATCCGGCCTGTCCGGACCACACCGAGAAGGGGACGCTGTTCCGGGTCCTCGAGGCCACCGAACGCACCGGGATCCGCATCACGGAGAGCTTCGCGATGGTCCCGACGGCGGCCGTCAGTGGTTACTACTTCTGGCGCCCCGAGGCGCAGTATTTCGGTGTCGGCAAGATCGAACGCGATCAGGTCGAGTCGTACGCCCGGCGCAAGGGGGTCACACAGGCGGAAGCGGAGCGGTGGCTAGCGCCGAACCTCAACTACGAACGATAATTGGGGATGACAAATCCCCCGTCCCCCGCCCAGGGTGCCCGCCGCGTTCTCGTCATCGACGATGAACTGGCGGTCGTCCGTGTGGTGGGGTTGCTCCTCGAACGCAACGGGTTCTCGGTCGATACCGCATCCAACGCCCGCGACGGGCTGGAACTGCTGAAGGCGAACCGGTACCACGTCGTCCTGTCCGACATCATCATGCCGGAGCTCTCCGGCGTGGAATTCCTGCGCGAACTGCGTCGTTACGACATGGACGTCCCGGTCATCCTGATGACCGCGGGCCCGACCCTCGACTCAGCGCTGGACGCCATCGCCTACGGCGCCCAGCAGTACCTGCTCAAGCCGGTCGAGCCGGAGGCGTTGGTGCAGTCGGTGGGCCGTGCGGCGGCCCTCGGCGAGCTCGCCCGCCTTAAGCGGTCGGCGCTGGCCTCGGCCTCCAAGTCGGGTGCCGAACCGATGCCGTTCGGCGACCGCGCGACGCTCGAAGCGATCCTCAAGCGGGCCTTCGACAGCATCACCGTCGTCTTCCAGCCCATCGTCTCGCTCAAGAACCGGAGCGTGATGGGGTACGAGGCGCTGATGCGCTGCGACGAGGGACTCTTCGCCAACTACGCGCAGATCCTGGCCGCCTCCGAGCGGATCGGGTGGCGCACGACGCTCTCGCGGACGCTGTTCCGTCGCGTGGGGGAGTCGATCGCCGACATCCCGGAGCATGCGCTCCTGTTCGTGAACATGCACCCGCTGGATGCCCAGGAAGGGATGGTGCTCGGACCCGAGGCGCCGCTCGAGCCGATCGCCGGCACGGTGGTGCTCGAAGTGAGCGAGCACTCGCCGGCGGAGCAGTTGCTCGCCCTCGCGCGTGACGCCGACCGCCTGCGCGGTGCGGGCTACCGCCTGGCGATCGACGATCTCGGGACGGGTCCTTCGGGTCTCGCCGCGTTCACGCGCCTGAACCCCGCCTACGCCAAGCTCGATCGCACGCTGTTCGCGGGCCTCGATCGCGACCCGGCCTGCGCCCAGGTGGTGCGGGCCATGGCCGCGTTGTGCGCCGAACTCAAGACGCCGTTGATCGCCGAAGGGGTGGAGACCGCGGGTGAGCGCGACGCGCTCGCCGCGATCGGGATCGACCTCATGCAGGGCAACATCTTCAGCAAGCCGGCCAAGGGATTCGACACTCCGAGTTTCTGAACGCGGAGCCCCCGGCAGGCCATTCTCCTTCTCTGCCATAGCGTCCCGCAGACCGGGCCTCATGAACGACACAGCCGCACCAGCACCACTCAGCATCCTCACGGAAGAGGAATCCGCCTTCCGTGAGGCGGTCGCCGCATTCGCCGAGGGCGAGGTCCGCCCGCGCGTCGCCGCGATGGAAGCCGCCGCGAAGCTCGATCCCGAGCTGATCCCCAAGTACTTCGAGATGGGGCTCATGGGGATCCAGGTCCCCGAGGACCTCGGGGGCGCCGGCGGCTCGCTCATGATGACGACGATCGCCGTCGAGGAGATCAGCAAGGTCGACGCCGCCGCCGCCATCATGGTGGACGTGCAGAACACCCTCGTGCTCTACCCGATGCTGCGGTACACCAATGCCGCGCAGAAGCAGCGCTTCCTCCCGCGCCTCTGCAGCGAGACGGTCGGCGCGTATGCACTGAGCGAGGCCGGCTCCGGTTCCGATGCCTTCGGGTTGGCCACGCGCGCCACGAAGGTGGACGGCGGGTGGTCGCTCACCGGTCGCAAGCTCTGGATCACGAACGGCGCCGAAGCCGGGATCTTCGTGGTGTTCGCCAACGCCGACCCGGCGAAGGGCTACAAGGGGATCACCTGCTTCATCGTCGAGCGGGGGATGGCAGGCTTCTCCGTCGGCAAGAAGGAGGACAAGCTCGGCATCCGCGCCTCGAGCACCTGCGAGCTGATCCTCGACGGCGTCGTCGTGCCGGACGAGAACGTGCTCGGCGCCGTTGGCTCGGGGTACAAGATCGCGATCGAGACACTCAACGAGGGGCGCATCGGGATCGGCGCCCAGATGATCGGCAATGCGCAGGGCGCGCTCTCGGCCGCGGTGGGCTACGTGAAGGAGCGTCGCCAGTTCGGGAAGGCACTCGCCGAGTTCCAGGGGATCCAGTTCCAGATGGCGCAGGTGGCCACGGAACTCGAAGCGGCACGTCTCATGGTGTACAACGCGGCGCGTCTCAAGGACGCCGGCTATGACATCGCCCGCGAGGGGGCCATGGCCAAGCTGTACGCCTCGCAGGTCTGCGAACGCGTCACTTCGCTCGCGGTGGAGCTCTTCGGCGGGTACGGCTACACCAAGGACTACCCGGTGGAGAAGTACTATCGCGACGCGAAGATCGGCGCGATCTACGAAGGGACGAGCAACATGCAGCTGCACACCATCGCCAAGGCGTTGCTCAAGTAGTCATCCGCTGGACCGGCCCTCACCCTCGGACGTGGAGTCCCCCATGAAGCGTCTCGCCATCGTCTCGCTCGTGCTCGTGGCCGCCTGTGGTGGCGGTGACAAGGATCCCAAGGCCGGCATCAGCATGGCCGTTCCGAACGAGGCGGAGAAGGTCGCCGAGGATCTCGCGATCACGACCACCGACGGGTCGATGACGCTCGCGGTGCGCGGCGACTCGCTGCGACTGCGTCTCTCCGACGCCACGCGCGAGAAGGTCCGCTCGGAGCTCGACACGGCGAAGGTCGACGGCGACGGATTCGGCGCGCGCATCGCGAAGGCGGTGAAGAGCAAGGTCGCGCAGGGGATCGGGATGGAGATGACGATCGCCCTGTCGTCGATCAAGGCCGCCAGGCTCGAGGGGGACCGGATCGTGCTGGAGTCGAAGGAGACCGGCAAGGAACTCTTCGACGGCACGCAGTCCAACGGCAAGGCGCTCGTGGAGTCGTTCTCGAACGCCGACGCGAAGAAGCTGGTGGATTTCGTGCAGCGTAGGCTCGGCACGCCGTAGGCGTCCCGGTCCAGGGCGGTCAGATCTCCATCACGAGTCGGACGTCCGCGTCCAGCTGAGCGGCGGCCCGTGCCCGCGTCAGGTAGGAGACGCTGAAGAAGACCAGCAGCGAGCTGACGAGTGAGAGTCCGCTGACCGAGAGCCCGGTCGGCAACGCATAGACCTTCAGATAGGCCAGCGTCTCGCCCACGAGGGTGAGAAGCAGACCGGTCGCGATCGAAGCGATCGCCCCCTCGCGCGTGGCCCCCGGCCAGTTGAGGCCTATGGCGAGCGCCGGAACGATCGTCGAAGCAAAGAGTCCCCATCCGAAGATGCCGAGGAAGGCCACCAGCACCCCGGAGCGCTGCGCCACCGCCGCCGCGAGTACCGCCAGCGCGACAGTGGTCAGACGTCCCACGAGCAACTCGTTGTCGACGCGCCGCCCGAGTGCCTTCGGAAGATCGTGTGTGAGTGCGGCGGCGCCGACGCTCATGAAGGAGTTGACCGTCGCCATGATCGCGGCAGCCACACCGGAGAAGACGAGCCCCGACACCACGACCGGCGTGACCTGCAGCAGGAAGGTCGGCGTCGCCTGATCGGCTCGCGCGAGCGCCGGGAGCGCACCGGTGAGCACCAACCCCTTGGTCGCGAGGCCCACACCGACATAGAGCAGCTGCGTGACGGCGAGCGCCACCGACAGCAGCAACGGGTACCACTTCAACTGCCGCGGATCGCGCAACATGTAGAACTTGTGCACGACGTGCGGCTGGCCGAGGGACCCGACGCTGAACACGAAGAAGAACGAGAGTGCGGCGACCGGTCCGATCGTCCCCCAAGGACCCAGATACCGGGCATCTGCGGCCATGATCGTCTCGCTCAACCGGTGCATCCCGCCGCCGGATCGCAACGCGAAGACGAAGACGACCGTCGACGCCACCGCCATCACGGATCCCTGGAACACATCGGTGTAGATGCCGGCCAGGATCCCACCGGCAACGCTGTAGGCGACGATGACTCCGGTCCCGATCCAGATCCCGGCGCCGAGGCCGCACCCGAAGATCGCATCGATGACGATGCCCAAGGCCAGCAGGTTGGTCGCCATGTAGCCGACCACACCGATCAGAATGGCGACGGCGGCGAGTCCCTGCGCCGTGCGCGAGCGATACCGGTCACCGATGGCGTCCGGGACGGTGATGCAGCCGCGCAGCTCGCTCATCAGGCGCATGCGCTTCGCGAGCACCCACGCCCCCATGGCATTCGTGATGGCGCCGGGCAGGATGATGAAGATGGCCCCCATGCCGATCGTGTACATGAGCCCCGGCCCGCCTATGAAGGCGAAGCCAGAGAGGGTCGAAGCCATCTTCGCGATCGCGAGAGTGAACAGCCCGACGCCGGAACCGGCGACGAAGAAGTCGGCGGCGCTCCGTGTGCGCCGAGTCGCCCACGTCGCGATCGCCGCCACGATCAGGAAATAGCACAGCGCCTCGGCGACGATCGTCGGCTGCGAGAGCGAGGGCAACGACGCCTGCATCAATGCGAAGCGCATCACGCGGCGGGGTCCGTCGGCTGCGAGGCCGGCTGTCCGGAAGCGGTGCCGAGCCGTCGTGCGTCGCGCGCGGCACGGACCCGTTCGATGTCCGCCTCGGTCAGTGTGGCGCGGTCGAAGGTGAGCGCATACGCGAACGGCAGGATCGCGATGGGGAGCACGCCGACCCCGTACACCACGATCGCCGTCCGCAAGGGCAGTCCCAGAACGATCGGTCCGCCCGCTCCCTCAGCGGCCGGGAGCACGAGCGCAGCGACGAACGCGCCGGCGCAGAGGACGAACATCCCCGCGAACACCCACCGCAGACTGGGATCGATCCGATCCGCACGAAGGGCGCCCAGCGCCATGAGCGATGTCACGGCGCCTACACTCCCGATCGCGAGACACCACGCCGCCCAGGGCGGTGCTCCTGCCGGACGGAACGCGCTCGCGTACCCCAACGCGACGAGGGCGAGCGAGAGGAATACCAACTGGAGAACGCGTCGCTTCATGCGACTCCGGATGCACGGAGGCCGTGTGGCAGAGAGCAGGGCGACCTCGTGTCATCCAGCGTACCACGCGAAGCAAATACGTTCGCGGGGGTCCCCTCGGTCAAGCCCCGCCGCCCCTCAGGAGACCAGCCCGCGCGGCGCGGTCGGCGTGCGCCCGTGCAGCGTCGGGACCGACGGCCGTCCGATGGCGTTCCCCTGCGCGTAGGTGGCGCCGCTCGCACCGATCCAGCGCAGCTCCTCCATCGATTCCACCCCTTCGGCGATCGTCTCCACGCCGAGCGTGTTGGCGATCTCGATCATCTTCTGCGCGATGAGCGCCTTGTACGGATCCGCGTGCACGCCGCGGATGAGCTCCATGTCGAGCTTCACGAAGTCGGGGCGGAGCTGGTGCAGGAGGTTGAGCGAGGAGTAGCCGGAGCCGATGTCGTCGAGCGCCACGCGGAAGCCGGCTTCGCGATATCCGCGCAGGAGTGAGCGCAGATCCACGAGTCCGTGCGCCTGCTCCGTCTCGACCACCTCGAAGACGACGCGCTCGTGCGGGATCCCCGCCTCGTCGATCATCTCGACCGTCCGGTGCAGGCTGGAGATCGGGTCGTCGATCGCGCTCGGCATGAGGTTCACGAAGAGCGTGTCGCGGATGTCGTCGATCACCATGCGGTCGATGGCGGCCTGCCGGGCGGCGAGATCGAGCTGCATGGTCATGCCGCAGCCGCGGGCCACATCGAAGATGTAGTTGGGATAGACGATGGACCGGTCGCGTCCGACGCCGCGCAGCAGGGCCTCGTGGCCGAAGATGCGCGACGGTTCGGCGGCGTGCACGATCGGCTGGAGCACGGCCGTCAGGCGCTCGTCGGCGAGCATCTCGCCGAGCCAGGAGGACTGACTCACGAGCGAGAACTGCGTGTAGTTCTGGACCTTCGGGAAGTCGGCGGTGGTGAGTTCGCCGCCCGCCGGCTTGTAGAGCACGCGCAGCTCCTCCGACTCGCGATGCGTGAGGATGCGACGCATCGGGATCACCAGTTCACGCAGCGACTCCCAGGTGAGGTCGACGATGAGGCAGTCGCCCTCGGCGAGTCGCGTCTCGATCCCGCTCCCTGTCAGAGCCGCGAGGATCTTGGCCTGCGCCTGCGGCGTGGGGCACCACAGGAACAGGCGCCCCGCCGGCGTGAGGAACGCGCCGCGGGAATCGCGCTTGGGAGCCGAGGAACCGGTGAAGAAGTCTGACATCGCACTCCGGGAGCCGAAACGGGGGGAGCGACAATCCTATCATCAGAAGCTACGTGCGCTCGGTGCTATGCGTCACAAATTCGGTCACTTTTCCGCCACAAACGACAGTGGGCGGCCGTACTGGCCGCCCACTGTCTCCATGCTGTCGACTTTAGTGTCTACTTACGGAACGATGCGGTTCGTCGGCGGCGGGCCGGTGATCGCATTGAACAGCATCTTGAAGGTCGCCGCCGGCTGGGCGCGGAAGGTGACTTCCGGGCCGAACATGTAGATCGTCCCCTGGCCGTAGGTGCCTTCGGCCATGGCGACGCCCTGGTCGAGATAGTTCTGGCCCCAGGCCCAGCCGCTCTTGAGCGGGGTCGGGGAGTCGAACCAGGCGACCGGCTTCACGCCCTTGGCCGCAGCGTCGGGTCCGAGGCGGAACACCGGGCTGTTGTCGAAGAACACGATGCCGCGGGCGTCCTGACCGCGCGCCGAGGCGGCGGTGGTGTCGTACGCGACTTCGAGGAGCGAGCCCGGGACGTAGAACTTGTCGCTCGGGAGTGCCGTGCCGTTGGTGCCGGTCGGCGTGCGCTCGACGAGGTGGCTCGTGATCGGGAAGCCGAACTGCTGTCCGATGTTGATGGACGACGGTCCGATGGCGACGATGCGCCCACCCGCCTGCACGAACTCCTTGAGCTTGGGGATGGTCGTCGCGCTGACATTCCCCTGCATGGCCGCGAACTCGGCCGGGATCTCGGCGCCGCCGCGTCCACCGCCCGCTCCGCCACCGCCGCCGCGACCGCCACGACCGCCTGCGGCACCGGCCGCGGCAGGGATGGAGTTCTCGGGGAAGATGATGACGTCATACTTGGCCCGGAGGTTCCCCGCTTCCAGCTCCTGCGGGTAGACGACCTTGAAGGCGATCTCGTTCTGCTCGAGCAGCCAGCGGATGTGGCCGCTCGGCATGGACCCGCCGTACCGATCCCACAGCGCCACGCGGGCGGCGGGGGTCTTGTCGGCGCTCGACGAGAGGTCGCTGGCAGCCGGCGCGAACTCGACGCCGATGTCCTTGGCCGAGTTGTTCACCACGGTCGTGGACTTGGCGTTGGCCGGGATGTACCAGGAGCCGACGGAGTAGGTCTTGCCGCCCGAGGTCACGGGGCGGTTGAGGCGATACACATCGGCGCCGGCGGCCCAGAGGCGGGCGACGACGTGGAAGGCATCGTTCTGCTTGCCCGACATCACCCAGCCGGCCGTGCTCGCCGCGACGGTCTTGGCGTCGGGCTTGATGCGGTCGGTGAGCGGATCGAGGCGCTTGAAGGGGCCGTCGAAGCCGTCGAGGTACCGATCGAACTTCACCCCCATCTGCATGGAGAGGGTCCAGCCGGCGTTGTCATACGGACGCGTCGGCGGGGCACCCGGGTAGGCGAAGTCGTTCGGGTGGTCCTGCGGTTCGAACATGTCGAGCACGTGGGCGCGGAAGGCCTGATTGGTCTTCACGATGTACGAGCCGGCGGCGTACTGCTTGCTGCCGACGCTGAACGGCGCCGTGGCGCGGTGGACGATCACACCGGCCTTCTGCATCGCCACGAGGAACTTCTGCGCGGTGAGGAAGTCGGGCTGGTCGGCCGGGATGACGTAGCCGCGCGGGACACGGAGGTCCTTGCGGCGGAAGTTCTCTTCGTAGGCTTCCTTGGTGGCGCCGCCGCCGCGACCGAAGTCGGCGTTGGCCATGGCGTCGAGGGGCGCAGCGCCGCGACCACCACGTCCGCCGGTGCCCATCTTGGCCTCGGCTTCGGCGAGGATCTTCGGCGTCACGATCCAGTCGTCCTTGTTGCCACGGTCGATCATGTCGTGGCCCATGCGCCAGATGTTGTACAGCACCGTCTCACGATAGCGCGAGGCGTAGTCGAGGATCGCCTTGTTGGCGGTCACCGAGTAGTCGATCGACTGGCGGAAGTGCCATTCCTGCAGCGGCTCGAGGCCGTAGGGCTGGTCGGCGAACCGCAGCATGCGCTGCGGGATGAACGGGATCGTCATCGGCGTCGGGTTGCCGATGGTCTCGGTCAGGATGCCGATCATGTTGTGGAAGTAGGCCATCGTGCGCAGGCCGCCGTTCCACCAGGTGGAATACGACGACATCGAGCGGCTGACGACGCCCGGCTTGTGCTCGGCTTCCATGCGCGCGTGGATCGCGGCGCCGACCACGTCGATGCCGGTGATGATCGACTCGTGGAAGTTGTAGTTGGCCGGATCGCGGAACGGCGGCGCGAACATCACCGTGCCGGCGGGACCGGTCTGGTGGTGGTTGTACATGATCTGGGGATACCAGGTCAGGTACATCCACTTGTTCATGTTCGTGGATTCGTTCTGGTTGGCGATGTAGAAGTCGCGGTTGTTGTCGTGGCCGATGTACTTCTGGTAGAGCGTCGGCACGTTCATGTTGCGCTTCTTCGGGTCGGCCTCGCGCATGTACCAGTTGGCGATGAGCTCCATGCCGTCCGGGTTCGCGTGGACGAAGACGATGACGACATCGTTGAGGATGCGCATCGTCTCTTCATCGGTGCCGGTCAGGAACTGGTAGTTGGTCTCGATCAGCTGGTTGGCGCCGAGCACTTCGCTGGCGTGCAGGCCGCCGTCGATCCAGACCACCGCCTTCCCTTCCTTGGCGAGCGCCTTGGCCTCGGCCTCGCCGATCTCGGCGTAGGCGAGCTTCTTGGAGATCTCGCGGAGCCGGGCGAGCTTCTTGAGGTTCTCGGGGCTCGAGACGATCATCGAGAGCTGCGGACGCCCTTCGGCCGACATGCCGATGGTGTCGAGCTTCGCGCGCGGGGACTCCTTGGCGATCTTCTGCCAGTAGCCGGTGAACTGCGTGTAGTTCGGCAGCCAGTAGTCGTCGCCGATATTGTGCCCGAAATACTCCTTGGGCGACGTGACCTTGCCCTGCGCCGCGAGGCTCAGAGGCGCCGCGACCAGAGCGGCGAAGGCCAACGCGAGAGCCGGGACGACGGGGGACCGACGTCGGAAGGCGGGGGAACGCATGCGAAGCTCCGTGGTACGCGTGCGGTGGGGTCCGCGGAGTCCGCGGACAGGGATGTAGAGATACGGCGGCTGGAGAGCGAGCGTTGACCTCTGGCCGTGTGTAGATTCTGGGGCAAGACATCCTCCGTGGGAAGGGGCCTCCCTCTCCCCGGATCTGCCGCGCAACCCCGCCTGCGCACCACCCTTCTGTACGCGAGGACTCCGTGTCATTCGCCCGTTCCGCACGCGCCCTCCTGCTCACCGTCACCCTCGCTTCGGTTGCGGGGGCTCAGGTGACGCAGACCGAGTATGCCGCCCGTCGCGCCGCGCTCGCCAAGTCGCTCAATGGAGATGGCGTCATCCTGGTGCTCGGGAACCGCGAGCCGAAGGAGAACTTCCAGAACTTCTGGCAGGCCGAGCACTTCAATTACCTGACCGGCTTCCTCGAACCCGAGGCGGCGATGGTGATGGTCAAGAAGGGCGATTCGCTCGAGCAGTTCCTGTTCGTCGAACCGCGGGACCCGGCACAGGAGGTCTGGACCGGGGCGCGGCTCGGGGTCGAAGGGGTGAAGCCGAAGACCGGGATGACGGGGAAGGTCACCTCGTCGCTCCGCGCGACGCTCGACTCACTGCTCGCGCAGGGCGGCACGCTGTTCGCCGTCGGTGATCTCTCCCGCGGCGGTGGCGCCGACGTCCCCGGCACGGGTGGGCCGCGCTCGGTGGACGACCAGTTCATCGACCAGCTCAAGCTCAAGAGCCGCTCTATCACCGTGACCGATGCCGGCTCGCAGGTGATGCGTCTTCGCGCGCAGAAGTCGCCGGGCGAGTTGGCCCTGATCCGCACCGCGGCCAAGATCAGTGCCAAGGCACACCTCGAGGCGATGCACACCATCGCGCCGGACCTGGCGGAGTTCGAAGTGCAGGCGATCGCGGAATACACCTTCCGTCGCAACGGCGCCGACGGCCCGAGCTACGGCTCGATCGTCGGGTCGGGGCCGAACTCCACGACCCTGCACTACAACAAGGACGACCGGCTCATGAAGGCGGGCGAGGTGGTCAACATGGACATGGCCGCCTACTACGGCGGCTATTCGGCCGACCTCACGCGCACCGTGCCGGTGAGCGGGAAGTTCTCCCCCGCGCAGAAGGACATCTACGCGATCGTGCTCGACGCCCAGCTGGCGGCCGAGCGTCAGGTGAAGCCGGGGGTGCGGTTCAACACCCTGAACGACTCGGCGATGGCCGCGCTGCGCAGCGGGCTGACGAAGGTCGGCCTCATCGAGTCGCCGACGGCCACCTACGACTGCGGCAACGGACGCAGCTGCCCGCAGCTGTCCCTCTACTACATGCACGGACTCGGTCACCCGATCGGGCTCGACGTGCACGACGTGGACATGTACAACTTCGGACCGCTGGTCGTCGGCAGCGCCTTCACGATCGAGCCGGGGGTCTACGTGCGCGAGAACCTGCTCTCGATCATCCCCGACACGCCCAAGAACGCCGAGTTCCGGGCGAAGGTGGCGGCGGGGCTCAAGAAGTACGCGAACATCGGCGTGCGGATCGAGGACGACTATATCGTGACCGCTGACGGGTTCGAGCGCCCCACGAGCGAGGCGCCGCGCACGATCGCCGAGATCGAGAAGGAGATGGCGAAGCGCGGCACGATGCTCCCGCGCGATGCGGCGACGATCGAGGGGTACAAGAAGATCCGCCCCTAGTTCGTGGGCGGTGGAAGCACGGGCGGGCCGGACGCGTGATGCTAACCGGCAGTGGGCCAGCGACTTGCTGGCGCAGTTTGCCCCGTAAGCGCAGCGTGCAAGGGCCGCGGATGAACGCGGATTGACGCGGATATCAAAGAAAATCCGCGTCAATCC
>CAZAGK010000091.1:0-12726 GCA_964484775.1 uncultured Gemmatimonas sp. | reverse complement strand
CATTCGCGGAGGTCTTCGTGCTACCGCTTCCAGAGCACCAGCGCGCCGCAGCTCGCCGCGTCCTTCAACTCCGCGGGGACCACCGCGGCGCGGGCGTAGAACTCGACGCCGGAGAGATCGTCGGTGAAGATCTTGTCGAGGTCGGGCGGGGTGGCGCTTTCGAACGGATAGACCCGCAGCCCGTCGCGCACCACGGTGGCGAAGCACGCACTGCCGGTGGTCGAGAGGAACGATTCGCCCTTGGGGCCGGAGGCGATCGTCGCGCCCGCATCGACCTTGAGCAAGTTGGAGAGCGGACGACCATCGGCGGCCTTGAGTTGCGCGAGGGTGAAGAACTTCCCCTGGCCCTTGGCCCGTCGCGCCTCGAAGCCGGCCGCCGCGAGTTCCGTCGGCTGACCCTTGGCCTTGGCCGCCACCTCGATGGCCAGGATCTCGAGATCGATCGGCATCCGGACATTCGGCCCGCTCGCGAACTTGTCGAAGTAGGCCTGGTAGCCCTTCGCCACCGCCTCGACGATGTGTCCGCCGTCCTCGAGGTCCGGGACGCTGATCATGCCGAGCGAGTCGGTGAGCCCCGCCTCGATCGTGTGGTCGATGGTGATCTGCGCGCCACGGATGACGACCGTGGAGTCGCCGGCCTTCCGGAAGCGAAGGACCACCGTGCGGGCGTCCTGGGCGTGGATCGGTGACGCCACGCACAGGGCGGCGGCGGAGATCAGAGAAAGCGCTTTGACGATTCGCATGGGGATAACGATAGCGAGATTGTGAGATCGCTGCAGGGAAGCCGTGGCTGCCGGAACGGAGCGCCGTTCAGCGCGTACCCGCCGCTCGCCGTTTCCGATCCTCCTCCCAATCGACGAACGGGCCGTCGAAATCGACGAGCCGCGTCCCATCGAACGACCAGACGCGCGTCGCGACCTCGCGCAGGAAGGCGCGGTCGTGGCTCACGAGCAGGACGGTCCCCTCGTACTCGTCGAGCGCGTCCTCGAGCACTTCGATGTTCTCGACGTCGAGGTGGTTGGTCGGTTCGTCGAGCACCAGAAGGTTCGCGCGCATCAGCGTGATCAGGGCGAGCGCCATCCGCGCCCGCTCGCCGCCGCTCAGGGTGCTGATCTCGCGGAACACCTCGTCCCCGCTGAAGCCGAAGGCGCCGAGGTGGTTCTGCACCGAGCCGCGGCTCCAGAGGGGGCGCTGGTTCTGGATCGCATCCGCGAGCGACATGCGCAACGGAAGGTCGGAGAGGTCCTGCCGGAACCACGCCGGGGTGATCGAACCGCCCACGCGGACCGAGCCGTGTGCGGGCGTGCGGTCGCCGAGCAGGGTGGAGATGAACGACGACTTGCCGGCGCCGTTCGGCCCGACGAGCGCGACGAAGTCGTTGCGGCGCAGCACCGCGGTGAAGTCCTCGACCAGCACGCGCCCCGGCACTTCCACCCGGAGATTCTCGACCGCGACGACCTGGTCGCCTCCGCGCTCGCCGACCTCGAAGTTGAGCGTCATGGCCGCCGGATCACCCGGCGGGGGCGCGAGGCGGGGGAGACGCTCGAGCCGCTTGCGCTTCCCCTTGGCCTGGAACGAGTTGACCCCGGCCAGGTTCCGCCGGATGTACTCCTCCTCCTTCTTCACGTACGCGCGCTGCTTCTCCAGCTCGCGCTCGCGCGTGAGCCGACGCTCCGCGCGCTGCGGGACGAACTGGCTGTAGTTCCCCTTGTACGACTCGCTCGTCTTGGCCTCGACGTGCAGGATGTTCGTGCACACCGCGTCCATGAAGGCACGATCGTGCGATACCACGATCACCGTCTCCGCCGCTTCGCCGAGCCACTCCTGCAGCCAGGTCGTGGTGTCGAGGTCGAGGTGGTTGGTCGGTTCGTCGAGCAGCAGCAGGTCGGCCGGCGCGATCAGCTGGGCTGCGAGGCCCACACGTCCGCGCTCACCCCCGGAGAGCGTGGCGACGAGCCGCGTCTTCGACTCCTCGGCGTCGAAGCCCAGGCCTTGGAGCACGGCATCCACGCGGGCGTGGTACTCGTAGCCGCCCATGTCGGCGAACCGCTCCTGATCGCGGCCGAAGGCCTCCAGGAACTCGTCGGTGACCTTCTCGCCCATCTCACCGAGGGCGATGGCCTGTTCGGCGAGCCGGTTCTCCAGCGCGATGACCTCGCGCCAGGCGGCCGCCCCGGCCTGCCACACCGTGGTGGCGCCCTCGAAGGCGCGGTGCTGGTCGAGCAGCGCGTGCCGGAGCCCCGGCTTGCGCGCGACCGCGCCCACCGTGGGCTGCAGCTCGCCGGTGATCACCTTGAAGATCGAGGTCTTGCCGGCGCCATTGCGGCCGATGATCCCCCACCGCTCGCCCTCGGCGACGGTGAAGGTGATGTCCTTGAACAGTTCGGTCGCGCCGAAGGAGACGCCGACGTTGGAAACGGAGAGGAGGGTCACGCGGGGTGGGAAGAAGAGCAGAAGGCGGGCCGAACAGCGACCGAGCGCTGGTCGAAAGCTAGCGCCTGATCTCCTCCCGCCAACTCAGCGCTCAGGGCGGGGTTGCGACACCGCGCCGAGGCCACCGCGTCAGCGCCGCCGCCACGAGAAGGGTCACCACGAGCCCTACGTACGGTGCGTATGCCTCGACCCGCGCGGTATTCGCCGGATCCACGCTCGGCGCCCAGAGCCCCGGCGTGTCCTTGGCCCCGATCGCCCACGCGGCGAGGTTCACGGCGGCGTGCAGGCCGATGGGGAGCGCCAGTCCATTGGAGCGCGCGGCGGCCGCCCCGAACATGAGCGCACTCGGGATGACGCCCAGCAGCACGCTGGACCACGACCAGCCGAAGAGGAGATGCCCGAGGCCGAAGAGCACCGCCGTCGCCAGTTGGGCCTGCCAGAGGCCGATCGAAGGGATCAAGGTACGGAGCGCGTAGGCGCGGAACCCCAGCTCCTCCATGCAGGAGAGCGCGAGGAACGACGCGATCGTGAGTCCCCACGTTCCGACATCCGGGAGTGGCAGTGCGGTGAGATGGACGGGGCCGAACAGGGCGGAGGTCGCGGCTACCGTCGCGGCATAGACGAGCAGACCGAGCAACAGTCCGGCCGCCAAACGGAGGACGCTGTTCGCGTCTTCCGCGAGTCCGATGTCGGCGCGGACCCGTCCTTCGCGGCGGAGCATCCACAGCGTGAGCGCCAGAATACCGACCGAGGAGAGCGTTCCCCAGACCAGATCCGCGTAGGGACGCGGGACCATCCCCTTCGGCACCGACGCGGCGAAGAGGATCAGGAAGTACCCGACGATGAAGAGCGAGACGCGGACGACTGGGTGGCGCATGCGCGGGGGTACAGGGAACGAAAGGCTCGTTCACCCTACGGCGCGACGGGGACCGGGTTTCGAGCGGCGATAACGGCCGGTCAGGGGCACGCCGAGAGCCGTTATCGGCCCTCGGCGGCGCGAGTCCTCAACGCTACTTGAGCTCCTCGGCCAACCCGATCAACAGCCCCTCGGGGCCGCGGATGTAGCAGAGGCGATAGACATCCTGGTAGTTCACCACCTCGTCGACGAGTTCCGCGCCGAGGGGATAGAGCCGCGCGAGCATCGCATCGAGATCGGTGACGGTGAACATCACCCGCAGATAGCCGAGCGCGTTGACCGGTGCGCGCCGGTGATCGGCGATGATCGCCGGCGCGTGAAAGCGCGACAGCTCCAGCCGACTGTGGCCGTCGGGGGTGATCATCATGGCGATCTCGACGCGCTGGTCGCGCACGCCCGTGACGCGCCCGGCCCATTCTCCCTCGATCATGGCGCGCCCCTGCAGCGTCAGCCCGAGTTCGGTGAAGAAGGCGATCGCCGTGTCGAGCGATTCGACCACGATGCTGACGTTGTCCATCCGCCTCAGTGTCATGCGGTCCTCCGTTTCATCGATGCGGCCTACCGAGCCTGTCGCCGCAGCACCATGTGCGTCGCCTGCGTCGAGGATGCGGATTCGGTGCACCGGTATCCCAGCGAGCGCAGGTCCACACCGTCGAACAGCCGCTCCCCACGTCCCAGGACCACCGGCGCGATCGCGAAATGCATCTCGTCGATCAGCCCCTCGCGCAGATACTGCTGGATGGTGCTCGCCCCACCGCCGATGCGCACATCTCGCCCCTGGGCGGCCTCGCGCGCACGCTCCAGCGCCTCGTGGATGCCGCCGGTGACGAAGTGGAAGGTCGTGCCGCCCCGCATCTCGATGGACGCTCGCGCGTGATGCGTCAGGATGAAGGTCGGCACATGATACGGGGGCTCGTCGCCCCACCATCCCTTCCAGTCCATGTTCGTCCACGGTCCGCGATCGGGGCTGAACATGTTCCGCCCCAGGATCCAGGCGCCGATGTTCGCAAAACCGCGCGCGGCGAAATCGTCATCGAGCCCCGTCGAACCACCGTCCTTCCCGAAGACGGCCTTCTGGAATGTGCGCGTGGGGAAGATCCACTGGTGCAGCGCCGGCCCGCCGATGCCGAGGGGATTCTCCAGCGATTGGTCGGGGCCGGCGCCGTAGCCGTCGAGGGAGATGGAGAAACTGTTGACACGGACCTCAGGCATCGGCTCTCTCCCTGTGGATGCGGTACGGCGGTGGTGGTGCGCTCGAGGTCCTCCGTTGCCGCACGTGCCGACAGAAGTCTGACCGACGTCCCCGAGCATCGCAAGATTCGGGTCGACATGTCGCGGCAGCCGCCCTACTCTCCGCGCATGCCTACTCAACACACATCGCAAAGCACGCACGAGACGATCGATCCCGCCATCCTCTACTTCGGCACGCCGGTCGCGCTCGTCAGCTCCGTCAACCTCGACGGCTCGCAGAACCTCGCGCCGATGTCCTCCGTCTGGTGGCTCGGTCGCTCCGCCATGCTCGGCTTCGGCGCGCGCTCGCACACGCCGGCCAACATCATCCGCACCGGAGAATGCGTCCTCAACCTGCCGTCGGTCGCCGAGGTCGGCGCGGTGAACCGACTCGCGAAGACCACCGGTTCGGATCCCGTGCCACCGCACAAGCTCGCCATGGGCTACCGGCACGTGCGCGACAAATTCGCCTGCGCCGGGTTGACCCCGCTCGCTGCCGAGACGGTGGCGGCGAGCCGGGTCGAGCAGTGCCCGGTGCACCTCGAGGCGAAGCTCGAGGCGGTCCATCCGCTCGCGGTCCGCGACGACGCTCGGCGCGGCGCCCTTGTGGCACTCGAGGTCCGCATCACCAGGGTGCACATCGTGCCGGCGTTGCGACTCCCGGGACATGAGAATCGCATCGATCCGGCACGATGGCGCCCGCTGATCATGAGCTTCCAGCAGTTCTTCGGTTTGGGCGATTCGGTGCACGAATCGACCCTCGCCGAGATCGCCGAGGAGAACTACCGGCCGAAGAGCCCGCGCCCTACGCCTTCACCCGCCGCCACCGTCCACGCTTGAACATCACGAAGCTCACCCCTGCCAGCACGCTGTATGCCACCAGGACGGCGCAGAACACGCCATTCTGCCCCAGCGTGGTGTAGCGCGAGAACGCCCACGCGATCGGGATCTCGCACACCCAGAAGGCGAAGAGGTTGATCATCGTCGGTGTCGCCGTGTCGCCGGCGCCGTTGAAGCTCTGCGTCAGCACCATCCCCAGCGCGTAGATGGGGAAGCCCGAGGCCATGATCCGCACGCCGGTCGTCCCCGCCGCCAGAACGGCCGGGTCGTCGGTGAAGAAGGCCACGATCCACGGCGCCCCGATCACGAAGGTCAGCGCCACGGCGCCGAGGAACGCCACATTGATCTTCGTCGCGGTCCAGACGGCCTGTTCGGCGCGGTCAGGATTCCCCGCACCCAACGACTGACCCACCATCGTCGCTGCCGCATTGCTCAGCCCCCAGGCCGGCAGGAGCGCGAACATCGTCATGCGCACCGAGATCGTGTAGCCCGCCATCGCCACACTGCCGAAGCTCGCCATGATGCGCACCAGCCACACCCAGCTCATCGACCCCACGAGCACCTGGAAGGTCGCATTCCCCGACATCCGCACGATGCGCCACATCAGGGCAGGGTCGAGCGCCAGATGCTCGCGGCGCACCACGAGATGCCCGCTCCCGCGGCTCAGCCGATAGAGCGCATAGAGCAGTCCGGTCCCACGACCGATCGTCGTGGCCACGGCCGCGCCGGTCACGCCCAGGTGAGGGAAGGGGCCGACGCCGAAGATGAACAGCGGACCCAGCACGATGTTCAACGCATTGCTCAGCCAGAGCACCCGCATCGAGATCGCCGCATCACCGGCGCCACGGAACGCCGAGTTCACGTTGAACAGCAGGAACGCCGTACTCGAGCCGCCGAGCATCACGCGCGCGAAGGTGCTGCCGCTCGCGATGACCGAAGGGGAGGCCCCCATGAGCGCGAGCAGCTCCGGAGCGAAGACCGCGCCGATCGCGGCGAGGACCGCCGAGACGAGCAGGCCGAGTGCCAATCCCTGCACGGCGGTACGGGCAGCCTGATCGGGGTCCTTCTCACCGACGCGGCGCGCGACGATCGCCGCCATCGAGATGGCGAGCCCCATCGCGATGGTGTAGATGATGATCATCATCGTCTCGGTGAGTCCCACCGTCGCCACCGCGTCGGCGCCGAGGTGTCCCACCCAGAAGACGTCGGCGACGGCGAAGAGACTCTCCATCACCATCTCGAGCACCATCGGGACGGCGAGCAGGAAGATCGCACGCCCGATGGCGCCCTGTGTGTAGTCGTGTCGTGAGCCGCGCGCGGCGAGCTTCACGTCGCTCCAGAGCGACGCGAGCGTGAGGCGGGGCTGTGGCTGTGTCATATCGGTCATGAAGATCGGTCTCGAAGGAAATGGAACGCCCCGCCATCTGATGGAAGCAGGCGGGGCGTGTGTCTGCGAGAACCGATCGCGCGCGGTGTTACGTGCGCGGGGTCATTCGCTGCCCTGCTTCCGACGGACATCCCGCGGCGTGACACGCGGTCGCACGACGACGCACGTCGTGCTCGCCGGGACACCGGACGAGATGTTGGTCTGGAGGAACAGAGCGGTCTTCACGGCGCACCAGGAGAGGGCACAAGAAAGTCCGACGGATATCGGACTGCGATACAGGTTACTACGGTCCGGCCCCGCCGTCAAGCGGGGGCGCGCACGCCGCAACGCCTACAGCGCGATGTTGAGCAGCGCGAAGCCCATGCCGAGACCGCCGAGCCAGGTCGCCGTCTGCAGCGCACGGTACTTCGTGACGTTGATCCCGGCGAGGTCGTAAATGCCGCGGAGGAGCATGCGGTTCGTCTCCTCCTCATTCAACGACTCCATCGACTCGACCCATTCCTGCACCGAGCTGTACTGCCGGATGGCTTCCCAGTAGATGGCACCCTTCGGGACCTTCCGACCGACGCGCGGCACGATCACCCAGAGCGCGGTGAAGCCGCCGGCGGCCAGGAAGAGCACGGCGAGCTGACCGCACGCCCCACCGATCGTCCACTGCGACATCGGGAGCGAGCGCACGTCGCCGAGTCCGCGGGTCTTCTCGAGGAAGCTCGCGAAGGCGTTCGCGCCGAACACGATGAACGTCGCCTTCCGGTCGGCGAACTCGATGGCGCGGCGCTGGTAATCGTGGACGATCTTGTAGAGATCCCCCTTCCGCGACTTGTCGGGCTTCTCCTTCTCCTTCTTCTCCTTCTTGCCGCCCTTCTCCTCAGCGGCCACGACCTCCTCGATCGCGGCGCCGATCTGCGCCAGCACGGCCGGATCGGCCCCTTCCACGGCGAGCGTGGAGAGCGGTGTGGCCAGCGATTCGCGGGAGTCGGACATGGGCGGTGCGGGAGAGAGGGCGGCGACCCGGAGAACCCTCGCCGGGCCGCGTAGGGGATGATACTGTTCCGGAGACCATCCGTCGAGAGGAACCCGTGAGCATCCGCCCCGTCCGCCGAGTGATCGACGCGCAGCCCACCATCGAAGGGGCGGGCGTGCACCTGCACCGCGCCTTCGGATTCGGCGCCGAGAACGAGTACGACCCCTTCCTGTTGTTCGACGATTTCCGGGGGGACCGGCCCGCGGACTATCAGGCGGGTTTCCCGTGGCATCCCCACCGCGGGATCGAGACGATCACCTACGTCCTCGCCGGCACGGTCGAGCACGCCGACTCACTCGGCAATCAGGGGCTCCTCGGCGCCGGGGATGTGCAGTGGATGACCTCAGGGCGGGGGATCCTGCACCACGAGATGCCCCACGGCGACCCGGCGGGACGGATGCATGGCTTCCAGCTCTGGGCCAATCTGCCGAGCACGCTCAAGATGAGCGATCCGCGCTATCAGGATGTCCCGAGTGCCGCGATCCCGGAGCTGCGAGAGGACGACGGCACGATCGTGCGGGTGATCTGCGGGGAGTTCTGGGGACAGCGCGGGCCGGTCGATGGGATCGCTGCCGATCCGCAGTACCTCGATGTGTGGGTCCCGCCGGGGAAACGGCGCACCCTGCCGATGGACACGCGTCGGAGCGCCTTCGCGTACGTCTTCGAAGGGAGCGGCTCATTCCGCGATGCGTCGCAGCCGTACGGCGTGCTCGAGGAGGTCGAGGACGATGTGGTCGTGCGGCAGGCGGTGGGGAACCGCAACCTCGTGCAGTTCGGCCGCGGCGACGAAGTGACGGTGACGGCGGGGGAGCAGGGGATCCGTTTCCTGCTCGTGAGTGGCAAGCCGATCGAGGAGCCGGTGGCCTGGTACGGGCCGATCGTGATGAACACCAAGCAGGAGCTGCATCAGGCCATCACGGAGCTGCGCGCGGGGACCTTCATCCGCTGAACGGCCCTGAGGGGAACGAGAGGGGGCGGCACGCGCTCGGCGTGCCGCCCCCCTCGTTGCGAACCAGAATACGGAACAAAGGCGTCTTGAGACGTGTGACGTTGGTCAGGTGCAGCAGCGCCCCCAGCGTGGTCTGCGCGGCGTTGAGACCGAGCTTGAAGTCCTTGTCGCTGTAGGTGCTGTACATGTCGCTCACCTGGTGCCAGTTCGGGTCCCAGCCGGCGCCGACCTGCGAGCCACGCTCGTTCTCGCGGAGGCTGATGCTGGCGACGAGATCCTGGAACGGCGCCGAATCGGTGTTGGTCATGTGCGGGCCGACCTGCGCCGGATAGTCGGTGGCGTACTTCTCGTTCGCCCCATGGAAGATCCAGGCGAGCGCCATCGACTGCTGCGCCATCTTGCTCTTCATCTGGAACTCGATGTTCACATCGGCCTCCGGGCGCTGCTCCTTGGGGAGCGTGCCATCCGGGAGCGGCATGCCATGATCCCACAGCATCATGTCGTGCTGGATCATGCCGAGCCACTTGGGTTCCGGATACTTCCCCGAGCCCTTGGGGTTCTCGATCCCCTGCAGGTCCTTGCGCTGCTCCACGTAGGCACGGGCGCCGTTGAGTCCGGTCTCCTCGTTGTTCCAGATCGCGAAGCGGATGGTGCGGTCGGTCTTGATGTCCGGGCTGCTCAGCACGCGCGCGAGCTCCATCACGAGCGCGGTGCCGGAGCCGTCATCGTTGGCGGCCTCGCCCCAGCCGTGGCCGTCCATGTGCCCGCCGATGATGTACATCTCTTCCGGGTGCGTCGTCCCGACCTTGGTGCAGATCACATCCTGCCGTTCGCCGGGCTTGCTCGGCTCCGCGTTCAGGGCGCGCACGGCGGGATCCTTCTGCGCGAGCGAGTCGCTGTTCACGCCGGTGCGGGCGCGATTGCCGCGGAGACGGCCGCCGCCCTGCGCGTTGGTGCTCACCGGACGCTGTGCCGGGGGCGTGACGGGCGCGGCGCCCGGGGCCGGCGTCGGGCGCGGCTGACGGGGTGCCGGCGCGTACTGATACGTGACGCGCTCGACGTTCGCGCAGCCGTAGCTCTTGAGCTGCGCCTCGATCCAGTCGAGCGCCTTGCGATTGCGCTCGGTCCCTTCGCGGCGGTCACCGAACATCGTGAGCCCCTTGATGGTGGCCTTGTACTTCTCGAGGTCGAGCCGCGCGACGATCGCCTTGTAGTCGGTGATCCCGGTATCGGCCTCGGTGACCGGCGACTGGGCGAAGAGGGGCGCGGCGACAGCGCCGAACGCGAGGGAACAGGTCAGACGGACGATCGACGGGCGCATGCAGAATCTCCGAAGGCGGGGGTCCAGTCTACTGTACGAGCAAGCTCTCCAACCGTTGAGCGATCAGCGCCGCCGACGGGAGCACCGCGTCGAGCAGCACCGGGTGGTACGGCATCGGCACATCCTCCACGCACAACCGATCCACGGGCGCGTCGAGATGCCAGAAGGCCTCCTTGGCCAGCACCGCTGCGATCTCGGCGCCGAATCCGGCGGTCATGGTGTCCTCGTGCACGATCAGGCAGCGCCCGGTGCGCGTGACACTCTCGAGCACCGCCGCCTTGTCCCACGGCGCGATGGTGCGGAGGTCGAGCACGTCCACGCCGCCCACCTGATCGGCGGCCTCGAGGCAGCGATGCACCATCGCACCCCAGGTCACGAGCGTGATGCGCTCCCCCTCACGGAGGCGTGCGGCGCGGCCGAAGGGGAGCACATACTCGTCGCCCGGATAGCGCGCCGAGCCATCGCTCGTCATCAGCAGCGAGCGATGCTCGAAGAAGATGGTCGGGTTGCTGCCGCGCATCGCGGCACGCAGCAGCCCGGCGGCATCGGCGGCGTTGGAGGGGATCGCGACCTGCCACCCGACCGCGTGCGCCCACACGACCTCGGCGCTCAGCGAATGCCACGGGTCGCCGACGTCCTTGCCGAATCCCCCCGGCATGCGCACCACGATCGGCGCCGCGAACTGATTGGCGGTGCGCCAGCGCATCGTGCCGCAGTTGTTCAGCTGCTCGGTGGCGGGGTCGGCGTACTTCCGGAACTGGATCTCGGCCACGGGCATCAACCCGCTGATCGCCATCGCGACGGCGCGCCCGATTATCCCCTCCTCACTGAGGCTGGTGTCGAACACCCGCGACTCGCCGAACTGCTTCTGCAGTCCCTCGGTCACGAGATGCACGCCACCCTTGCGGCCGACATCCTCGCCGAAGACGACGACCTTGGGATTCGCGGCGAGCTCGCTGCGCAGCGTGCGGCGCACCGATTCCGCGAAGCGCACCATGTCGCCCTCGGTCGCGGGGACATCGGTCCCGCCGAGCCCAGTGATCTCCGCTGCCGAAAGTCCACCGAGCGCGACCGGATCACCCGGTCGCTGCGGCTCGGCGTAGAGGAAGCGCCGCACGTCTGCCGCTGCAGGAGCAGGACGCGCACGCGCGCCCTCGAGTGCCGCGTTCACATCACGCGCGACCTCGGCCTCGAGCTCGGCCCAGTCGCTCTCACTGAAGAGTGCCTTGAGTCGGGGGAGGGGATCGCGGGCCTGATCGGCCGCGATCTCGGCGTCGGTGCGATAGCCCTTCTGGTTGTCGGGACCGGAGTGGCTCGAGAGGCGCGGCACGGTGAGTCGTACCAACGCCGGGCCAGCGCCGCTCCGCACGTGCCCGACGCACTCGGCGAGCAGCTGCGCCGATGCCAGCGGATCGGTACCGTCGCCGTCGCGCACGAAGAGATTGGTGAAGCTCCCCAGATTGCGTGCGATGTTCCCGCCCGGCGTCTGCATCTCGCCGTTCACGCTGATCCCGAGGCCGTTGTCCTCGATGTAGAACAGCATGGGCAGCTTGAGCGTCGTGGCCATGGTCAGCGCCGCCCAGAAGCCGTTCGTGGCCACCGAGCCATCGCCGCCGAGCGCGACGGCGATCGAGCCGGTGTAGGACGCATCGTGGAGGGCATCGCGATGGTAGCACACCGACTGTGCCCAGCCGGCGGTGGGGGTGTACTGCGACCCCACGTCGCCGCTCATCGGGAGCACCACGGCCCCGTCGCGGTTCGGGAGGTTGCAGACCACCCCGATGTCACGCCCGTCGCTGAACCCGCCGCGGCGCCCCAGCGGGCTCGCGAAGCCGTCCTCGAGGCTCAGTCCGAGGGAGAGCAGCAGGGGGCGGGAGCGATAGTACGCCCCGACGCCGTCGCGCTTGCCGGTGAGCAGGGAGCCCAGGATGCACTGCGCCACATCGTGGCCGCGCGCCGAGAACTGGTAGAGCACGACATGGTCCTTGGGGACCGAGCCGCGGTTCTTGTTGGTCCCTTCCTCGATGTCATCGAGGGCCCGGGAGCAGAGCACATGGTAGGCGATGCGGCGCCAATCGAACCCCGTCGGCGGGGTGGCCGACGGGGCGGGGGTGGTCGACGGGGCGCGGCGGGAGGTCTTGGCCATCCCGAAATCTCGCCCGTGGAACTAGGCTCGCGCCACCCGGATCACTTCCTCGAGGGTGGTCTTTCCCTCGCGGACCTTTCGGAGCCCGTCGTCCTGCAGGGTACGCATCCCCTTGGCGATCGCCATGGCCCGCAGTTCCTCGGAGCCGCGACGCTTCTGGACCTCGATCCGGAGTTCGTTGTCCATCACCAGGAGCTCGTGGACGCCCGTCCGGCCCCGATAGCCGGTGCCACGGCACTCGTCGCACCCTTCGCCCTTCCAGACGCGGCTGAGGCCGAGCCCGACGACATCCATGCGGCGCGCTTCGTTGTCGGTGGGCGTCGTCTCGTGCTTGCAGTGCGGGCAGATCTGGCGCACGAGGCGCTGCGCGAGGACCGCATCGACGGTGCTCGCCACGAGGTAGGCGGCGATCTGGAGGTCGAGCAAGCGGGTGAGTGCGCTCGGGGCGTCGTTTGTATGCAGGGTGCTGAGCACGAGGTG
>CAZAGK010000090.1:0-12850 GCA_964484775.1 uncultured Gemmatimonas sp. | reverse complement strand
CGGCATCGGCAATGACTGGACCCCCGTGCGCGCCCTGGGCTCGCACAGCGACGCCGGCTCGCTCATCCAGCTCATCTACCTCCTGAACGCCGAGGACATGTGGATCGCGACGACCGCCGCCGAGGGGATCGCGTCGCGCGGGGACAAGGCGCGCGCGGCCATCGCGCAGCTGACGAGCGCGACCGAGGCGGACAATCCCAACTGGATCCGGGCGAGCGCGCTGACCGCGCTGGCCGACGTCTGGCTGGCGGCCGCGCTCGACCCCGCAGTCGCCATGGCCAAGGACAGCTCGCTGACGGTGCGCACGGCCGCCGCCGCGGTGCTGTCGCGCCTCGGACTCGGCGGGCGTGACGGGCTCGAGGCGTTGCGCAACGATCCCGATCGCGCGGTGCGCGCGACCGTCCACACGGCGCTGATCGCGCTCGCGGACACCGTGGAGGATCTCGCCGTGCGGCGTGCCGCGCGCAAGGCGCCCTTCGCGTCTCGCGATGTGGCGGTGCGCGCGGCGGCCGCCGCGTCGATGGCATCGTGGGCCGATGCCACCGATATCCCCACGTTGCTCGACGCGTTCGCCGTCGCGCTCAAGGACAGCGCCGTCACGGCGCAGGAATCGACGATCGAGACGTTGGCCGAGATCGAGTCGCGCGGCGGCAACGCGGCGGCGGCCTTCTTCGCCAAGTTCCCGACGGCGCCGAGCGATATCGCGTACGGATTCGCGGGGCGTGCCTTCGGTCCCAAGACGCTGGCGGCCTGGGGGACGGGGCGTCCGGTGCGCGCGACACGCACCGATGCCGATTACCAGCGGATCGTCGAGACGCTGATAGTCCCCGCGTACACCGGCGCGGCCGCACCACGCCTGCGCTGGGAGACCACCAAGGGCGCGGTGGACACCGAGCTGGATCCCTTGGACACGCCCCTCGCCACGGACTATCTGTTGCAGCTCACCACGAAGGGTGCGATGCAGCAGATCCGTTTCGATCGGGTCGTGCCGAACTTCGTCGCGCAGCAGCGCGAGGCGGAGCTCAGCGAGCCATTGCAGCGCGACGAGATCAGCCGCGGCCGTCTGGTGCGCGGGCGCCTCTCGTGGGGCTCCAACATCGGCAACGCTCCGCGCTTCGCGGGCCAGCGCGGCCCGGGCGCCGCGTACGATACGGGGCCGGCCGTCTACACCTTCGCCATCACACCTCAGCCGCACAATGAAGGGGACTTCTCGGCGCTGGGGCGGATCGTGAAGGGGATGGACGTCGTCGATCGGCTCGAGCTGGGCGACTATGTGAAGTCGGTGCGCGTGCTGAAGGTGGGGGAGAAGTAGGAGCGGACGGGCGCGCTACGGGCGCCGACGTCCCCGCCCGCGCCCTGCCGCCTGCTCGTCCACGAGCTTCTGCAGCGCGTCCTTCTGCTCCTGATTCAGCAGCGCCTTCGCCTCATCGGCGGCCTTGGCGTTCCGTTCGGCGATCTCCTTGAGGAGCGGGGCCGCGTCGCGCAACTTCTGCGCGGCGAGGGCGCGCTGCTCCTGCGTCATCTGGGCCGGACGCCCGCCGCCTGCCGCGCTGTCGGCGCGCAGCGCCCGGAGCTTCTCCGTGGTCGGCGCATTGGCGGCCGTCGTCGTGGAGTCGATCCGGCGGATCTTCGTGACCTGGTCGGCGGTGAGCTTGAGCTCCTCCTTGTGGGTCAGGATGACCCCCAGGACGCTCGCGTCCTGCGCGGCCGCCATGGCCTCGGCCGCTCGCCCACGGAGTCCGCCGCGGCCGCGCTGGGCCTGGGAGGCCGCCGGAAGGGCAGCGAGAAGCAGGAGGGCAGCGAACAGCGACGAACGATGGGAGAAGGCACGCATGGGACGACTCCGGGAACAGGTCAGCGGTTGATCGGGGTAGACTCTGGCAGTGGGACGCTCGCCCGCTGCGCTTGTTAGCGGTTCGACAGTCCCTCGTGCAGTCAGACGCCGAACGGCGTTATCTTGTTCCATCGTCCAATCCCAACAGGTCCATGCGCACCCTCTCCCGACTCGCCTTCGTCCTGACCCTCGCCGGCGCTGCTGCCTGCGCCGGCGGTTCGGCGCTCCCTGCGCCCTCGCCGGAACGGCTCCCCTTCGCCGACAAGCTCGACGTGGACTTCGCCAAGATGACCAAGTCGAAGTCCGGACTCTACACGCGCGATCTGGTGGAAGGGACCGGCGCGCTCGTGGAGAGTGGCCAGACGGTGAACGTGCGCTACACCGGGTGGCTCAACAACGGCACCGAGATCGACAAGGTGGACGCCTCGGCGAAACCGGTGTCGTTCAAGCTCGGACGTCGCCAGGTGATCATCGGCTGGGACGAAGGGCTCGTCGGCATGCGCGTCGGCGGCAAGCGGCAGCTGGTGGTTCCCCCCGAGTTGGGATATGGTCCGGATCGGAAGGGGAACATCCCCGGCGACGCGACGCTCGTGTTCGTCGTCGAGATGATCAGCGCCAAGTACTGACGGAACCCGTTGTCGAGGAGGGATCAGATGTCCCGCGCCCGGATCCTGACGGCGGTCGCCGTCGCGCTGCTCCTGGGGAGCTGCAAGAAGAACCCGCCGCTCACGCCGGTCGTGGAGGACGGGAGCATCTATGTGCTGCGCTCGGTCAAGGCGCAGACGGTGCCCGCCATCGCCCTGAGCAACGCCTTCCTCACAGCGAAGATCCTCGCCGACACCGTCACGCTGCGTAGCGACGGCACGGGTTCGCTCTTCGTGCTGGTGCAGAACACCAATGCCGGACAGGCGCCCGACGCGCCGATCGCATACACGACCGGCTTCCGCTACACGCTCAGCGGCACGCGGCTCGAGATCTCGCTCAACTGCCCGCCGCTCGCGCTCTGCACCCCGGCGCCGCACTACGTCGGCGAACTCCTCCCCACGGGGATCCGCTTCGACCGCGCCTCCGAATACCTCGTGCCGATGGTCTTCGAGCGGCTGAAGTAACCGTTCGAACGGTTAGCGTGGCCGTTTAGTCCCGCCACGCCTCCGCGAACTCGCGCACGATCTCGCCGGCCGGTTTCACCTCGTGGATGCCGGCCACGCTCTTTCCGGCCTGCCAGTACTCCGCGCCCTGTTCGAGCTGCGAGCTCTTCTTCATGGAGCGCAGCCCGTTGAGCGCGTAGTACATGCGCATCCAGTGCTTGGTTTTCCGCCCACGGAGCATCCAGCGCGCGAACGGGCCCGCCTTCGTGCCCAGACGCTTCACGTAGTCGTTCGCGATCACGCTCACGGGGACGCCGGTCAGGCGTTCGGTGAGGGCGATGTCCGCTTCGGTCGAATCGACGATCGCCTGCTTGTAGGCCTGGCTGGTCTTGCACTCCGGCGTCGCGATGAAGCGTGTTCCGAGCTGCACCCCGGCGTAGCCCATCGCGAGCTGTGCGACGAACTCCTGCGCCGTCCCGACACCGCCGGCGGAGACGAGCGGCACCCCGAGCGGGGCGAGCTCGTCGAAGAGCTGCCGTGGGGAGAGACGGCCCGTGTGGCCACCGGCGCGGTTGTTCACCGCGATCAGCCCGTCCACTCCGCCGTCGAGCCCCTTCTGGGCCCACTTCTTCTCCGTCACATCGTGATAGACGATCCCGCCCGCCCCGTGGACCTTCTCCGCCACCCACTTGGGATTGCCGAGCGAGGTGATGAAGAAGCGCACCCCCTCCTCGAGGGCGATGTCCACCCACTTGATCATCTTCTGATGATACGTCTGCGACGACTGCTCGATCAGCGCGTTGAAGCCGAAGGGCTTGTCGGTCAGCGACTTGATCCGGCGAAGCCCCTCCCGGTAGTCGTAGCCGTAGACATACGTGAGCGAGATCGGCTGCACGATCCCGATCCCACCCGCCTCGCTCACGGCGGCGACGAGCTCCGGGTTGCTGCACGGATACATCGGGCCGCAGATGAGCGGGACCTCGATGCCGACCGCCTTGGTGAAGGGCGTGGAGGGGAGAAGGCCGCTCACGGGGCCGCCGGCGCAGCGCCCTTGGGCGGGATCGGTCCCAGCTTCCACCGCACCGTGGCGCGCGCGACCATGTCGCCGGCCGCATCGGTGATGGTGCTGTAGAAGTCGTACTCCCCCTCGACCGTGAGATCGGGGAGCTCCGGGCGACTCTCGGCGGTCACCTTTCCGCGCGCCTTCTTGAAGTACTCGATCGACATCTTGGTGACGATGCCGCGATACCCGGCGGGGAGCGCGGTGGTCATCGCCGCGCCGCTCGCGAACTCCGCCACGTTCATCAGCGCGATGGCGTGGATCGAGCCCAGGTGCTGCTCCAGCCGCCGCTTCTGCACGATCGAGATGCGGGCGTACCCGGGTTCCAGAACCTCCACCCGCGGGTTCACGGAACCGGTGTAGGGGATCATCTGCTTCACCATGAGGGTGAAGAGGAAGTCGCCGAAGGGGACCTTTCGCAGCGCGCGATGGGCGTGGAGCAGCCGTTCGCCCGGGGATTCTTGGTGGGCCATCCCCCAAAGGTATCTTGTCTCCGGCGGGAGTGCCTCCCGTCGGCCAATCCAACTCTCGACATGCCTGAGACCACTCCGTCCACGCCCCCCGCAACGCCCCTCGAGCCCCCGGTCGCCCTCCGGATCCCGGTGAGCACCACGCTCCACGGGGACACCCGTGTGGACGAGTACGCCTGGATGCGCGACAAGTCCGACCTGCGCGTGATCGCGTATCTGGAAGCCGAGAACGCCTACACCGCACAGGTGATGCGGCACACCGAGGCGTTGCAGGGGGAGCTGTACACCGAGATGCTCGCGCGGATCAAGGAGGACGACAGCCAGGTCCCCGCGCGCCGCGGCGACTGGTGGTACTACACGCGGACGGAGCACGGGAAGCCCTATCCGATCTTCTGTCGCCGCTTCGGATCGGTCGACGCCCCGGAGCAGGTCTACTACGACCAGAACGCGGCCGCGGCGGGGCACGACTTCCACAACCTCGGCGGCTTCGAGGTGAGCCCCGATCACCGGTATCTCGCGCTCCTCGTGGACACCAACGGCTACGAGGACTTCGCGCTGCAGGTGATCGACCTCTCCACCGGTGAGATGCTCCCCGACACCGTCACCCCGGTCGGCTTCGGGCTGGCGTGGGCGAGTGGCAGCGGCACGCTCTTCTACACGACGACCGACGAGGCCAAGCGATCGAACGCGGTACACCGTCACCGCCTCGGCACGTCGGCAACCGATGATGTGCGGGTCTACTTCGATGCTGACTCACGGTTCAACGTCGGCGTCCACACCTCGCGGAGCGACGCCTGGGTCTGCATCTCGAGCACGAGTTTCACGAGCGCCGAATGGTGGGTGGTGGACGCCGCGGCACCGGAGACCGCGCCGCGCTGCGTGGCGCCGCGTGCCGAGGGCGTGGAGTACGAGATCGCGCACGGCGGCGACTGGTGGTACATCACCACCAACCGCGACGATGCGGCGAACTTCAAGGTGATGCGCGCGCCGGTGCGGGAGCCGAGTGCCTGGCAGGAGTGGATCGCGCATCGCCCCGAGGTCTTCGTGGAGGGGGTGGATGTCTTCGCGCGGCACGCGGTCGTGGTGGAGCGCGAGGGCGGGCTGCGACAGCTCACGGTGATCGACCTGGCCACCGAAGCGCGACACCGCGTCACCTTCGAGGACGCCGCGTACGGCGTGTATCCCGCCGACAATCCCGAGTTTCATTCTACCGTATATCGATTCAGTTATTCATCGCTCGCGCAGCCACGGGCAGTCTACGACTACGACGTCGCCGCGCGGACCCGCGAACTCCGCAAGCGCGACGAGGTGCTCGGCGGATTCGACGCCGCACGCTACACGGTCGAGCGGTTGATGGCACCGGCGCGCGATGGCACGCTCGTGCCGGTCTCGCTCGTGTACCGGGCCCCGCTCGTGCGCGACGGCGACCGTCCGCTCCTGCTCTACGCCTACGGCTCGTACGGCTACACCATGGAGCCGACCTTCAGCTCCACCCGGTTCTCGCTCATCGATCGCGGCTTCATCTACGCCATCGCCCATGTGCGCGGCGGGCAGGAGATGGGACGCGCCTGGTACGACGCCGGGAAGATGCGGCAGAAGGTCAACACCTTCCACGACTTCATCGACGTGGCGGATCATCTGGTGCGCGAGCGCTACACCTCGCCGCACCGGCTCGCGGCGAACGGCGGTAGCGCCGGCGGCCTGCTGATGGGCGCCATCGCGAATCTGCGCCCCGATCTCTTCCGGGCGATCGTCGCCGACGTCCCCTTCGTGGACGTGCTCAACACCATGCTCGACGAATCGCTCCCGCTCACCAGCCAGGAGTGGGAACAGTGGGGGAATCCCAACCACCGCGACGACTACGCGTACATCAAGGGATACGCGCCGTACGAGAACGTGCGGGCGCAGGCGTATCCGCGCATCCTCGCCACCAGCGGCGTGAACGACTCGCGCGTGCCGTTCTGGGAGCCCACGAAGTGGGTCGCGCGCCTGCGTGCGCTCAAGACCGACCGGAACCCGTTGCTGCTCAAGATGAACATGGGGGCCGGGCACGGCGGCTCCACCGGACGCTATGAACGCCTGAAGGAAGAGGCGTTCCGTCAGGCGTTCATCATCGATCAGGTGGTCGGGGTGCCGCGCTAGTTCTTCCGGAGTCGCACCCCGCCGGAGCCGGTCTCGATCCGGATCGTGCCGCTCCCGTTCCCCACGGTGCCGCGCAGACGATTCCGCTCCATCCGGTTCACCTGCACCGCGAAGTCGGAGTCGATGCCGCCGCTCCCCGTCTCGATGTCGAGCTGCGCGTCGAGCTTCGCCGGGAGCGCCAGCGTGACACCGCCGGACCCGGTCTCGATCTTCACGCGGCGCGGCGAGCTGCGCAGGGCGAAGGTCACGCCGCCGCTCCCCGTCTCGACGCTCACGTTCTCGGCGGTGATGTCGTCGCCGCGCACCGTGCCCGAGCCCGACTCGATCGTGAGCTCGTCGCACTTGGCGCCGCTCGTGGTGACGCCGCCGGAGCCCGTCTCCAGCTTGCAGCGGCGCGCCGTCAGCCCGTCGGCGGTGATCCCGCCGGAGCCGGTGCTCATCCGGACATCGTCGCCGCTGAGGTCACGCGCGTCGATCCCGCCGCTCCCAGTCGCGATGATCGTGTTCCCCTTGATCCCGCGGGCGTTGATCCGTCCCGAGCCGCTCTCGAGGCGCAGCTCGCCGTCGACGTTCGTGGCCGTGAGCTGGCCGACGCCGAGGTGCATGTCGAGCTGCTTGCCGGCGGGGACGAGCACGCGCAGATCGGTCCACGCCTCGAGCCCGCTCCCGCTGCCGCGCACCCGCACGCGACGACCGCGCGAGCTCCAGCGGCCGCCATCGCGGTCGCCCCAGGTGCCGTCGCGATCCATGTCGAAGGAGCTGTTGCTCCCGCGGCCGAGCTCGGGGTAGACGATCTCGTCGCTGGGATACATCACGCGGAGGGTGTTGCGACCGCGCAGCTCGCCGACGTCGATCGACAGACGCGACGCGTCGCGACCGCCACGGTTGATCTCGACGACCACGTCGCGGCCGCTGCCGGCGACGACTTCCACATGGCCGACGATGTTGTAGATGGCCACCGATGCGCCGCTGAGTGTGCGACGGTCGGACTGTGCCTCGAGGCGCGCCACGGTGGCGACGGCGAGGGTCGCGAGCAGCGCGGAACGGCGGGCGAGCGAGCGGGAGAGGGGCATCGGTCGAGGGATGAATGGATGACCCGCCGGCGCGGCCGGGTCGTTCGGTGTCCGATGATACGACATCCGGGGCAGCAGTGGGGTTTGAACCGACTATTTTCCCTCGATGCTCCTCCCCCTGCTCGTCGCCGAGGCTCTCGCGCTGCTGGTGCTGCTCTCCCGTCTCTCGGGCGGGCGGACCCGTCGCGCGCCCGAGCGCCCCGCACCAGGGACCGGCCGTGCCGGACAGGTCACAATTGTGATAGCGTCGCTGAATGAAGCCGCACGCATTGCCCCCTGTCTCGACGGAGTCAGGGCGCAGGGAGCGGTGGTGCAGGAGATCCTCGTCGTGGACAGCAACTCCACCGACGGGACCCGCGAGCTTGTGGCGCGCGCGGCGATCCAGGACCCTCGGATCCGGCTCCTCACCGACCCGCCCCTCCCGTCGGGGTGGGTCGGCAAGGCCTGGGCACTGCAGCACGGCCTCGATCAGGCCACGACCGAGTGGGTCCTCGGCCTCGACGCCGACACGGCGGCGGTTCCCGGGCTCGCCGATGCGGTCGTCGCTGCGGCCGAACGTGAAGGCTTCGACTGCGTCTCCTTCAGTCCCTGCTTCGACGGCCAGTCGGCGGCTGAACAATTCCTGCAGCCGGCGATCCTCGTGACGCTGATCTACCGATCCGGGGCCGCGGGCGACCCGCGCGTGCACCCCGATCGGGTGATCGCCAACGGCCAGTGCTTCCTCGTGCGCCGCGCGACGCTGATCGCGCACGGTGGCTACGAGCCGGTGAAGGCCTCGTTCGCGGAGGATGTGTCGCTGGTGCGGCGGCTCGCCACGCGGGGCGTACCGGTCGGTTTCCTCGACGGCTCCCGGCTGTACACCGTGCGCAGCTACAGCGGTGTCGGTCAGATGTGGCGGGAGTGGGGACGCTCCATCGCGCTGCGAGACTCCGTCTCGGTGCCAAGGCAGTGGAGCGAGCTGTGCTTCCTGTTCTTCGCTCAGGCGGCGCCGCTCCCCGTGCTTCTGCTGCTCGCTGGAGGAGTGATCGGGGCCGTGCCCTCGACCGAGCGAACCGCGCTCGTCTGGGTGGTCGGCGTCCTGATGGGGATCCGCCTGCTCATGCTCGTGGCGACGCGGGCCTCGTATGCGCACCCCGGCGTGACCTTCTGGTTGAGCCCGTTGGCCGATCTCGCCGCCTGGTGGCGGATCGTGCTCTCGACGCTCCGTGCGCCCACCAGCTGGCGCACGAGGAGCTACAAAGCGGCGAGCTGACGTCCGGACGGGCCCTCCGGACAGGGCGCTCAGCTCTCGGCAGGTGCGGTCGATACTTCAGGTGATGACTCCGCCCATCGCCTCCCCGACCGTGCGCCGCACGCTGGCCCCTCTGCTCCGGAGGGCGTTGCTCTCCTGCGCGATCGGCGCCGCCGTGGGGATGCCGCGTGACGCTGCGGCGTGGCAGGGGTCTTCGACCACCGACCGCATCGGAGAACGGACCGTCGATCGCGGCGAGCCGGCTCGTCCGCGCCCCAAGCCCAAGCGCGATGCGCCGCCCTGGTCGCTGGGATCGCTCTCGACGGCGGTCGTGCGCGCGCAGGGCCCCGCCGACTACACGGAACATCTCGTCTCACTCGGCTACGAGGTGTGGCACTACGACGCGTCGTGGGTGCGCCTCTCCACGCGCGAGGACCGCGTGCTGGGATGGGCGAACATCGACGGTGCGCTGGCGGTGGAGATGCGACCTGCGGGACCCGTGCTCGCCGACGGGACCTTCACCCGCGGCTCCACCCGCGACGACGTCCTGCGGCTGCAGGGCACACCGCAGTGGTACCTGCCGCAGCCGGCTGCGCACATGACCACCCTGCGCTACGGTGCGGCCGTGGTGCAACTCGCCGAGGCGGACGGCCGCGTGCTCTCCTGGAGCGATCCGACCGGCAAGATCCTCAAGGTGCGGGAGTCCGGCACCGTCGCCACCGCGCGACCCGTCCCGCGACCGGTCGCGCCGGCCAGTCTCGCGGCCACGATGCAGTGGGCCGACGTCTCCGGCGATGGCTACCTCGACAGCGGCGAAGGGGCGACGATCACGCTCACCGTGCACAACACGGGGAGCGGCGTCGCGTACGCCGTCTCACCCGCGCTCGTGGGGGGCGAGGGCGCGAACGGTGTCCGGCTGCTCGGTGCGGATCGCGTGGACTCCATCGCCCCTGGTCGCGCCGCGACCCTGCGGCTCGTCCTCGGTGCCGCGGCGACGCTGGACGATGGGCGGCTGCGCCTCCAAGTGGCCGTCCGGGAGGGGAACGGATTCGACCTCGAGCCGTCGCTGCTCCTCGACGTACCCACCCGACGGATGCGCGCCCCGCGCCTCGTCCTCGACGGCATCGCGCTTGCCGATCAGTCGGGGAACGGTCGCATCGAGCCGCGCGAGATCGTGGAGATCACGGCGCGGATCGCGAACCGCGGGGAAGGGGAGGCGCGCGATGTGCGCTTCGCGTTCGAACCCGGAACGGGTGTGACCTTCACGCCCGAGTCGAAGGCGAGTGGCACGATCGGCACGCTGCGTCCCGGCGAGACGCGCGATCTCCGCTTCAGTGCCTTCACCAACTCGCGGGCTTCCGGCTTTCCGGTGCGGCTCGCCCTCCGGGAGGCACGGGCAGAGTACGACACCGCGCTCGCGCTGCCCCTCGCGCTGGACCACCCGCTCGCGGAGCTCCCGTCGCTCGTCGTGCGCGGTCGCACCGCGCCGGTGGTGGCGGCACCGGCACTCGTCTCTCCCGTGGACACCGGGATCCCTCGCGCCCCGACGCGCGCGAATGTCGTCGCTGTCGTCCTCGGCGTGGAGCGCTACGAGCATGCGCCGGAGACCCCGCTCGCCCGCCGAGATGCGGCCGTGTTCCGAGAATACGCGCGCAACGTGTTCGGGATCGGCGACGACGACTCACGCCTCCTCTTCCGTACCGACGATGAAGTCTCCGGCACCGAGCTCCGCCGGACCTTCGGCGAAGGCGGATGGCTCGCGCGTCGCGTGTCGCCCGGGACCGACGTGGTGGTCTATTGGGCGGGACACGGCGTGACCGATCCCAAGACTCGGAAGGCGTATCTCCTGCCGAACGACGGCGATCCGGCGTATCCCGCCCAGACGGGACTGGCCCTCGACGAGCTCTACGAGCGACTCGCGGCGCTCGGCGCCCGCTCGGTGACGGTGTTCGTCGATGCCTGCTTCAGCGGGCGGAGCCGCGACGGCGGTGCGATCATGGCCGGGACCCGTGGCGTCGTCGTGAGCCTGGAGCATCCGGCGCTGCGCGCCAAGAACATGTCGGTCTTCAGCGCGGCATCGGGCGACCAGCTCGCCAACGCGTGGCCCGAGGGCCAGCACGGAGTATTCACCTACTCGCTCCTCGCTGGGCTGCGTGGCGGCGCCGATGCCGATCACGATGGCACCGTCACCGCCGGTGAGCTCGCCGCCTTCATCGCGCGCGAGGTCCCGCGCACTGCCGCGCGGATCGACCGCGAGCAGACGCCGGAGTTCGTGTCGCGCGACCCCGCGCGCGCGGTGGTGATCCTCAAGTGACCGCGATGCGTCACCGTCCTCGCGTCCGCACGCGCGCGCGTCGTGCCGAGACCCCGTGGGTCCGGGCGATCGTCGCGCTGGCGGTGCTCCAGCTGCTGCTCGCGCTGCTCCCACGGGTCCTGCAGGGTCAGGGGGCCACGTGGGTCGAGGTCGAGCGCCGCGTCGCGATGCGCGACGGCCGGACCGCCGACGAGGTGAAGCAGGAGGCGCTCCGCGAGGCGCTGGCCGAAGCCGTGCGGCGCGTGGCCGGCGTACGGGTGCAGGGGACCCAGCAGTCGCGCAGTGGCGACTCCGCGGGGACGCGGATCGACCAGTACGTGCAGGCGGTCCGACTCGATGCCACCGGTCGCGCCACTCGGTGGGAGATGACCCGCGACGAGTGGCGCAGCGAGAAGACGGCCGTCGGTGCGCAGCCCTACTACGTGCTCGGACTCCGCGTGCAGGTGACGCCGGAACTCGGCGTCGCCGACCCTGCGTTCAGCGTGTCGCTCAGCGCGCGCGCCACGACACTCATGGTCCGGGGGAGCCAGCCGGCGCAGAACGATGAGATCATCGCGGTGGTGCGCGCGTCGGCCGACGCCTACATCACCTTGGTGAGCATCGCCGGTGACTCGGTCTTCGTCCTCGCACCCAACGCGCTGACCCCGAGCGTCCTCGTGAGTCCGGTCGGAAGTGTGGAGATCCCTGACGCCGAGAGCCGGCGGATCGGACTGCATCTGCGGGTGACGCTGCCGGTCGGGGTGCGGGGGCGCACCGAGTCGCTCGTCGCCGTGGCCACACGGCGTCCCGTGGTCCCTCCAGGGGCGGCGGGCGCTGGGGATGCCCGCGACACCGGGACGTTGACCCTCGCGGCCTTCAATCAGTGGCTGGTCGGGATCCCCCTGGACCAGCGGGCGACGGCGGAGTTGCCCATCGAAGTACGGCATTCGCCGTGACCTGCCGATACTCGGGATATAGAGGAGGCACCAACATGAAGAGAACGATCATCGTGGCCGGTCTGATCACCCTTGCGGCCTGTGCCGGGCGTCAGCCCGCGCCGGAGCAGAAGGCATCACCGGAGACGCTGCGCCAGATGCCGGGGTGGTATCGCAAGCCGCCCAAGTCCGACGACAAGTGGATCGTGTCGCCGGCGACCGCCGAGTCGCGTGACCTCCAGGTCGCGCTGAACAAGGCCGAGCTCGAGGGACGCACCGCGCTGGCGGCGCAGTTGGAAGTGAAGCTGGGTGGGCTGCAGCGCCGCTTCGTCGAAGAGACGGGGCTCGGCGCCGACGCCAAGGCACTCGGCGAGTACGAACAGACCGCCAAGGCGGTCATCAGCCAGGTGCTGATCGGGAGCCGCACCCGCGAGCAGCAGTTCTCGCTCGACGGGGGGACCTACCGCGCCTGGGTGCTGATGGAGCTGCCGGTGGGAGAGGCGAGCAAGGCGTTGCTGGAGCGTCTCAAGGCTCAGGAAGCGATCGTGACGCGCATCCGCGCGTCGGAAGCATTCAAGGAATTGAATGCAGAGGTCGAGAAGTATGAGCAGAGGAAGGACGCAGGGAAGCCGTAAAACGCGACCCGCAAGCAGCAACGTCCAGCGAACCGGGGGGATCGCTGGGCGTTGTTGTTTTGTGGGTGGTGCGTAGGATCCCCGGACCT
>CAZAGK010000089.1:0-12904 GCA_964484775.1 uncultured Gemmatimonas sp. | reverse complement strand
ACATGCCGTTGCCGATCCCGCGTTGGGTGATCAGCTCGCCGAGCCACATCACGAAGATCGCACCGGTGGTCAGGATGAACGCCATCTGGAGCTTGAACCCCATGCCCGGCGTCCCCACGGCCCCCTGCACGCTCTCCGTGAAGAGCGCGAAGCCCCACGCCTGCACCATCGCCAGGCCGACCGCGCCATAACGGGTCCACTGCGTGATCTGCTTCCGCCCTTCCTCGTCCTTCTGCATCTTGTCGACCTGCGGGATCACCGCGCCGGCGATCTGCGCGAAGATGCTCGCGGAGATGTAGGGCATGATCCCGAGGGCGAACACGGTCGCACGCGAGAGGTTCCCGCCGACGAACAGATCGTAGAGGCCCAGCAGGCCTCCGCCATTCGACTGGTTCTGGAAGAAGTCCACCATCGCCTGCACGTCGACGCCAGGGGCGGCGACGTGCGAGCCCACCCGGTACACGACCAGGCAGATGAAGGTGAAGACGATCTTCTCCCAGAGCTCCGGCGTGCGGTAGATGTTCGCGACCGCCGCCGCGGGATTCGCCTGAGCCATCGTTAGGCCTCGACGGTTCCGCCGGCCGCGACGATCTTCTCGCGAGCCTGCGCGCTCATCTTGATCCCCTTGACCGTCACGGCGTGCGTGATCTCACCGTTGGCCAGGAGCTTCGCCGGTCCCTTCGCCGTCTTGATCAGCCCGGCCTCGACCAGCGACTCGCGCGTCACTTCGGTGCCGGCCGGCAGCAGCGCCAGATCGGCGATGCTCACGACCTGCGACTCGACGCGGAACGGATTCGTGAACCCGCGCTTCGGGATGCGGCGCGTCATCGGCATCTGACCGCCCTCGAAGTGCGGCTTGTTGCCGCCGTGGCCGTGGTGGCCCGAGCGCGCCTTGATACCCTTATGACCCTTGCCCGACGTCTTACCCGTGCCGGAGCCCGGGCCGCGGCCGAGCCGCTTGCGGTTCCGATGCGAGCCCGGCGCCGGCGCCAGGTTATGAAGACCGATCTTTTCGTTCGACACGGATTTACTCCTTGACCGGGGTGACCGTCACCAGGTGACGCACCCGCTTGATCATGCCGCGCAGCGACTCCGAATCCTGCTGCACGACTTCGCCCTGATGGTGCTTGAGACCGAGCGCCTCAAGGTTCGCGCGCATGCGGGCCGTCTGCCCGATGCCGCTCTTGACCTGCTTGATGAGCACCTTCCCCGTCGTCAACGTCTCGGGGGGCGTGGTCTTGGGACCACGCGAGCGGTGCCACACGAACGTCCTAGGCATGCGCGGCCTCCTTCGACTTGGCACGCGAACGGTAGCCGAGCGACGACACTTCGACTCCGCGCTCACGCGCGATCTGCTCCACCGTCGTCAGGGCCTGAAGACCCTGCATCGCGGCGAGCACCATGTTATGCGGGTTCGTCGAACCCAGCGACTTCGTGAGGATGTCGCTGATGCCGACACATTCCATCACGGCACGGACGGCACCACCGGCGATCACACCGGCACCAGGCGCCGCAGGCTTCATCAGGACCTTGCCGGCCCCGTGCGCGCCCACGATCTCGTGCGGGATGGTCGACCCGGTCATCGGGATCGCCACCATCCGGCGACGCGCGGCGTCCACGGCCTTGCGGACCGCTTCCGACACTTCGTTCGCCTTGCCCGTCGCGATGCCGACCTTCCCCTGCCCATCGCCCACCGCCACGAGGGCGTTGAACGAGAAGCGGCGACCACCCTTCACGACCTTGGCCACGCGGTTGATCGCGATCACGTTCTCGACGAGATCCGACCCTTCCTCCCCACGTCCGCCAGGACCGCCCGGGCCGCCACGGTCTCCACGACCGCGACCACCCTCACCACCACGTCCACCGCCCGGGCCGCCGCGGCCACCACCGCCGCCGGCACCACCACCCGGGCCGCCACGTCCACGCCCGCCGCCCGCACCACCGCCCGGGCCGCCGCGACCGCGGGGACCGTTGCGGTTGGCGCCGCTGCGCGCGCTGCCACCCATGCGCGGGGCCGGAGCCGCCGCCGGAGTCGTCTCTTCGTTATCTGCCATTTAGAACTCCAGCCCGCCTTCGCGGGCACCGTCGGCCACCGCCTTCACGCGGCCGTGATACTGGTAGCCAGCACGGTCGAACACGACCTTGCTGATGCCGGCGGCCTTCGCCTTCTCGGCGATGCGCTTCCCGACCTCGACCGACTTCTCGGTCTTCTTCCCCGTCAGTCCCGAGTCGGTGACCGTCACGATCGTGCGCTGCACGACGTCGTTCACCAGCTGGGCGTAGATGTGCTTGTCCGAGCGGAACACCACCAACCGCGGACGCTCTTCCGTGCCCTTCACCTTGGCGCGCACGCGGACATGGCGGCGCGTCCGGAGTCCGGACCGGGTCTTCGGTACTCTCTTCCCTGGCATTACTTGCCTCCCGCCTTGCCGGCCTTGCGCCGGATGACTTCGCCCGCGTACTTGACGCCCTTGCCCTTGTAGGGCTCCGGCTTGCGCAGCGACCGGATCTCGGCCGCCACCTGTCCGACGATCTCCTTGTCCGCGCCCGACACCAACACCTGCGTCGGCTGCGGCGCCGTCAGCGAGATCCCCTTCGGGGCCTTCACTTCGATCGTGTGCGAGTACCCGAGCGACATGAGCAGCCCGTAGGGCTTCACTTCCGCCTTGTATCCCACGCCACTGATCTCCAACTGCTTCACGTAGCCCTTCGTCACACCCTCGACCATGTTGGCCACGAGCGTGCGCGACAGGCCGTGCAGCGACTTGTGCTTCGGCTCGTCCGACGGACGCGTCACCGTGCAGACGCTCCCTTCCACCGACACACCGACCTCCGAGTTCAACACCCGATGGAGCTCACCCTTGGGGCCCTTCACCGTGACGGCCGAACCCTTGACCGTGACCGTGACTCCCGCGGGGATCTCGATGGGCAACTTCCCGATACGCGACATGTGTGGGTCTCCTTACCAGACGAGGGCCAGGAGCTCGCCACCGGTGCGCTGCTGGCGCGCCTGACGGTCGGTCATCAGCCCCTTGGAGGTGCTGAGGATCGCCACGCCAAGCCCGTTCCGCACGCGCGGGATCTCGGTCGCGCCCACATACGTGCGGAGCCCGGGGCTCGACACGCGCTTCAGCTCGCGGATGACCGGCTGCCCGCCGTGCGCGTACTTCAGCACGACGCGCAACATCGCGCGGCCTTCCTCGGTCTCGACGGTCTTGTAATCGGTGATGAAGTTGTTCTCCTTCAACAGCCGGGCGATCTCGAGCTTCAACTTCGAGGCCGGGATGTCCACGCGACGGTGCTTCGACCCGCAAGCGTTGCGGATCCGCGTGAGCATATCGGCCACAGGATCGGTCATGCTCATGATGTATGTCCTTGTCTCCTGTGGTTTCCAGCCGTCGCCGGCCGGACCTGCAGGAAGTGAATGGTTGGTCCCAGCGGTGCTGCGGTCCTGCTGCCTGCGGCGCTTACCAGCTCGCCTTGCGCACGCCGGGGATCAGGCCGTTCAGCGCCATCTCCCGGAACGCCATACGCGAGAGCCCGAACGCGGCCACGTACCCGCGCGCGCGACCGGTCATCGAGCACCGGTTGCGGATGCGCTCCCGGGCCGAGTTCCGCGGCAGCTTCTGCAGCTTGACCTGCGCCGCCGCCTTCTCCTCGTCCGTCGACTTCGGATTCTGCATGACGGCCTTCAACGTCGCGCGCTTCGCGGCGTACTGGGCGGTCATCTTCTTCCGGCGGTCGTTCTTCTCCGTGCTGCTCTTCTTCGCCATGGTCGGATCCCTTAGTGATGAACGACGATCGGCTTGTCGTCGCCGCGGAACGGCATACCGAGTTCGCGCAGCAGCGCGAAGGCCTGGTCATCCTTGTTCGTGGTCGTCACGAACGTGATGTCCATCCCGTGGATCTGCTCGACTTGGTCGTAGTTGATCTCCGGGAAGATCATCTGTTCCTTCACGCCGAGGCTGTAGTTGCCGCGGCCGTCGAACGCGCGCGTCGAGAGCCCACGGAAATCGCGGATGCGGGGGATCGCCGTCGTCACGAACCGGTCGAGGAACTCCCACATGCGGTTGCCGCGCAGCGTCACGCTCGCGCCGATCTCCTGGCCCTGACGCAACCCGTAGTTGGCGATCGACTTCTTCGCCTTCTTGCGCGTCGGGCGCTGACCGGCGATGATCGCGAGCTCCTCGACCACCGTGTCCAGCACCTTCGGCTGCTTGATCGCTTCGCCCATGCCCACGTTCAGCACGATCTTCTCGAGGTTCGGGATCTCATGCGGATTCGAGAGCCCGAACTGCTTGGAGAGGTTCGCACGAACCGTGTTCGTGTAATAGTTGCGGAGGCGGGGCGCCGGTACCGGCAGATCCACGCCGGCGTGCGCCGCACGCGGGGCCGCGGCCGCCGCCTGACGCTTGCTCCCGCCCTTCTTCTGGTCCTTGTCCTTGGTCGCCATCTGATGTCAGTCCTCGGATTAGCGCTTGGTGGGACGCGGGAACGCGTCACCAGACTTCACGCTGATCCGCTCCTTCGTGCCGTCGGCGTCGATCCGCGCGCGGACGCGCGTGGGTTCACCCGACTTCGGGTCCTTCAGCATCACGTTCGACGCATGCATCGGGGCAGGCATCTCGATGATCCCGGACTGCTCCTCCGCCGTGCGCGCCTTGCGGTGCTTCTTGACGATGTTGATCCCTTCGATCAGCACGCGACCGGTCTTCGGGTACACGCGGATGATCTTCCCTTCCTTGCCCTTGTCGTCGCCGCGCACCACGCGCACCACGTCGCCCTTGGCGACATGCATCACCTCGCGCTCGGCGTTGATCGCGTGACGGGTGCGGTTCCGCTTGCCCAGGGTCTTCTTGTAGACGTGCGTACGCATATCAGATCACCTCGGGCGCGAGCGACACGATCTTCATGTACCGCTTCTCGCGCAGTTCGCGGGCCACCGGACCGAAGATACGCGTCGCGCGCGGCTCGCCATTGTCATTGATGATGACCACGGCGTTCTCGTCGAAACGGATGTAGCTCCCGTCCTTGCGTCGCGTCTCCTTCACGGTGCGCACCACCACGGCACGCGCCACGTCGGACTTCTTCACCGTGCCGTTCGGCAGGGCGTTCTTCACCGCGACGATCACGATATCCCCCAGACCGGCGTAGCGCCGGCGGGTCCCACCCAGCACGCGGATCACCAGGGCGGTCTTCGCGCCCGAGTTGTCCGCCACTTTGACCATCGACTCCTGCTGAATCATTGTCGTCTCCCCTTAGCGCGCGCGTTCGACGATCTCGACCACGCGCCACCGCTTGTCCTTCGACAGCGGGCGGGTCTCCATGATGCGCACGGTGTCGCCCGTCTTCGCCGAGTTCTCCTCGTCGTGCGCCTTCAGGCGCTTCGTCCGGGTGACCATCTTGCCGTACACGGGATGCGGCACGCGACGCTCGATCTGGACCACGACCGTCTTCGCCATCTTGTCGCTCACCACCAGCCCCGTCCGCGTCTTGCGCGAACCGCGCGCCGCGGTCGAAGCACTCTGGATCTCTGCCATGGTCACTTACCTCCCGCCTTGCGCGCCGCAACGGCCGGCGCGGCCTGCTGCACGCGCAGCTCCGTCTTGAGCCGCGCGATGTCGCGGCGAATCCCCCGCAGGCGAAGCGGATCTTCCAGCGTCTGCGTCGCCCCACGGAACTTCAGGTTGAACCGCTCGCGCTCCAACTCCGCGATACGGGTTACGATCTCTGCCGACGACAGCTCGCGGATCTGCGAAGCCTTCATCATTCGGTATGCGCCTCCTCGCGGGCCACGAACTTCGACTTGACGCCGAGCTTCGCCGCAGCGAGCCCCAACGCCTTCTTCGCCAACTCCCTCTCCACCCCTTCGATCTCGAACATCACGCGACCCGGACGCACCACCGCCACCCACAGCTCAGGCGATCCCTTGCCCTTGCCCATGCGGGTCTCGGCCGGCTTCTTCGTGATCGGCTTGTCCGGGAAGATGCGGATCCACACCTTGCCGCCGCGCTTGATGTGACGCGTCAGCGCCACACGAGCGGCTTCGATCTGACGGGCCGTCACCCAACCCGGCTCCAGCGCCTGCAGCCCGAAATGTCCGAAGGACACCTCGGCGCCACGGGTCGCGATCCCGTTGGTACGACCCTTGAACATCTTGCGGAACTTCACGCGCTTCGGTGCGAGCATTAGTCGTCTCCTCCCTTACGCGTCCGTCGAGTACGTCTTGCCACGACGGTCCTCGACGATCTCGCCCTTGAAGATCCAGATCTTGACGCCGATCGTCCCGAACGTCGTCTTCGCCGTGCTCGTGGCGTAGTCGATGTTCGCACGCAGCGTGTGCAGGGGCACCCGCCCCTCATGGTAGCCCTCGACGCGCGCGATCTCCGCGCCGCCCAGACGACCACTGCACTTCACCTTGATGCCTTCCGCGCCCATCCGCATCGCGCTCTGCACCGCACGCTTCATCGCGCGGCGGAACGAGATGCGCTGCGCCAACTGCGCCGCGATGTTGTCGGCGACCAGCTGCGCCTCGATCTCCGGGCGCTTGATCTCCTCGACGTTCACCCCGACTTCCTTCCCGGTCAGCTGCTGGAGCTCGTTCTTCAGCTCCTCCACCGCCTGACCCTTCTTCCCGATGACGACACCCGGACGCCCGGTGTGGATCGTCACCACCACCTTCCCCGGCTTCCGCTCGATCGTGATGTCGCTGATCGCGGCACCCGAGAGACGCGCCTTCAGATACTTGCGGAGGAGTTCATCCTCCTGCAGCAGCGCCGGGAAGTCCTTCTTGGCATACCACTTCGAACGCCACTGCTTCGAGACGCCGAGGCGAAAGCCGATCGGATTGGTCTTCTGTCCCATTATCGCCCTTCCTTCTCGGACACGATGATGTCGATGTGGCTCGTGCGCTTGTGGACCGGAGTGGCACGTCCCATCGCCGCCGGGGTGAAGCGCTTCAGCTTCGGCCCTTCGTTCACGATGGCGTGCGTCACGTACAACGCGTCGACGTCGATCGAGGTGTTCGCGTTCCGCGCCGCCTGCTCGGCGTTCGCGATCGCGCTCCGCAGCACCTTCTCGATCTGCTTCGCCGCGTGCTTCTTGCTGAACTTCAGGAGAGCGAGCGCCTCATTGACGTTCATTCCCCGCACCTGGTCGATCACCAGGCGCATCTTGTACGGCGACTGACGCGCCGTACGCTGGATCGCGCGGGCTCCGGCCATGGGTTACTTGCCTCCCTTGCCGGCCGGGGCCTTCGCCGCCGGGGCCGCAGCAGCCGCGGGCTTCGCCGCCGCTCCCGCCGCCGTGTGTCCACGGAACAGTCGCGTCGGAGAGAACTCGCCGAGCTTGTGCCCGACCATGTTCTCCGTCACGTACACCGGGATGAACTTGTTCCCGTTGTGCACCGCGAACGTGTGTCCGACGAAGTCCGGCAGCACCGTGCTGGCACGCGACCAGGTCTTGATGACCTTCTTCTCGCTGCGGGCGTTCATGCCCTGGACGCGCTTCATCAGGCTGTCCTGGACGAATGGGCCCTTCTTAATGCTTCTCGCCATAGTCTCGTATCCCGGTTACTGCGTGGCCTTGCCGCGCTTCCGTCCGCGCACGATCAGGCGCTGCGACGGCTTCTTCTTGTTGCGCGTCTTCACGCCTTCCTTCTTGCCCCACGGGCTCACCACGTTCCGGCCGCCGCGCGTGCGGCCGCCATGCGGGTGATCCACGGGGTTCATCACTTCACCGCGAACCTTCGGGCGCTTTCCGGCCCAACGGCTCGCACCGGCCTTGCCCGCCGACTTCAACTCATGCTCGGCGTTCCCGACCTCGCCGATCGTCGCCAAGCAGGTCCCGTGCACCATGCGCATCTCCGTCGAGGCCATGCGCAGCGTCACGTATTCCCCTTCCTTCGCCACGACCTGCACGCTCGTGCCGGCCGAACGCGCCATCTGCGCGCCCTTGTGCGGCGTCAGCTCCACGCAATGCACCGCGGTGCCGAGCGGGACTTCCTTCAGCGGCAACGCGTTCCCGTTGCGCACATCGGCGCCCGGACCCGAGACCACCGTGTCCCCCTGCTTCAGCCCCTTCGGGTGGATGATGTAGCGCTTCTCCCCGTCGGTGTACTCGATCAGCGCGATACGGGCCGAACGGTTGGGATCGTACTCGATCTCCTTGACCGTCCCGACCACGCCGAACTTGTTGCGCTTGAAATCGATGATGCGGTACTGCTGCTTGTGACCACCGCCGATGCGGCGCATGGCGATGTGGCCGTGATTGTCACGCCCGCCGCTCTTCTTCTTCGGTTCGACCAGCGACTTCTCAGGCGTGGAACGCGTGATGGTGTCGAAGTCCGAGACCGAACGGAAGCGCGAGCTCTTGGTGACCGGCTTGAACTGGCGGATACCCATATGCCTCAGCCCTCAAAGATCTCGATCGTGTCGCCGGCCTTCAGCGTCACGATGGCCTTCTTCCAGCGCGGCCGGAGGCCGGACTTGGTGCCCACGCGCTTCAGCTTGCCACGCTGCTGCGAGGTCCACACGCCCGTGACCTTGACCCCGAACAGCGACTCGATCGCCTGCTTGATCGCCTGCTTGTTCGCGTCCGGATGCACTTCGAAGGTGTACTCGCCGCGATCCTGGTAAGCCGCCGAGCTCTTCTCGGTGACGATCGGGCGCACGATGGTACGGAGGAGCGTTGCCATTGATTACTTCCCCTTCTTCTTGGCCGCCGGCTTCGCGGCGGTCTTCTTGGGAGCCGCGGCCTTCTCGGCCTTCGGAGCAGCAGCGGCCTTCTTCTTGGCCGGCGCCTTCTCGGCCTTCTCGGCCTTCGGAGCAGCGGCCTTCTTCTTGGCCGGCGCCTTCGGGGCCGCCGCCGCGGTCTTGCGGACCTTCACCTTGGCGACGTCCTTCTCCGCGATCGGCGCGAGCGCCTCACCCAGAGCGGCCGACTCCACCAGCACCGTGTGCGACCACAGGATGTGGTACGTCGACACGTCGCTGTACGGCATCACATGCACGTTCTGCAGGTTGCGGCCGGAGAGGAACACGTTCGACTTCACGCCATCCGTGAGCACCAGCACCTTCTTGCCGGTCAGCTCGAGACGGGCGAGCAGCTGCAGCATGCGCGACGTCTTCGGAGCGTCCCACTGGAACGCGTCGATCACGTGGAGCGCGCCTTCGCTCGCGCGCGCATTCAGCGCGCTCTTGCGGGCCAGCGCGCGGACCTGCCGCGGCACCGTCTCCGTGTACTTGCGCGGGCGCGGACCGAACACGGTACCACCGCCGACCCAGACGGGCGAACGCGTCGAGCCCGAGCGGGCGCGGCCGGTCCCCTTCTGCTTCCACGGCTTCTGGTTACCGCCGATCACTTCGCCACGCGTCTTCGTGCTGTGCGTGCCCTGGCGCTGGTTGGCCAGGTAAGCCTTCACGGCCTGGTGCATGACGGGGACGTTGACCGTCCCGTCGAACACCGTCCCCGGAAGGGGCATGCGGTCGCGCGGCGTTCCCTGTGCGGTGAACGCGGCAGCGTCGAGGTTCATGGTATCAGCCATCGGTTAACCCTGCTTGCGGACGAGGACGATCCCATTCTTCGGACCGGCGACCGAGCCGCGGATGTAGATCAGGTTGCGCTCCGCGTCGATCTTCTCCACGCGAAGGTGCGTCTGCGTGACGCGCTCGGCACCGTAATGGCCCGGCATCTTCTTGCCCTTGATGACGCGCGACGGGTCCGTGCCGGGTCCGATCGAGCCCGGACGGCGGTGCTTCGTGTTGCCGTGCGTGTTCGGGCCACCGCCGAAGTTCCAGCGCTTCACGACGCCCTGGAAGCCGCGGCCCTTCGACGTCCCGGTCACCTTCACCGTGTCGCCCTCGGCGAACACGCCGACGGTGATCACGTCACCGACCTTGTACGACGGCACTTCCGGGTTCTTCCCCGGGGCGTCGTCCAGGCGGAACGAGCGGAGCACCGCGGGGGCCGCGGACAGGCCGGCCTTCGCCGCATGTCCGAGTTCCGCCTGCGCGGCGCGGCTCCCCTTCGGGGTGCGCTCGCCCTTCTTCGACTCGCGCGCCGTGCGCTGCGACTCGAAACCGAGTTCGATGGAATCGAAGCCCGCGGTCTCCTTCGTCATCACCTTCGTGACGGGATTCGGAGCGGCCTCCACCACCGTGCACGGGATCTGCTGCCCCGCTGCATTGAAGATCTGGGTCATCCCCAGCTTTCTGCCGATAATGCCGATCATTGTTTCCTCTTGGCGTAGTCACGGCCCGGTACCACGTACCGGAATGCTGCCGTTGGACTGTGGCGTGCCGCGCGACCGGTGCCGGGGCGATTCCCCTCGGTCATTCGCGCGCGGTACGTCTGCGAACTGCTACTCGACCTTGATCTCGACGTCCACACCGGCCGGCAGATCGAGCTTCGTCAGCGCGTCCACCGTCTGGGCACGGGAATCGAGGATGTCGATCACCCGCTTGTGCGTCTTCAGCTCGAACTGCTCACGCGACTTCTTGTCCACGTGCGGGGACCGGAGCACGGTCCAACGCTGCGTCTTCGTCGGGAGCGGGATCGGCCCCGACACCTGCGCGCCGGTCTTCTCGGCGGTACGCACGATGTCACCAGCGGCCTGGTCGATCACCGCGTGGTCGAACGCCTTCAAACGGATACGGATTCTGCCAGCCATGTTACTCTCAGTGAAGAGACCCGCCCGGCGCCGCCGATGCGACGACGCCGGTAGGTCCGGTTCCGCTTACGCGAGGATCTTCGTGACGACGCCTGCGCCCACCGTGCGTCCGCCCTCGCGGATCGCGAAGCGGAGCGACTCTTCCATGGCGATCGGCGTGATCAGCTCGATGGTCATCTGGATGTTGTCACCCGGCATCACCATCTCCGTGCCGGCCGGAAGCTCGATCGAGCCCGTCACGTCCGTCGTGCGGAAATAGAACTGCGGGCGGTAGCCCTTGAAGAACGGCGTGTGACGGCCGCCCTCGTCCTTCGTGAGGACGTACACCTCGGCCTCGCACTTCGTGTGCGGGGGGATCGAACCCGGCTTCGCCAGCACCATGCCGCGCTCGATGTCCTTCTTGTCCACACCGCGGAGGAGGAGACCGACGTTGTCACCGGCCTGCCCGTCGTCCAGCAGCTTGCGGAACATCTCGACGCCCGTCACCACCGACTTCTTGTCCGAGTGGAAACCGACGAGGGCGATTTCCTCGCCCACCTTGATCTTGCCGCGCTCGATACGGCCCGTCGCCACCGTGCCACGACCGGTGATCGAGAACACGTCTTCGACCGGCATCAGGAACGGCTTGTCGACTTCGCGCGTCGGCTCCGGGATGTACGTGTCCAGGGCATCGTACAGCTCCTGGATCTTCGCCACCCACTGCGCGTCGCCTTCGATCGCCTTGATCGCCGCGCCACGCACGACCGGCGCGTTGTCGCCGTCGAAGCCGTACTTGCTGAGCAGCTCACGCACTTCGAGCTCGACGAGGTCCAGAAGCTCGGCGTCCTCGACGAGGTCGCACTTGTTCAGGAACACGACGATCTTCGGCACGTTCACCTGCTTCGCGAGCAGGATGTGCTCACGCGTCTGCGGCATCGGGCCGTCGACCGCGCTCACCACGAGGATCGCGCCGTCCATCTGCGCGGCGCCCGTGATCATGTTCTTCACATAGTCCGCGTGGCCCGGGCAGTCGACGTGCGCGTAGTGACGGTTGGCCGTCTCGTACTCGACGTGCGACGTGGCGATCGTCAGGATCTTCGTGGGGTCACGACGGCCCTGCGACTCGGACGCCTTCGCGACCTGGTCGTACGCGACGTACTTCGTGCCGTAGCCGAGGTCGGCCGACACCTTCGTCAGCGCCGCGGTGGTCGTCGTCTTGCCGTGGTCGACGTGACCGATGGTCCCGACGTTCACGTGCGGCTTATTACGCTCGAACTTTGCCTTGGCCATTGTCGAATCCTGCTGCTGGTTGGTTGATGGAAACCCGTGATACTGCGCTTGAAAAACCCTACGCCTGCCTGGACCTGCTTATGCCTTCACCTTCGCAATGATCTCTTCCGCCTTCGACTTCGGCACCTCGTCATAGTGCGCGAACTCCATCGAGTAGACCGCGCGCCCCTGTGACATCGAGCGGAGCTTCGTCGAGTACCCGAACATCTCGCTGAGCGGCACGCTCGCCGAGATGACCTGCGCCTCGCCACGCTGCGTCATGCCGCCGATCTTGCCGCGGCGCGAGGAGATGTCGCCCAGCACGTCGCCCATGTAGGACTCCGGCGACACCACTTCCACGTTCATCACCGGCTCGAGCAGCACCGGGGACGCCAACCGCACGCCCTCCTTCACCGCCATCGAGCCCGCGATCTTGAACGCCATTTCGCTCGAGTCCACGTCATGGTACGAGCCGTACACCAGCTCGACCTTCACGTCCACCATCGGGTAGCCGGCGTAGATGCCGTTCTCGAGCGCTTCCTTGATGCCGGCTTCCACCGGCTTGATGAACTCACGCGGGATCACGCCGCCCACGATCTTGTCCTCGAACACGAAGCCCTGCCCCTGTTCGGCCGGCATGATGTTGATGACGACGTGGCCGTACTGACCCTTACCGCCCGACTGACGGACGAACTTCCCTTCCACCTTCTGCACGCTCTTGCGGATCGTCTCGCGGTACGCCACCTGCGGGCGACCGACGTTCGCGTCCACCTTGAACTCGCGCATCATGCGGTCCACGATGATCTCGAGATGCAGCTCGCCCATCCCGGAGATGATCGTCTGGCCGGTCTCGGCGTCCGAATGCACGCGGAACGTCGGGTCTTCCTCGGCCAGCTTGTTCAGCGCGATCCCCAGCTTGTCCTGGTCGGCCTTGGTCTTCGGCTCGATCGCGTCGTCGATCACCGGGTTCGGGAACTTCATCGCCTC
>CAZAGK010000088.1:0-12913 GCA_964484775.1 uncultured Gemmatimonas sp. | reverse complement strand
TCATCTTAAAGTGCAACATGGCTTGCAATGCCCTCCGATAGGCATATACATTCGGTGATAACGATATCCCCCCCCCCCCGCCCTATCGTCTCGCCAAATCGGTTGCGCTTGTGACTAAGCACGCCCCACCAATTCGTGTATTTGGCTTAGGCCGGTCCGAGATCTGGATCGGCCAGACGACCATTCCGACGAGCGCTGACGTCCTATTTGGACTGACGCTCGCGCTCGCGGTCGCTCATCCAGGAAGCCTGCCGCAAGCCGAGTTGCTCGATTTGCTGTGGCCGGGCGTCGCGAACGATAGGCGGCGACACTCGCTGCGGCAGCTCATCTACCGTCTTCGCCGCCTTGGCGTACAGCTAAGAAGTTCGGCCCTAAGCCTGGGAATAGCCTCGCCTGAGGTAACGCTCGATATCCGAGAGACTCAGTCGACTGATTGGCCACTTACCGCGTCGCCGGCTGACATTGAGTCAGCACTCCGGGTTCTGCCTGGATACAGACCTACCTTCTCAGAACCCTTCCGCGATTGGCTCGACGCCCTTCGCGACCAAGTGACCCTGAACGCACGAGATGGATGTCTGCAGCAGATTCGCCTGGCGCGTGGTCGCGGGGCGTGGCATCACTTGAACGTTTGGTCAGCCCACTGCCTTCGCGTCGATCCGCTTAATGAGGAAGCCACTCTCGCGCGCGCCGAGTCGATGGCAATGAGAGGCTCCAAGGCAGAAGCCCAGGGAGTGCTCGGACGGTACCTCGAAGAACTCGGCGATCACGCTTCGACTCTTGGGCTTCCGGCCCGCGTGCTTCGCAATCGCATTTCTGACATCGACGACATTGGGGTCGCCGACACGTCGCATGCTCCGGAAGGTCGCGAGACCGAATTCTCCATCTTGGTGTATGCAGCGCGTTCCGCGCGTGCCGGTTCTGGCAATATCGTCTTCGTTCACGGTGCAGGTGGAACTGGCAAATCCATTCTTTTGAACCATTTCAGTTCGTTCAGCGTCACACTCGGCTTCTCGGCCTTGAGAGCGGCACTAGGACGTACAGCCTCACAGCCTCCCTTCGCGTTGCTAGGCGTGCTTCTTAGAACGGCTCTTGAGATGCCCGGGGCGCTCGCCTGCTATCCCAATGACTTGCGACTACTGCGAAAGCTCGCTCATGAGTCTGAAAGCGACGCGCTCGATCGAGGGCCCGTCGATCCGCGGCAGCTGGCGCATGCACTCCGCTCACTGTTCCTCGAACTTGCTAACGAGAAGCCGTTACTCGTCGTTGTAGACAATTATAGCCATGCTGATCGAGAGTCCCTCGCCGCTATGGAGCTGATCCTGCCCGAGCTCTCTCGCGCTCGCATCCTATTTGTCCTATCCTCTCGCTCTCGACCGGTCGATTGCCTTCGCTCGATCGCATCCGACTCTCGCGAAATACACCTTGGGGACTATAGCAGAGAAGCGACGCGACAGCTCGCACACGCAATGGGCGCTCCGGGACTGGATCCCGAATCAGCGGACCTACTCGATCGGCTCTACGCTCGCACTGGAGGTCATCCTCAGTTCGTACGTGAGCTGCTTGCCGAGTCCGTGGACGCAGCGCGTGCAGGAGTGACTCTTCCTGGCCTTGAAGCAAGCATCTGGGCCCGCGTAGGCGATCTGAGCAGCGCGGCGTTGGCCGTGCTCAGCACCCTGTCGTTACTGTCTCCGGGTACTCATACGCGTCGCACTTTGGAGTGTGCCACTACTGGCGAGGACGACGTTGCCTCATCGCTGGCGGAGCTGTTCGAGGCAGGATTGCTTCCCCTGCACGGCGAACCCGATGTTCGGCCCTACGAGGTTGTCGCCGAGGTTGTCGCCTCTCGAATGTCGTCCAGTGTTGCGTCCTCGATACATCTCCGAGTTGGAGCGTACTTTGAGCGCTTGGCTGAGTCCTCGGGAGCCGCCGAGCCTGCCTGGGAGGGGGCAAGACACCTCTCGCTCGCACGAGAGCGTGAGCGAGCCGCAAATCTTCTGAGAGCGACCGCGCGGGCACAGCTGATGCTTGGCAAGGCGTCAGCGGCGGCGGAACTATTTAAGGGCGCCGCCGACTGCGCGACGACCCGAACGACGCAAGTACGGTATGGCTTCGAGGAACTCGGCGTTCGACGTCAGTGTGGCGACTGGAAGCGCGCTGAAACGCTCTGTAGGGAGATTGGCGCGACCTCCCACCGCCGACTATTTAGCCCTGACGAGCTCGCAGAGGTATACCTGACATCTCTCGAGGCGGAGCTGCATTTGGGTGACCATCCGCATGAAACAGCCCGGCGGGCGTCGGCCGTCATGACAGACCATCACTTTCCCGCCCACTCCCGAGAGCGGGCCGCGAGCCTGACGGCAATCTTGGCTTCAAATCTATCCAACCCACGACTCCTACTCGACGCCAAACAGTCTGTTCCGGAGCTCTCTCGCTCGAAGGAGGGGCTCTCATTTGAAGCTCGCCTCGTTCACATAATCTTTGAGCACGACCTCGGTAGTCTTGACAAGGCGCGCGAGCTGACGGAAGGTCTCGTTGGTCGAGCACGGGCAAATGGCTCGGCAGAGGAGATTGTGCGAGCACTCCTGGCTGCGAGTATGCCCACGAGATCTCTCGGACTGACCGATGCTACAACCGAACTGCTCGAGGAGGCATATCGCGAGAGCGAGGTGAATCAACTTTGGGCGCTTGCCGCGCGTTGCGCGGACACGCTCAGCGGCGTCCACTTTGACGCCGGGAGACTAGCTGACTCTGATCATTGGCAGCGCGTCGCCGACTCGAACTGCACGTCACTTGCTTCAATGTGGACGAGTCGGACTGTCATCCACCAACGACTCCGCGTCCTTACGCACACGAAGCCACTCTCGTCGATCAACGAGCCGTTTCTGCTCCGGCACAGAGAAATCGTGATCTCGGACCAGCTGCGCATGCGAAGGAATCACGACCTCGCCACGTTGCTAATGCTCGCTGCTCGCAGGGGGGACCGGCAAGCATCGACGCTACTGCTTGACCAACTTATTCGTGCCAACGACTCATTGAGGGGTCAGCGACGCTTGGACTACATCCTCGCTGCGATAGCCGTCGGCATGCGATTGGTAGCCTCGAATGAATACAATCTGGCTCGCGCGGAGCGGCTGTGCGCCGAACTTCGCACGTCCTCATTCCCGCCGCTGTGGTATCTTGATGCCGCGCTCAGCCATTCGATGCACGGACTTTTCCCTTCAGACTAGTTGGCAAGCGAGCTGGATTCCGCAATCCCAAGCGCCATACCATCAGATTCGCGTCCGCCGTGCGCATCTCCAGTCGCGGTGGCGCCCGATGCTTTCATGTCGGCTGTCAGCAAGCTCCAATCTTTCTCACTGGTCAGCCTTGCGATGAGCTGCGGATCGAACTGGCGCCCAGACTGTCGCTGGAGTTCACGTCGTATCGACTCGGCGTCCAGCGCTTCGCGATAAGGGCGGTTCGTTGACATCGCGTCGATCGTGTCGGCGATGGCGATAATTCGCGAGGCGAGCGGGATGCTCTCGCCTACGAGCCCGTCCGGATACCCCCGACCATCCCAGGACTCATGGTGCGCTCGAATCGCCGGGGCGAGGACCTTGAACTGTGAAACCGTAGATACCAGGACGGCCCCTTTCTCGGAATGAGTTTTCATAATCGCGAACTCCTCCGCAGTGAGTCTTCCAGGCTTGCGCAATATTGGATGAAATTCCTCGTGAATCTTGCCTACGTCGTGAAGCAACGCTGCCTTCACCGTCTGCTGCGCCTCTCGTAGCGGCGTTCCCAAGATACGACACGCAGTCGCAGCGTACTTTGACACGCGCTCGGAGTGCCCCGACGTGTAAGGATCTCTTGCTTCGACCGTGTTTACCAGCAGCTGAAGCAGTTCCTGGTTGATTGTTTCAAGCTGGTAGTTTGTCTTGTACAGCTGCCTCAGTCCGAACAATGGTATGGCGACTGCCGCCGCGACGCCCGCGCCCCATCGAGCGTATACGTAGGCGAAGCCGTACACGACTGGGACAGCAAAAACGTCGTAAAGCAGCGCTCCTCCCGCGACCTGACGCCACGTTGGCAGCATCCGCTTCCCGGATGCTGTGGCGATAACACCACTTACTGCCGCGGTGTTGATAAGGAGCCAAGTCGCATAGCTCGCGGTGAACGGGAACAAGTTCCACGCTCCGCCCCTCGGATCGATCCGATTGCCACCGAGCGAAATGTACGTGAGGGAGGCGACCGAGATCGCGAGCGTGTACTGCGCGATATTGAACACCGCTTTGAGACGCTCCCGGCGATGCATCGACTCGCTGATGGCAATCGCGACTGCCACGCTTAGCACGAGCGCTAGTCCCGGACCAAGCGCAAGGGCGCTCAGAAAGGGGATAAAACTGATATTGCCCGATACACCGACGGGCATCTGGTATGCCAAGGCAAGAGCCAGCAGTCCGATCAGGGCAAAGAACACCGCAGACTGAATCTGGCTCGAGTCCGGAGCGGGTGCGACCGCGGCGACCGCTAGGGCAGCAGTCGTCGCGAGGACGACCGTCACCGCCACGTAGCGCACTGTCCGGCTATCAGTCATCGCAACGAGAGAGGAGAGAACCCCCGACACCAGCTCAGGTCCAAGTTACCGCATCACCCAGCACAAACGAGAACATCTTCACGATCAAGATCGCCAGAGTGGCCATTTGAGATTCACCTCCCGTGATTTCAGTCACAGCCGGCATTCGCCGAACTGCGCTCCATCAGGTTGGCTCCGCTCACCTGCTTGTGGCCCGCTCAGCTTCGCTCTGCCGGAGTCGGGGGTTTTTAATCTCCTCTATAATCCTCTGGGTTCAGGCCAAGAGCCGATCCGCATTCCGCAACATCAGCCCTTCACACCCTCCATCCACCGGTTCGTCGCGTCCAGCACCGCCAACGCGGCACTCGTCTCCGCACTGTCGCGCACCGGACAACTCCCCACCAACAACGTGCTGTCGCGTCCACTCCGCGCCACCACGCCCACCAACACCACTTCCTTGTCCAGGAAGCTCACCACCTTCGCCCCCTCCAACACCAGAGGCACGCTCAGCTTCCCACTCTCCACCACCGCCGACAGACAGGCGCGCGCCGCCAACTCCACGCGGCTCCGCTCACTCTCGAACCCGTCCGCCTCACCCACATAGTGCTGCTCGCCCCGGCGCAACGTGACCTTGCACTGCATCCCCTTGCTCCGGCTCCCGCGCAGCTCCACATCCTCGAAGTACAACGCCCGCCCCGCCACCAACTGCGGAGCACTCGGCGTGGACAACACCCCCTTCGGCTTCAGCGCCATCAACGGGATCGCGATCTCCACCGGAGTCGGTACCCCCTCGATGCTCGGCCCTTTCCGCGCCGTCTGCGCCACACTGATCTTCCGGTGATCCACCCGGATCCCCAGCTTCGCCATCAACGCACTCTCGATGTTCCGCACCACCTGCTTGGGGTGCGTCTCACCGTCCACCAGCACATGCACCGCCCCGATCTGCCCGCTCTCGTCCGGGGTGATCCGTGCACTCACGACGTCGGCCAGACTGCCCACCAGCTCCTCGGCGGCCTTCAACGGCAAAAGACTACCCGCGATCGGTGTTGGCTTCGGACCCGGCTTGGATGTCACGGAATTTGGCAGTAGTGCGTTCGAGAGGCGACCAATCGGTCATTTCGCCCTGAAAGTACCCGCGTAACCAGTCACAATCGGACAGAATGTCCCTTCTGAGGGGCCCTTCGAGCAAGGTGCATCAAAACGATGCGCCCCGCAATAGGAGCCACCCTGACAGGCTGTCACGAATCAGTTTTCGTTTCCGGAGTGGCCCATGGGCAGGTGGTACTCCTTGAGCTTCCTGTACAAGGTGCGCTCGCCGATGGCCAACACTTCCGCTGCTTTACGACGATTCCCGCGCGTTTCCCGCAACGCTGCCTCGATGGCCGCCCGCTCGATCTCGGCCATGGTCATCCCCGGGGTGATCGTGATGCTGTTCCCCGTGGGGGCGCTCACCGGGGGCTCGACCCCGCCGAGTATGGGGAGGGCGTTCCAGAGGGGCGGGTGAGCACCCTGGAGGGAGGCCTGCGGGGCGAGGGCCGCGAAATGGGCCCGGTCGTCGTCCACGCGGCGGCGGAGATCCTCCACCTGGAGCTTGAGCTCCAGCAGGGAGCGGACGATGAACTCCAGCTCCCGCCCCTCGGCGCGCTCCCCCTCGCGGATCATGGGGCCCACGTGCACGGGGAGGAAGCGGTCGTTCCCCGTGCCGCGGAGCTGCGAGGGGATGTCGTCCAGCCCGATCTCGCGCCCGGTGGCGAGCACGACCATGGACTCCACGAGGTTGCGGAGCTCGCGGACGTTCCCTGGCCAGGCGTAGTCCACCAACGCCTGAAGAGCTTCAGGCGATATCCCACGAAACTCCCGTTCGTGCGCCTGCGTGAACTCCTGCACGAAGCGGCGCAGGAGCATCACGATGTCCTCGCGCCGTTCGCGGAGCGGGGGGAGGTAGATGCGGAGGACGTTGAGGCGGTAGTAGAGGTCGGAGCGGAAGGTGCCGCGTTCGACCGCGTCGCGGAGGGCGCGGTTGGTGGCGGCCACGACACGGACGTCGACCTTGATGGGGGTGGTGCCGCCGACGCGGGTGACCTCGCGTTCTTCGAGCACGCGGAGGAGCTTGACCTGCGTGGACTGCGGGATCTCGCCGATCTCGTCCAGGAAGATCGTGCCGCCGTCGGCGAGTTCGAAGCGGCCGATGCGGCGTTCGGCGGCGCCGGTGAAGGCGCCCTTCTCGTGGCCGAAGAGTTCGCTCTCGAGGAGTGTCTCGGGGAGTGCGCCCACGTTCACGGCGATGAACGGTTTGGCGCGCCGAGGACTGAGGCGGTGGATGGCGCGTGCGACGAGCTCCTTGCCCGTGCCCGATTCCCCTTCGATGAGCACGGTGCTGCTCACGGGGGCGATCTGTTCCACTTTGACCAGCACTTCGCGGACCGCTTCGGATTCGCCGTAGAGCCCGGTCTGTTCGGCGAGGCGGCGGCGTTCCAGCAGGGCTTTGACGCGGGTGGAGATCTCGTCGGCGCTCACCGGTTTGGTGAGGACCTCGTTGAAGCCCACGGCCTTGAGGCGTGATTCGAGTTGCGGGTCGCCGATATCGGCGAGACCGAGGACTGCTGCCCCACTCCAGAGCTGCGCGCGGACCAAGGTGAGGGTCTGCGGGTCGAGGAGGTTCCCCGTGAAGACGATCACATCCGGGTGTTCACGCCGGACCGTGCTCCCGATATCGTCCATCGGGGAGCACATCACCGTGCCGATGCCGGCCGCCTCGAGCAGTGCGTTGAGGCGGACGGCGGGTTCGACGTCGGTGAGGGTGATGAGGACTTTCATGTCCGCCATCTCGTGTCCGCTAGCGATGGGAGGCGTTCTTGTAGAAGGGGAGTTCGACCACGGTCCCTTCGAACATCTTGCCGCGGATGTCCACTTCGATCTTCTGCCCCGGGGTGGCGTAGGCGGTGGGCACGTAGCAGGTGCCGATCGCGATGCCGCAGCTCGGGGAGCTCGTGCCGCTGCGCACTTCGCCGCTCGGGAGTCCGTTCACGAACACCGGGTAGCCGTGGCGCGGGAAGGCGCGGTCGGCGATGGTGAAGCCGACGAGCTTGCGCGGGATGCCGGAGGCTTTCTGTGCTTCGAGCGAGGCTTTGCCGACGAAGTCACCCTTCTTCATCTTCACGAGCCACTGGAGGTTCGCTTCCAGCGGGGTGACGGTGTCGTCGATGTCGTTGCCGTAGAGGGCCATCCCCATCTCGAGGCGGAGCGAGTCGCGGCAGCCGAGTCCGGTCGGGGTGACGTTGCCCTCCTTCATGAGGGCGTTCCAGATGTGGGCGGCGTCGGCCACGTCGAAGTAGAGCTCGAAGCCGTCCTCACCGGTGTAGCCGGTGCGGGAGACGACCATCGGGCCCTTCCCCGCGACCATCCCCTGCTCGAAGTGGTAGTACTTGATGGCGTCGAGGTTGACGTCGGTGAGCTTCTGGAGGATGTCCTGCGCCTTCGGTCCCTGGAGCGCGAGCAGGGCGATGCGATCGGAGATGTCCTCGAGCTTCGCGTCGAACTTGGACAGATGCTGCGAGATGTGGGCGAAGTCCTTGTCCTTGTTCGACGCGTTCACGACCATCATGAGGTGGTCGGCGGCGCGATAGACGAGGCAGTCGTCCTCGAAGGTGCCGCGGTCGTTGAGGATGCCGGAGTAGTGCACCTGCCCGACGGCGAGGGCGGCGACGTTGTTGGTGGTGACGTAGTTCACGAAGTCCACGGCCTGCGGGCCGGTGACGAGGAACTCGCCCATGTGGCTGACGTCGAACAGGCCGCAGTTGGTGCGGACGGCATTGTGTTCGGCGGTGATCCCCGTGGGGTACTGGACCGGCATCTCGTAGCCGGCGAAGGGGACGATCTTGGCACCCAGGGCAACGTGGATGTCGTGGAAGGGGGTGCGCTTGAGGTCGGCCATTGGGGCGGGCTCGGAGTTCGGAGTGTGGGAGAGCGCGTACCCCTGCAATATGCCAGAGTGGCAGGGGCGGGGGTAGGCGCAACGCGCCCCCGTCGACCAGTGGTCGGCGGGGGCGCGCTGCGTACCGCTTTGCCTTCCTAGGCCGCCGCCGGCTCCTCCACCACATCGACCTTGATCGCCCGCCACTTCCCCTGCCGGAAGCGCCACACGCTGAGCGTGCAGCGCGTCATGTGCCCCGCCAGGATCGCCAGCCAGATATGAATGGGTTGCAACGTCCCCAACCGCTGCATCACGAAGCAGATGCTCAAGGGCAGGATCATCTGCGAGATGATCGAGATCCACATCGGCCCCTTGGTGTCCCCTGCCCCCTGCAGCCCGCCGGTGTAGGCCAGCGCCACGGTGATGAACAGCCCGCTGAACGCGAGCACGCGGAGCAACTGGGTGCCGAGCTCCACGACGACGGGATCATGCATCCCGAAGATCGCGAGCAGCGAGCCGGGGATCAGCAGGAACAATGCGCCGATGGTCGCCGCGACCACCAGACCGATCCGCGCCGCCATCCACACCCCGGAGTTCGCCCGGTCGATATGCCCCGCTCCGATGTTCTGCCCCACGATGGCCGCGGCCGCGCCGAGCAGCGCACTGCTCGTCCAGGTCACGAACGAGAACAGCTCGCTGTAGCTCACCGCGTACGTCGCCTGCGCCTCGGCGCCGTTCGTCACGCTCCCGATGAAGCCGATCAGCATCACGCCGCCGATGTTCATGGCGATCCCCTGGAAGCCGGTGGGGAGGCCGAACTTGAAGAGCGACTTGATGATCGTCCAGTCGGGGGCGAAGCCCTCGTGGCGCGGGAAGGCCACCACCCACCCGCCGGCGATCAGCTTGTAGAGCGAGTAGAGCCCAACGAGCCCGAACGCCAGCGATGTGCCGATCGCGGCGCCCTTGGTGCCGAGTGCCGGGACGGGACCGAGGCCACGGATGAGCACCACGTTGAAGGCGATGTTCAGCGCCGTCGCGGTGATGCCGAGCCGCATGGGGGTCTTCGCATCGCCCGCCGAGCGCAGGGCGCCGGAGAGCATGAAGAAGATCATCATCCCGATGCTGAACATGAACATCGTGCGCAGGAACGGGAGCGCTTCGGCCTGCACCGCGGGCGAGGCGTTGACAATGCCGAGCAGGTGTGGTGCCAGGAAGTAGCCGGCCGGCGCGATCACTCCGACGGCGAGCGCGATCGCGGTGATGAAGGCCTGATACACGGTGCGGTCGACCGTCGCGTGGTCGCCCTTCCCCGCGTACCGCGCGACGACGATGCTCATCCCCGTGAAGAGGGAGGAGATGAAGACGATGACCACGAGGAAGATCTGCCAGCTGACGCCGACGGCCGCGTTGCCGGTGAAGCCGACGAAGTTGCCGACCATGGCGTGGTCGATCACCCCCTGGAGTCCGCCGATGACGTTGGCGAGCATCGAGGGCCAGGCGAGCTTCCAGACGGCGGAGGCGAGGTCGCCCTCGACGATGGAGCGGTCGTAGCGGCTGGACTTGGGGGTGTCGCTCACTTCTTCATCCGGGATTGGAGTTCGCTGATCCAGTGCGTGACCACGAAGACGGTTCGGACGCGCCTCACTTGCCGACCTTCTTCCGCAGCTCGTCGAGCCAGTTCGTCACCACGACCACCTCGCCCGCCCGTGCGCGGAAGAGCGGGGAGATCATCAGGAAACGCGAGCCGTCGGGGGTGACGTCATACCCGCGCGTACGGAATCCCCCGCCCGCACTCGGGATCTCCGGCTTCCGGAAGAGCGTCACGGGGAGACCGGCCTCTCCCTTCGCGGGATCGAACGACGTCGCGATCACCGCCTCACCGCGCCGATACACGATCTCGCGCCCACCCTTCGTCCAGCGCGGCTGTGTGCCGCCGTCGGCCGAGATCTGGCGACGCCCGCCACTGCCATCGGCGGCGCGCACATAGACCTCGGCGGCCAGCGTCCCCTCCGACTCCTCGTACACGTACCAGCGCCCGTCCGGCGAGAGGTCGGCGCTGCGTTGCGAGGTCTCGCGCTTGTCGATGACCGTCGCCTCGCCGCCGCCGAGCGGAACGCGCCAGAGCCGGTCCACTCCCACCATCGACTCCGAGTAGAGCACGCTCTTCCCGTCCGCGGAGACCCCGGTGACGTACTTGTCGAAGCCCGTCTTCCGCAGCATCTCGGGCGCGGTCCCGTCGATCGGGAGGCGCTGGATGTCGTAGACGGGGGTCTCCACCGAGTGGACGAGCGACTTGCTGTCCGGCATCCAGACCGCGTCGAACGATTCACCGACGGTGTGGGTCAACTGCGTGAGCGCCTTGCGCTGCACGTCGAACAGCCAGAGCTGCCGGATGAGGCCGTCCTTGGTGAGCGCGATCCAGCGGCCGTCGGGGGAGCGACGCGGTTCCGCCCACTCCTCTTCGCCCGGGAGGATCTCCGTCTCGGCGCCCGTACGGTCGACCCAGACCACGCGGCGTGGCACGCGCCAGTTCGAGGCCCGCGTCACGACCAGCGTCCCGGACTCGGAGATCGTGTATCCCGAATAGCCCGAGGTGAACTGCGATCGAACGTCCTCGAGGACCGGGATCGGGGTCCCGCTGACCTTGAGCGCGTTCGGGTCGAAGCGCACGGCGAAGAGTGCCCGCTCGCGCAGGAAGAGGAGGTAGCCGTCCACATAGTGCGGTGCGAAGGCCCCCTCGACGAGAACGGTCCGCTTGCCGGACGCGTATTCGATCGCCTCGATGCGCGATTGCGCGATGGGGGTCGAGAAGTTGTTGAAGATCGCCGCCTTCCCCCCGGGGAGTGACTGCGGGTACCAGTGGGAGAACTCCTTGCGCGCCGTGTCGATGTGGGTGAGCTGCTTCTGCCCGGTGCCGTCGGCATTCATGCGCCAGAGCCCGTTCTGGTTCTTCGTGAACAGGATGCTCCCGTCGAGCCCCCAGTCCACCCCCGCCGTGGCACCGGTGACGAGCACCGTGGCCGGGCCACCGGCGGCGGGGACCTTGATCAGATTGTTGTTCGAGACGACCGCGATCCAGTTGCCATCGGGGGAGAAGTCGAATCCTTCGAGTCCCCCCTCGGTGCCCGAGACCGCAGTCACGGCCGTCGCGCCCAGCTCCCGCAGGTACACGTGTTGCTTCCCCGCCGAGTCGAAGCCCGTCACGCCGATGCGGCGCCCGTCGCGCGTGATGGCCAACTGCGAGTTCGACGTGGGGGTGACCGGCTGGAAGGCGAACTCGATCCGAGCGCCGGCTGCGCCTGATGCACCGGGCGCGCCCTGAGACGCGAGCAATGCCCAGGTCGCGACCCCGACCGCCACCACCGCGACGACGCCGACCCCGAGCGCGACACGGCGCCACCGATCCTCGCGCCCGTGCGACGCCGCGGAGGCCGCCGAGGCGGCCACTTCACGCTTGGTGGCGAAACGTCCATCGAGTGCGGCCGCGAACTCCGCGGCCGACGCGAACCGGTCGGCGGGGAGCTTCTCGAGCGCCTGGGCGATCGCTGCGGCGACATTCGTCGGCACGGTCTTGCGCTGCGCCGAGAGATCCTTGGGCGTCTCCGACATGACCTTCGCGACGATCGCCTGCACGCTCGGCCCCGTGAACGGCGGTTCGCCGACGAGCATCTCGTACGTGACCGCCGCGAGCGCATAGATGTCGGCGCGCGCGTCGATGTGCTTCTCGCCCATCGCCTGCTCGGGACTCATGTACTGCGGCGTGCCCAGGCTCATCCCCGTCTGCGTCATCCGCTCGGAGCCTGCCTGCTGCACGGCGAGGGCGATCCCGAAATCCGCGACGAGCGCGCTCCCGTGCTGCAGGAGGATGTTCTCGGGCTTGATGTCGCGATGCACCACCCCGCGTTTGTGCGCGTAGTCGAGGGCCGCGGCGATCTCGGTGGCGAGTCGTACGGCATCGGCGACGGGGAGCTGCGTCTCCCGATTCAGCCGGTCGCGCAACGTGTCCCCTTCGACGTAGGGCATCACGTAGAAGAGCTGCCCCTCGGCCGTGCCGCTGTCGAAGAGCGGGAGGATGTGCGGATGCTGCAGGTTGGCGGTGGTCTTGATCTCGCTCAGGAACCGGTCGGCTCCGATGACGGCGGCGAGTTCCGGGCGGAGGACCTTGATGGCGACGTCGCGGTCGTGCTTGAGGTCGTGGGCGAGATAGACGGTCGCCATCCCGCCGGCACCCAGCTCCCGCGCGATCGTGTACCGGTCCGCGAGGGCGGTCCGGAGCGAATCCAAGGTCGAGGTCATAACCGCTGAATGTGCATCGGAACCAGCGGCGGGGCTACCGCTCGCGCGTCGTGGTTGCGGTCGGGGTTTCGCGAAACCGGCCAGAATTCGGAACTTTCGCGATTGTGACGCGCGTCACTTGCGCGACAGTTTGTCCGCCCCCACTGTTG
>CAZAGK010000087.1:0-13324 GCA_964484775.1 uncultured Gemmatimonas sp. | reverse complement strand
ACCCCGTGCGGGATTTCGATCCGTGCGCCATGTTTATGCGCAGCAAATTGCGGTAAGCCGGCAACCCGACAGCCCGAACGGTCGTTGACCGTCAGGCGGGGAAGCCGCACCGCTTTCACCTTGCCCCTGTTCCGGGCTTTCTGGACCATGCACTCGATCACCACTCCCTCGGCTCCGGCTGCGGCCGGGCATTATTCGCAAGCGATCGTCCACGGCGGATTCGTCTTCGTCGCCGGACAGCTGCCGATCGTCCCCGGTCAGACCGACCGCACCGTCGGCACGATCGAGGAGCAGACGGAGCAAGTGCTCCGGAACGTAGGGGCCATCCTCGAGGCGGCGGGGAGCTCGCTCTCGCACGTCTGCCAGATGACGGTGTACGTCTCCGACATGTCGCTCTGGGGGCGGGTGAACACCGCCTACGCGAAGGTGATGGGGGATCACCGCCCGGCGCGCGCCGTGGTGCCGGTGAACGATCTCCATTACGGCTATCAGATCGAGGTCCAGGCGATCGCCGCCGTACGCACGGAGGAGGCATGATCCCTCCCGAATACGCCGCGCGCTTCGAGGGGCCGATGCCCACCATCGAGTCGCCGCGTCTGCGCCTCCGTCCCTTCGTTCCCGACGACGCGCCGGAGATCGAGCGCTTCGCCGGGCGCTACGAGGTGGCGCGCACCCTGCTCACGATGCCGCATCCGTATCCGGCGGGGGCCGCTGCGCAGTGGATCGCCAAGCACGAAGGGCAGTGGCGCAGCGGGAGCGAACTCCTGCTCGCCGTCACCGACCGCGCCAGCGGGGAGTTCTTCGGCGCCTTCGCCTTCAAGCTCGACGCGCCCCATCGCCACGCCGAAGCGGGCTACTGGCTGCGCGACGACCGCTGGGGGCAGGGGATCACTACCGAGGCGTTCTGCGCGAGTCTCGACTGGGGGTTCAACGACTTCGGGCTGCACCGGATCTTCGCCCGTCATATGGAGGCGAATCCGGCCAGTGGGGCGGTGATGCGCAAAGCAGGGCTCAAGCACGAGGGGGTGCTGCGGCAGCACTACTGGAAGGACGGGGTCGCGCACGACTTCCATGTGTATGGGATCCTGCGCGACGAGTACCGCGCCCTGAAGGGGGGTGGCGCCGGCGGGCCGTCGGCGTCCACCGGCGCACCCACCGCCAGAAGCGCCGCCGGCGGCGCGTCGTGAACGAGTTCCGCGGTGCGTCGGTGATCGTGACCGGCGCGTCGCACGGGATCGGCGAGTCGCTCGCGCGACAGCTCGCCGCAGAGGGTGCTCGACTCGTGCTCGCCGCACGCCGCGCCGATGAGCTCGATCGCGTCGCCACCGCCTGCCGCGAGGCGGGCGCGCAAGCGACCGCCATTGCGACGGACGTCACCGACCCCGCCGCCTGCCGCGCCCTGATCGACGGCGCCGTGAAGGCCTACGGCTCGATCGACATGCTCGTGAACAACGCCGGGCTCGGGATGTGGGCGCGCGTGGACGAAGTGCAGGACCTCACGGTCTTCGAGCGCGTGCTCCGCGTGAACTACCTCGGCGCCGTCTATTGCACGCACGCCGCGCTCCCGCATCTCAAGGCGTCCAAAGGGCGGATCGTCTGCGTGTCGAGTCTCGCCGGGCGCACCGGGGTGCCGCTCCGCAGCGGCTACGCCGCGAGCAAGCATGCGATGGGGGGCTTCTTCGATTCCCTGCGCATAGAGCTGCGCGGGAGCGGGGTCACCGTGACCCTCGTGCACCCGGGGTTCGTGGGGACCGGGGCGCAGGGGCGGAACCTCAGCGCCGACGGGAATCCCCTCGGCAAGGTCCCCATCAGGATGGACGAGGTGATGACCGCCGACGAATGTGCCCGCCTCACCCTGCGAGCCGCGGCCGAACGGAAGCGCGAACTGGTGATGACCGCCCGCGGACGGTTCGGGCTCTGGCTCAAGCTCGTCTGGCCCGAGCTCGTGGACTGGGTGGCGGCCCGCGCGATCGCCAAGGGGAAGTAGCCCTCAGCTGATGGATGCACGAAGGGGGAGCGGCCGAGGCCGCTCCCCCTTCTGTACGACGTGGATCAGATTCGCTTAGCGCGAGCCCGGGCCACCGGGACGGCCGCCGCGACCCTGCGGCATGTTCTTGAGGTTCTCGGCGAGCTTGGCCTTGTCGGCGTCGCTCTTGAGGATACCGGCGAGGGCTTCGTTGCGCTTCTTCGTCATCTCGGCGCGCTTCTCAGCGGCATCCGGGGCCTGACGGTCGATGCCGCGCATGTCGGCCTGGGCCTTCGTGAGGATCTCGACGGCCTGCTTCTTCTGGTCATCCGTGATCGTGATGTCCTTGAACATCATGCCGACCTGGTTTTCCATCATCGCCTGCATCTGCTCGGGGGTCATGGCACCACGGCCACCGCCGCCGCCCATGCCGCCACCCTGAGCCGAGGCCGTTCCGGCCATCACCACGATCATCGCTGCAGCTGCGAGCATCTTACGCATGTTCTAACTCCTCCGAATCCAGTTGAGGGGGACGGCCATCCGGCCGCCAGCCCCTTAATAACGATTTGACCCCTACGTTCGTTAGGCGGTCTGCCCTCTTCGTCGAGGACCCATCACCCAGTTTCCTGAGAATTGCTACCCCAAATCTGCCCTGGGGTCCCTCCCTCCGCCACTCGCCCACGAGCCTCGGCAGGGGGGTGGCCGGTTACTCGTACCGAAGGGCCTCGATGGGGTCCAGACGGGCCGCCCGGCGCGCCGGCACGACCCCGAACACCAACCCGATCCCGACCGAGACCGTGACGGCCACCAGGGTCAGCCCGAGCGGGGTGTCGGCCTGGATACCCAGCAGCATCCCCGCCGCCCGCCCCATCGCGAGCCCGACCACGATCCCCAGCACCCCGCCGATCCCGGTCAGGGTGGAGGCCTCCACCAGGAACTGGAGCAGGATGTCGCGCCGGGTGGCTCCCAGCGCCTTCCGGACCCCGATCTCACGGGTGCGGGCAGTGACCGAGACCATCATGATCGCCATCACCCCGATCCCGCCGACCATCAGCGCCACCGAGGCGAGCACGATCATCACGAGGAAGAAGATGTCGGTGATCGACGTGAAGGTATCGAGGATCTGGTCCTGGCTCACCACATCGAAGTTGTTCTTGTCGCCGGGGCGCAGGCGGCGCATCTCTCGCAGTGCGACCGTCACTTCACCCTGTGCCACCTCCGAACTCACCCCTTCGCGCGGCTTCACCGGGATCCACAGCGCATTCGCCTTGTCCACGCGATAGCCGTGGTCCACGAACTGATAGGTGAGGATCGCGCCCACGTCGGCCCCGGGGGGCGCGAAGATGTTGGCCGGATCCTGGTACAACCCGATCACCGTCACCGGACGCCCGCCGACGAGCACCGTCTTGTCCATCGGGTTCTCGCGTCCGAAGATCTGCCGCGAGTGCTTCTCCTGCAGCACGACCACCGGCGCGCCGGTCTTCAGCTCGGCCCGGGTGAACCAGCGCCCCTCGAGCAGTTCGCCCCCCTGGATCTCCTGGTAGCGATCGTCGGCGCCGAACACCGCGAGCGCGCGCGTGCGGTTCCCCTTGTACTCGATCCGCGCCTGGATCTGCGCCCAGAGCCCCGCATAGCCGATCTCGGGCAGCGAGGCGATGCGCGCCGCCTCCGCCTCGGAGAGATCGGGACGCACGCGGATGTACTTCGGCAGGTTCTCCGGATTCACCGGCGTGCTCGAGAACACCTTCAGCACGTAGAAGGTGTTCGGCCCCGCGATCTCGATGGTGTGGAGGATCTGATCGCGGATCCCCTGCACGATGGTGGCCATCGTCATCACCGTCGCGACGCCGATCACGACGCCGAGGATCGTGAGCCCCGAGCGGAGCTTGTTCACGCGCAGGGTGTCGAGCGCGATCCCGATGTTCTCGCGGAACTGATCGAAGCTGAGGGCGCGTGCCATCTACTCGGCCCTCAGCGCGGTGATCGGGTCCAGCCGCGCCGCACGACGCGCCGGATACACGCCGAAGATCACCCCCACGCCCGCGCCCAGCCCCACCGCGAGCGTCACGCTCCACCAGGTGATGCGCGCCGGCAACGGCGAGACGAACGCGACGAGCTCCGCGAATGCCCACCCGAGCGTCACCCCGAGGATCCCGCCCGCGATCGCCAGCGCGATGGCCTCGGCGAGGAACTGCCGCTCGATGTCCTGCGCCCGCGCTCCCACCGCCTTGCGGATCCCGATCTCGCGCGTGCGCTCGGTGACCGCCATCAGCATGATGTTCATGATCACGATCCCGCCCACCACCACGCCGATCGCGACCACGGCCGGGATCACCGCGAAGAGCACCGCCGTGAGCTGCTTCCAGAAATCGACGAGCGCGTCCGCGGTCTCGATGGAGAAGTTGTTCTCCTGCGTCGGGCGCAGATGGTGCGCGAGTCGCATGGCCTCCTCGGCGCGCTTCATGGCCGGCGCCACATCCTTGGCGTCGGGCATCTTCACCGAGACGGTCGTCGTGAGACGGCGCCCGTACAGCATCTCGTAGCGCGTGAAGGGGATCAGCGCGAAGGCGTCGAACGACTGTCCGAGCACGCGTCCCTTGGCGGCCACCACGCCGACCACCTCGAACTTCTCGCCGCCGAGCCGCACTTCCTGCCCGATGGGGCTCACCGACTCGAAGAGCTTGGTGGCCACATCGTAGCCGAGCACGACCACCGGGCGGCGCTGCGAGATGTCGGTGTCGAGGAGCGGACGCCCCTTCTCGATCTTGTAGTCCTGCACCTGCTGATAGGGCGGGGTGATGCCGAAGACGATCACATCACCGATGGTGCGCCCGCGCCAATCGACGTCGGAGAGCGGGGAGGGGAAGCCGGTGGTCATCCCGATCGCGGCCGCGTCGGGGATCGCGTCGCGCACCGCCTCGGCGTCGCTCACGGTGATGCGCGGACGGCGCGAGACGCGGGCCCACATCTCGTCGTCGAAGAAGCCGACCTGGATCGGGGTGCGCCGCACCTGGAAGGCGTTCGTCCCGATCACCGCGCCGGCGAGGTTCTCCTTCACGTACGCATTCATCCCCTGGATGATCGCGACGACCGCCACCAGGAAGGCGACGGAGACGATGATCCCGAGGAGCGTGAAGAAGGACCTGAGCTTGTTGGCCCAGATCTGTTCGAGGGCGATGCCGAAGACGTCGGAGAACTTCACCGGGGGAATTGTCGCTTGGGGGAGAGCGGGACGGCAGGGTCCCGCGCCCCCGTACCCCTGTGAACGCCGCTATTCGTGTCGAAGTGCCGTGATCGGGTCGAGGCGCGCCGCGCGTGCCGCGGGCATCATCCCGAAGAGCACGCCGGTGAGCGCGGCCGCGACGAGCGAGGTGACCACCGCCGAGCCGGGGATCGACGCGGGGATGCTCGTGTTGGCGCGCACGATCCACGCCAGTCCGCCGCCCACGAGCAGGCCGATCCCCGCGCCGATGCTGGTGAGCGTCGCCGCCTCGATCAGGAACTGCCAGAGGATCGTCCCGGCGGTGGCGCCGAGTGCCTTGCGCACGCCGATCTCGCGGGTGCGCTCGGTGACGGAGATCATCATGATCGCCACCACCCCCACGCCCCCGACCATCAGCCCCACCCCTGAGAGGGCGAGCCCGACCATGAAGATCACGCCGAAGAGGTCGTTGAACACGTCGAGCATGCGGTCCTGCCCGACGAGATAGAAGTTGTTGGGCTGCGACGGCTTCAGTCCGCGCTTCCCGCGCAGCAGCGCGGTGACGGCGTCCATCACCTCGTCCTGCCGCACCCCGGTCTTCGGCTTGACCATCACCATGAAGCCGCGGCGCCACACGTCCATGTGCCGCCACGCCGTCATCATGGGGAGGATGGCGCGCGGCTTGTCGGGGCCGCGCCCGTCCATCGACTTGAGGAAACCGGCCTTGGTGTGGAAGACGCCGATCACCTGGAAGGGTTTCCCCTCGAGCGTCACCGTCTTGCCGATCGGGTCGGAATCGCCGAAGAGCTGCGACTTGAGCGAGTCGTTCACGAGCATGACCATGGCACCCGCGTCGTGCTCTGCGGCGGAGAAGCTGCGGCCGGGGAAGATGTCGGCTTGGTCGGTCTGCGTCCATTCGGTGCTCTGCGCGTCGTACCCCACCTGCTTGACGAGGCGGTCCTTGTAGCCGACCTGCGCGTTCTGTCCGAAGAGCCAGCCCATGGCGCTCCCGACCTCGGGGAGGCGCTGGATGGCCTTCCATTCGTCGGGGGTCACAGCAGGGTTCTTGCGATCGGGGCAGCTGTCGTCGGTGCCGTCGCAGTTGTTCATCCCCGGGTTGCGGCGGCGCACCTGGAAGGTCGTGGCGCCGAACTCGTCGAGGTCCTTCTGGAAGCTCTGCTGGATGCCGTGCACGGTCGCACCCATGGCGACCACCACGAACACGCCGACGGCCACCCCGGAGATGGTGAGCGCAGCGCGCACCTTGTTGGCGCGGATGGCGTCCACCGCCATGGCCACCCCTTCGAGCGCGAGCAGGACCCGGTCGATGACGCGCATGCGCTACTCCTGCCGCAGGGCGGCGATCGGGTCGAGCCGCGATGCGCGGCTCGCCGGGTACATGCCGGCCACGATCCCGACGCCGGCGCCCAGCACGAGCGCCATGGCGATCGACCAGGGCGCGACCGAGGCGGGAAGGGGAGAGACCATGGAGATGATCTTGGCGGCACTCAAGCCGAGCGCGATCCCGATGGCGGCACCCATGAGGCTGAGCGTCGCCGCCTCCACGAGGAACTGCCGCATGATGTCGATGCGTCGTGCGCCCAGCGCTTTGCGGATCCCGATCTCTCGAGTACGCTCCGCGACGGCGACGAGCATGATGTTCATGATGACCATGGCACCGACCACGAGCCCGATGGCGGGGAGCGCGGTGCCGAAGAGCACGAGTTTCGATTTGAGTCCGTTGAAGAACTCGAGCGCCGAGGCCGAGGTCTCGAGGGAGAAGTTGTCACCACGCCCAGGGGGGAGGCGCCGTGCGGCGCGGAGCACTTCGCGCGCGGACTCCATCCCTTCGCCCATCAGCTCCTGCGAACCGGCCTGCACGACGAGCGACTCGAAGTCGCCGCGCGGACGCAGCACACGGTGCAGCGGCGTGGTGTAGGGGGCGATGGCCAGGCGATCGAGCGAGAAGCCGAACACATTGCCCTGCTTCTCGATCACGCCGATCACGGTGTATGGGGTGCCGCGGATGCGCAGCTCGCGCCCGATGGGATCGAGTCCGGGGAAGAAGTGCTCTGCCATCTCGATGCCGAGCACGACCACTCGGCTCCCGGCGGCGACCTCCTGATTGGTGAAGGCGCGCCCGTTGGGGACCTTGAACTGCTTGATGATGAAGTAGTCGGCCTCGGTCGCGACGGCGTCGACCTGCCGCGGCCGCGCGTACTGCGACGAGGCGTAGACGAAGTTCTCGCTCATCACCGCCGACCGGCTCCCGGCGGGGAGCGCGCTGCGGACGAGGCGCACCTCGGGGAGGAAGATCCGCGGCCGCCGCAGCCACTCGCGCCACTGCGCGTCGGTGGAGTTCGGCGTGAAGTCGGCCACGCGGCGGAACGAGAAGGTGTTCACGCCGAAGAGTTTGCCCGCGAAGTCGTGCTCGACGTAGTCACCCATCCCCTGGACGATGGAGATGACGGCGATGAGGAACATCACGCCGATGGTGACGCCGAGGAGGGTGAAGAAGCTCTTGAGCTTCTGGACTCGGATGGTGTTGAGCGCGAGTCGGACGGCTTCGAGGAAGGGCATGCTCTTCTGTACGGGTCTTCCATTTGTCCGGTTTCGCTGCGACTACTGCTCGCGTTCCTGCTGGCTCTGTGTCGGTCGGACACGAGGGCTCCCTACGCGACCTCAACGGTCGCTATGGGAGCCCTCGTGTCCTTCCTCCTGGCATTCGGGGGGCGCGGCATTCTGGGCGGAGCGCTCGGGGGCCACTCGGGCCCTGAGGAAGATCCGGCGCGGGCCCGTGGCGGCCCTCCGCTCGCGAGGGGTGGTTCGGCGGGCAGCCGAGGGATCTGCCCCGGAAGGGAGAGAGCCTCCCTCCCCATAGCGACCGTTGAGGTCGCGTAGGGGAGGGAGGCTCTCGACCGCCCTGCGCAAGAACAGCGCGCGCCGGAAAAGGAACTACTCGTGCCGAAGCGCCGCCACCGGATCGAGACGTGACGCACGCATCGCGGGGAGCATGCCGAAGAGGATCCCCGTCAGCGCGCTGGATCCTAGTGCCGCCACCACCGCCAGCGGTGGGACGCTCGCGGCCACCGGGGTGTACGCCTTCACCAGCATCGCGACGATCGTCCCCAGACCGAGTCCGACCAGCGCACCCGTGGCGGTGAGGGTCACCGCCTCCACCAGGAACTGCCAGAGGATCACGCCGCGGGTGGCGCCGAGTGCCTTGCGCACGCCGATCTCGCGGGTGCGTTCGGTGACGGAGATCATCATGATCGCCACCACGCCGACGCCGCCCACGAGCAGGCCGACCGACGAGAGCGAGATCATCACGAGGAAGAAGATCCCGAACACCTTGTTGTAGACGTCGAACAGCTTGTCCTGCGTGATGATCGCGAAGTTCGACTCGCGTCCCGGACGCAAACCGCGCGAACCGCGGAGGGCGGCGGTGACGTCGTCGAGGGTCTGCGACTGCGCCACGTTGTCGGCCGGCTTGATGACGAACGACATCCAGCGCGCCTGCGCACCGAGCTTCCGCGTCAGGGCGAAGACCGAGGTCACCATCCGCGGGCGCTCGCCGCCCTGCAGGAAGCTGGCCTCATCCTTGAACACGCCGATCACGGTGAAGGGGCCGCCGCGGTTCGTCCCCGGCATCCCCGAGATCCCGGTCAGCACGATCTCCTTGCCGATGGCGTCGCTCTCGCCGAACAGGCGCTCCTTGGCCACCGTGTTGATCACCACGACGCTCGCCGCGCTACGCGCCTCCTGCTCGGTGAACACGCGTCCGTCCACCATGTTCGGCGGATTGAGCTGCGGCCAGTTGGAGGTGATCCCCTCGACGTTCACATTCGGCAGCGACTTGTCGCGGTACTTCACCGCGCTGCCCCAACCCTGCTGGACCCCCACCTCGGCGACCGACTCGAGTCGCTTGAGCAGTTCCGCCTCGGAGAAGAGCAGGGGCGGGTTCGAGCGCCACTTGCAGGTGTCACCGGTGCCGTCGCAGGCTTCGAAGGTGATCGGACGGCGCTGGACGAAGAAGGTCGTCGGGCCCGCCGACTCGAACTGCTTGGCGACGCTCTCGTTGATGCCGTGGATGGCGGCGGCGATCACCACGACCACGAACACGCCCACGGCCACGCCGAGGATCGTGAGTCCCGCGCGCACCTTGTTCTGACGCATCGCATCGACGGCGATCCCCACGCCCTCGAGCGACATCTTGACCTTGTCGACGAAACGCATGGGCTACTCCTGCCGCAGAGCGGTGACGGGGTCGAGCAACGATGCCCGACTTGCCGGATACACACCGGAGATGATCCCGACACCGGCACCGATGATCACGCCGACGGCGATCGACCAGGGGGCGACGAAGGTCGGCATCGGGGTCACGGTCCGGATGACGTACGCGAGCACCGCCCCCAACGCGATCCCCATGCCGGCCCCGAAGGTGCTGAGCGTCGAGGCCTCGATCAGGAACTGCAGCAGGATGTCGCGCCGCTTGGCGCCGAGCGCCTTGCGGATCCCGATCTCGTGGGTGCGTTCGGCGACGGCGACGAGCATGATGTTCATGATCACGATCGCACCGACCACGAGCCCGATGGCGGGGAGCGCGACGCCGGCGAGCACGAGATAGCTCTTGATCTTGTTCCAGAACTCGAGCGCCGTGTCGGAGGTCTCGAGCACGAAGTTGTCCTTCTGCGCGGGGCGCAACTGGTGGCGGCCGCGCATCACGGCGCGCACGGCTTCCTGCGCGTCGGGGATCGCTTCGGCGGTCGGCACCTGCACGATCACGCCGTCGATCACGTGCGCGGCGCGGTTGAGCAGACGGTGCACCGGCGAGCGGAAGGGCGCGTAGATGTAGTTGTCGAACGACATGCCGAAGGCGCTGCCGAGCGACTCGCCGACACCGATGACGGTGTAGGGGCGACCGCCGATCTTCACTTCGCGGTCCACCGCGTTGAGGTCGGGGAAGAGGCGCTTGGCGAGATCGGGGCCGATCACCACGACGCTGGAGCCGGTGGTGATCTCGGCCTGCGTGAACATGCGTCCGCTGGTGACGCCGAGCTTCTTGATCTCGAGGTACTGCCCGTCGAAGGCGGTGACCTGCGCACGACGCGGCTTCCCGAAGCTCGACTCGACGCTGATGTTGTCGGAGGAGTACATCGCCCAGAGGGCGTCCGGCGGCAGGGCATCGACCACCGGCTGCACGTCGGCCTCGAAGATGCGCGGGCGACGGTTGTACTCCATCCAGACCTCGCGCGGCACGTCCCCGATGTTGATGCTCGGGCGATGGCGCAGCTCGAAGGAGTTGATGGCGATCAGCTTGCCGACCAGCTCGTTCTCCATGTACTTCCCCATCCCTTCGACGATCGACACCACCGTGATGAGGAACATCACGCCGATGCAGACGCCGAGCGCGGTGAAGAAGCTCTTGAGCTTCTGCACGCGGATGGTGTGGAGGGCGAGTCGAATGGCTTCGAAGAACTTCATGGCCTCGGGGGGCGAGAGAGCGACGGGTGAGGGTCGGAACGCGTCCCGAGCCTCACCCGCCGTGGTGCTGCACCTGCACCTGCGTTGCCAACGAGCGGACTAGAGTCCGAGCTTGGCGGTGAAGCTCTCGCGGCGGTCGTCGGAGGCGACGACACCGTCACGCAGCACGATCACGCGGCGGGCGTGAGCGGCGATGTCCGGTTCGTGCGTCACCATGATGACCGTCTGTCCCTGCGTGGCCAGTTCCTCGAACACGCGCATGATCTCTTCCGAGGTGGTCGAGTCGAGGTTACCGGTCGGTTCGTCGGCCAGGAGGATCGACGGACGGTTCACGAGGGCGCGGGCGATGGCCACACGCTGACGCTGACCGCCCGAGAGCTCGTTGGGACGGTGCCCCATGCGCTTGTCGAGCTGCACGCGCTCGAGCGCTTCCTTGGCGCGCGCATGACGCTCCGCGCTCGACACACCGGCGTAGACGAGCGGGAGCTCGACGTTGGCCAGCGCGGTGGCGCGGGGGAGCAGGTTGAACGTCTGGAAGACGAACCCGATCTCCTTGTTGCGGATGCGGGCGAGCTCGTCGTCCTTCATCTCCGAGGCCTTCTGGCCGTTGAGCCAGTACTCGCCGGAGTTCGGGGTATCGAGGCAGCCGAGGGTGTTCATGAGCGTCGACTTGCCCGAGCCCGACGGTCCCATGATGGCCACGTACTCGTTGCGGCGGATGGCGATGTCGACGCCACGGAGGGCGCGCACGATCTCGCCGCCCATGTCGTATTCACGGCAGAGGGCGCGGGTCACGATGACCCAGTCCTTGCCCGGCGCCGTCCCGGCGGCATGCATCACGGCCTGGCGTTCGGCCGTGGTGCTCATCGAGATCTCTTCTACGTGGTTGGTCACGGCTTCTTGGTCTCCGTCTTCGCGTCCGTCATGGGCTTCGTTTCACGCACGAGCGTGCCGTCCTTTAACTCGCGGATCGCCTGATAAGTGCCCCCGACGATCTTGTCGCCGAGCTTCAGGCCGGAGAGGACCTCGAAATGCTTCTCTCCCGCGATCCCTACCTTTACGGGGCGGAAGGTCACTTTGTTGTCCGTGCCCACCACGAACACCCCCTCGACGTCCTTCTTGCCGATCTGCTTGGCGCCGGCCTTGGCGGCCGGGGCGCCGGCGGTGTCCTTGTTGGCCAGCGCTTCGTTCTCGCGGACCGTGAGGGCGATGATCGGGATCGAGAGGACCTGCTTGCGGCTGTCGGTGATGATCTTGGCGGTGGCCGAGAAGTCCGGCTTGGTGTCGGTCGGCGGGTTCAGGAGGCGGATGGTGACCTCGTAGTCGATCGCCTGGTCGCCCGTGCCGGAGGCGGCGGCCTTCACCGAGCTGTTGGAGATCTCGACGACCTTCCCGAGGAAGGTGGTGTCGGGGAAGGCGTCGAGCTGGATGACGGCCGAGTCGCCGAGGGCGATGCGGCTGACGTCGGTCTCGTCGACCTTCACCTTGGTCTCCAGCACCGTCATGTCGCTGATGGTGAGCAGGGTGGCGGCGTCCTTGTTGAGCGTGCCCATGATGGCCGTTTCGCCGTTCTGGACGACGAGGCGGGTCACGCGGCCGCTCATCGGCGCGAAGATCTTGGTCTTGCCGAGGGCGACCTTGGCGTCCTTCACCGAGGCCTCCGCCTGCTCGACGTTGTGCTTGCTGGCTTCGGCGAGGGCGGTGTTCACGTCCACGGCGGTCTTGAGCTGCTCGAGCTGGTCCTCGGAGACGAGATTCGGGTTGCTCTTCCGGATCTCCATCTGGCGACGGTAGTTGCTCTGCGCCTGCGTCAGGCTGGCCGAGCTCTGCGCCGCTGAGGCCTTGGCGTTGGCCAGGCCGGCTTCGGCGCGCTGCACCGCGGCCTCATACTGCTGGGCGTCGAGCTCGAGCAGGAACTGCCCCTTGTTCACGTAGTCGCCTTCCTTGACCTCGAGCTTCACGATCTTGCCCGTGATGTCGGAGGAGAGATCGACCTTGGTGTGCGGGCGGACCTGGCCGCTCGCGGTGACCGACGCGATCAGGTCGCGGTTCTCGACCGCCTCGATGCGGACCTCGGTGGCCTTGTTCTTGTTCTTCTGCGAGGCCCCGTAGGCGACGGCGCCGATCCCGACCACCACGACGGCAGCGATGATGTACTTGGTTGACTTCTTCATGAGGGGTCCCGGTTAGCGAAGGGGGCGGCCGACGGCGCTCTCGAGCGCCGCGAACGCGCGGTGGTATTCGAAGATCGAGTTGATCCGATCCGTTTCCGCACGATCGAAATCGGCGCGGGCCTGCTGGAGGTCCACCAGGCTGTTGAGACCGACACGGTACCGCTCCTGCGCGAGCTGCAGGGCCTGACGGGCGGCGGCCGAGTTCTGCTCCTGCAACTTCAACACGCGGTAGTCGGCGGTGAGCGTGGTGAAGGCCTGCGAGATGTCCGCGGTGAGCTTCAGCTCCTGGGCGCGGATGGTGTACTTGGAGTCGGCCCGGTCGGCGGCGGCGGACTGCAGCGTCCGCTCACGGTTGAAGCCGTCGAACAGGTTGAGCGACACGCCGAACTGCAGCGTGAGGGGGTTCGAGTTGAAGCTGAACGGCCACTTGTTGTTGCTCGAGCGGATGGCGTCGGCCTGCGCGGTGGTGAAGCTGATCCCGCTGCAGCCGGCGATCCC
>CAZAGK010000086.1:0-13693 GCA_964484775.1 uncultured Gemmatimonas sp. | reverse complement strand
TCCGACGGCGCGGTGCGCCGCATCGCCGAGCGGGTCGCGGCCGGAGAGCGGCTGGGCCCGGCCGACGCACTCACGATGTACCAGTCCCACGACCTCCTGGGACTCGGGACGCTGGCGGATGAGATCAACCGCAGCAAGAACGGTGACATGGTCACCTTCGCGTCCAATCAGCACATCAATCCGACGAACATCTGCACGCTGCGCACCACGTGCACCTTCTGCGGCTACGCGCGCCTTCCCAAGGAGGCCGGGGCCTACCGCTACACGATGGAGCAGGTGCTCGCGGAAGCGGCGCACGCGGCGGACGGACTGACGAAGGAGTACCACATCGTCGGCGGTCTCGACATGAAGGCCGGCCTGGCCTACTACCAGGAGATGTTCCGGACCCTCAAGGCGAACTTCCCGCACGTGCACATCAAGGCCCTCACCGCCGTCGAGATCGCGCACATCGCGCGCATCGAGAAGATGAGCTGGAAGGAGGTCCTCACCGCGTTGCGCGAGGCGGGACTCGACACCATGCCCGGCGGCGGCGCCGAGACCTTCAGCGCGGCCGTGCGCGAGAAGATCGCCGGCAAGAAGCTCGACGGTGCCGACTACATCGGCGTGCATCGTGCCGCGCATGAGCTGGGAATCCGCACCAACTGCACGATGCTCTACGGTCACGTCGAGACGCTGCAGGACCGCGTCGATCACCTGATGATGCTGCGCGACCTGCAGGACGAGACCGGCGGCTTCCTGGCCTACATCCCGCTCGCGTACCACCCCGACGACAACGCCCTCGGCGCGCAGCTCGGGCGTCTCGGCACCTCGACCGGCGGGATGGACGACCTGAAGATGCTCGCCATCGGGCGGATCTTCCTCGACAACTTCAAGCACGTGAAGAGCCACTGGATCATGGTCACCCAGGCCATCTCCCAGGTGGCGCTGCACTTCGGGGTGAACGACCTCGAGGGGACCGTGGTGCGCGAGAAGATCTACCACGCCGTGGGTGCGCACACGCCGCAGGGGATGACCCTCGACGCGCTGCTCACGCTGATCCGCGGGGCGGGGAAGCAGCCCGCCGAGCGCGACTCGTTCTACCGCGTGCTCCGCACCTTCGACGCCGCAGCTCCGGAGCGGGCGGCGAGCCCCGTCCCGGCATGACGATGCGCGTCGGCCGTATCCCCTACATCAACTGCTACCCGGTCTACGGGGCGGTGGATCGGGGGATCGTGCCGATGGCCGGATCGATCGTCGATGGCGTGCCGACCGCGCTCAACAAGCGGATGTCCGACGGATCGCTCGACGTCAGCGTCGTCTCGGCGGTGGAGTACGCCCGGGACTGGGAGAAGTATCTTCTCCTCCCCGATCTCGCGATCTCCTGCGATGGTCCGGTGCGGAGCGTGATGCTCTTCTCCAACGAGCCGGCGGAGTCGCTCGAGGGGAAGCCGGTCGTCGTGAGCCGGTCGTCGATGACCTCGGTGCATCTGCTCGAACTGCTGTTCGAGAACGTCTGGAAGTGCGCGCCGGTCTTCGTGCCCGGCAACGCCGAGGCGGCCGATCTGGTGGACCCGGCGGGGACGCACGAGCCCGCCCGCCTAGTGATCGGTGATGCCGCGCTCATGCTCGGCTCGGGCGCCATCCATCCGCGCCACGCCGATCAGACGCCGTATCAGTACCGCCACGTGTACGACCTCGGCACCGAGTGGAAGCAGTGGACCGGGCTCCCCTTCGTGTTCGCCGTGTGGGTCGCGCAGCGGACGGCGCCGACCGCACAGGCGTTGGGTGTGCACGCCTCGTTGATCGCCTCGCGTGACTGGGGGCTGCAGCATCTCGACGTGCTCGCCAAGCAGGCGCACGAGCGCACGGGCGTGTCGTACGCGGCCTGTCTCACGTATCTCTCCGGACTCGACTACGGGCTCAGCTATCCGCATCTCGGCGGGCTCACCGAGTTCTATCGTCGTCTGACCCTGGCGGGGAAGGTCCAGCCGGGGCGTCTCGCTTTCCTGTCATCCGCCGCGTGATGCGAATGCGCGCGGCATCCATCGTCTCTCCCGACCGATGAAAGACCTACTCGACTGGTACAAGAACGCCCCCTTGCTGGAGCTCGGCGCCGAAGCGGACAAGATCCGCAAGGCGCTGCACCCCGAGGGTGTGGTCACGTACATCGTGGACCGCAACATCAACTACACGAACGTCTGCGTCGCGGACTGCGGCTTCTGCGCCTTCTACCGCCGCCCGAAGGACGGCGAAGGGTGGACGCTCAGCTACGAGCAGATCGGCGCGAAGATCGACGAGGTGAAGGCCCTCGGCGGCGTGCAGATCCTGATCCAGGGCGGACACAATCCGTACATCCCGTTCGAGTGGTATCTGGACCTCCTGCGCTACATCAAGAAGTACCACCCGATCCACATCCACGGGTTCAGCCCCAGCGAAGTGGATTTCTGGAGCACGCTGTATCGCATGGACGCGCGCGACGTGATCCGCGAGCTCGTGAAGGCCGGGCTCGACTCGATCCCCGGTGGCGGCGGCGAGATCCTCGTGCAGCGCGTGCGTGACCAGGTGGCCAAGAAGAAGGCCGGCGCCGATCGCTGGCTGGATGTCATGGAGATGGCGCACCAGGAAGGGCTCAAGACGTCGTGCACCATGATGTACGGCATCGGCGAGACGCTGGACGAGCGCTACGAGCACCTCCAGCGCCTGCAGGCGCTCCAGAAGCGCACGAACGGCTTCACCGCCTTCATCTGCTGGCCGCTGCAGCCCGAGAATACCCCGATGCTGAGCCACATGCCCAAGACCGACGCGGTGGAATACCTCCGCACGACGGCCTTCGCGCGCGTGGTGCTCGACACCATCCCGAACATCCAGGCCAGCTGGGTCACGATGGGGCTCAAGATCGGGCAGACGGCGCTGCACTTCGGCTGCAACGACTTCGGCTCGCTCATGCTCGAGGAGAACGTCGTCTCGGCCGCCAACACGACCTTCCGCACCACCATCGACGAGATGGAGCGGCTCATCCGCGAGGCCGGTTTCGAGCCGCGCAAGCGTCGCCAGAACTATCAGCTGATCGAAGCTGAAGTGGCGGCCTGACCCCGCATGAAGATCCGTGTCGGCATCGGCTATGACTCGCATCGGTTCATCGACGGCGATGGGGTGATCCTGGGCGGGGTGAAGGTCCCGTCGGACAAGTCGCTCGTGGGACATTCGGACGCGGACGCGGTCTGTCACGCCGTGACCGATGCGATCCTCGGCGGCTCGGGGCTCGGCGACATCGGGGAGATGTTCCCCGACAACGACGAAGTGAACCGCGGACGCGATTCGCTCGAGATGCTCCGACTCGCAGTGCGGCGCGTCCGGGAAGCCGGATGGGCCCCGGCGCAGGTGGATCTGAGCGTGATCGCCGAGGAGCCCAAGATCGGGCGCCATCGCGAGCGCATCCGCGCCAAGCTGGCGGGAGCCCTCGGGGTCGAGCCCAGCGCCGTGATGGTGAAGGGGAAGACCAACGAGAAGATGGGGTGGATCGGCAAGGGGAAGGGCCTCGCCGTGATCGCCGTCTGCACGCTCGAATCCATCGAGGCGTGAACGATGCTTCCCACCGCCGGGCCCTGACGTGAACGCGATCCTCGATACCCTGCAGGGGTGGGTCGCGACACTCCCGATCGGCGGGCTCTACGCCCTGCTCGGGATCATCGCGTTCATCGAGGGGATCTTCCCGCCGGTGCCCGCCGACGTGGTCGTCGCGCTCGGGAGCTTCCTCGCGGCGCGGCGTGGCGCGAGCTTCGCCGCCACCTCGGCGTCGATCGTCGTGGGGAGCGTCGGCGGTGCGATGGTCGTGTACGCCGTCGCCCGGAAGTACGGTGCCGTCTGGCTGCATGAGCGGCTCAAGAAGGCCGGGGTCGACAACCTCGAGCAGCGCCTCGAGATGATGTACTCCAAGTACGGGATGACGGCGCTCTTCGTGAGCCGCTTCCTGCCGGGGCTTCGGGCCATCACGCCGCCGATGGCCGGCGCGACGCGTATCCCGCCCATCCGGACGGCGTTCGTCTTCCTGCTGGCCTCCTCCGTCTGGTACGGGGCGATCTCCTGGATCGCGTTCCAGGTCGGCGACGACTGGGACGAGATGCAGCGCATGGTCCGCCGCTTCGCCCGGCAGGTCGGGGTGGTGGCCGTCGTGGCGGCCGCGCTCATCGCGATCATGGCCGTGATCGTCATCCGACGCCGCGCGGCGGCCAAGGTCGCCGCCGCCCTGGAGCAGGCCGAGTCCGGCACGGAATGACCGCCGGCGGTGCCGAGGGCGGTACGCCGGTGGTCGGGCAGGGCGCCGCAGGGCGGGCCTTCCTCGTCGAGCGCTTCCAGGAGTATCTGGCCCTAGAGGACGGCGCCTCCGAGCGCACCATCGAAGCCTACGGGCGCGATGTGGGGCGGCTGGTGGACTGGTGCACCGCCAAGGGGATCGCCGAGCCGGGGGCGCTCAGCAGCGCCGCATTGCGCGAGTTCGTCTATCACCTGAAGGACCTGGGGCTCGCCCCCGCGAGCATCCGTCGATCCGTTTCGGCGATCCGGACCTGGTTCGCCTTCCTGCTCTCCGAGGGGATGGTGAAGGTGGACCCGAGCGAGCGGCTCGAGACCCCCAAGCGGTGGCGCACCCTCCCCGACGTGCTCTCAGTGGACGAGGTCACGAAGTTGCTCTCCGCGGTCTCGATCGACGAACCGCTCGTGTTCCGCGACCGGGCGATGCTCGAACTCGCGTACGGCGCCGGGCTCCGCGTGAGCGAGTGGATCGGGATCGAGGTCAAGGATCTCGTGCTCGAGGAGCATTTGATCCGCGTGTTCGGCAAGGGGAGCAAGGAGCGTCTGGTCCCGATCGGACGTACGGCGATCGGCGCGGTGGGGATGTACCTGCGTGAACTGCGCCCCACGCTCGAGCGGGGCGAGGGGAGGGGGAAGCTCTTCCTGAATGCGCGCGGTCGCCCCCTCTCCCGGATGGGGGCGTGGCAGATCCTCCGGAAGTACGTCGAGCTCTCGGGGATCACAAAACATGTGAGCCCCCACACGCTTCGGCATTCCTTCGCGACGCATCTGCTCGAGGGTGGCGCCGACCTCCGGGCCGTGCAGGAGATGCTCGGGCACGCCGATATCTCGACGACGCAGATATATACGCACGTCGATAGAGAGTACCTCCGGTCCGTGCACAAGCAGTTCCATCCCCGCGGGTGACGTTTTTGCGCCACCTCCGGTTGAAATCACCGGATGGGATGAACTGACGGTTAGGGATCTTCCGACAATCGATTAGAAAACGATTAACCCCGGTGCGCGGGATCGCCGGGCATCGCACTGTTGCGCACCACCGTGAAACGCTTTTCGCGTAACCGGTGTCTTACTTGGGTCTCCCCCTACCGCGAGTGCAACGATGCCGCTCATGACGCGCCGACGCTGGATCGTGACGATCACCGTGCTCCTGTTGCTCGGCGTGCCGAGCACCTGGCTGCTCGCGCGAGGGCGAGGCCCCGCCGACGCCGCCGTGCTGGCCACGGTGAAGAAGAAGGAGTTCAAGGTCCTCGTGACGACGGCAGGGGAGCTCCGCGCCCAGAAGTTCGTGCCGATCACCGGGCCGCAGTCGATGCAGCAGGCGGAAGCCTTCCAGGTGAAGATCACCTCGCTCGTCCCCGAGGGGACGGTGGTGAAGGAAGGGGATGTGGTCGCCGAGCTCGACCGGCAGCCGTTGGCCACCAAGATGGCCGACGTGAATCTCGCGCTCACCAAGGCGCAGGCGCAGTACGAGCAGGCCATGCTCGACTCGACGCTGAACCTCTCCAAGGCGCGCGAGGAACTCCGGACGCTCGAACTGGGCGTCGAGGAGAAGCGGATCGCCAAGGAGCAGTCGGCCTACGAGGCGCCCACGGTGAAACGCACCGCGGAGATCGACTACGAGAAGGCCACGCGCGCGTTCGCGCAGGCGAAACTCGACTACAAGACCAAGACCGAGCAGGCGCAGGCGAAGATGCGTGAGGTCGGGAGCGACTTCGAGCGGCAGAAGAACAAGCTCAGGATCGTGCAGGACGTCATGAAGGACTTCACCATCAAGGCCCCGTCGGCCGGGATGGTGATCTACATGAAGGAGTGGAACGGGAAGAAGAAGACCGCCGGCTCGCAGGTCAGTCCGTGGGATCCGACGATCGCGACCCTGCCGGACCTCACCCAGATGGAGAGCATCACCTACATCAACGAGATCGACGTGCGGAAGGTCTCGGTGGGGCAGCCGGTGCTCGTCTCGCTCGACGCCGATCCGACCAAGAAGCTGAAGGGGAAGGTCACCGCCGTCGCGAACGTCGGCGAGCAGCGCCCCAATGCCGACGCCAAGGTGTTCGAGGTGAAGATCGCCATCCTGCAGGCCGACACCACGCTCCGCCCGGGTATGACCACCGGGAATGCGGTCGAGACGTTCGCGATCAAGGAGGCGCTCTCGATCCCGATCGAGGCCGTGGTGAACGAAGGGAGCATCTCCTACGTGTATCGCCGCAGCGGCGGTCGCACGGTGAAGCAGGAGGTGCGGACCGGTGCGACCAACGACAACGAGGTGGTGATCGTCACCGGCCTGATGGCCGACGACATGGTCTACCTCGCGCCACCCGCCGACAAGGACAAGCTCGAGACGGTCCGGCTCCCCGGTTCGGGCAACAACGGAAAGGCCCCTGGGGGCGACACGGCACTGAAGCCGGCCCCCATCAAGAAGGGGTGACCCATGGCATCCGAGTCGGGGACGCTCGCGCGGTGGCGTGAGCTCATCATCACGCACGGCCTCTTCGCGCTGCGCACCGCCGTCGAGGCGGTCGGGCACAACAAGCTGCGCGCCTCGCTGACCTCCCTGGGCATCCTCTTCGGCGTCGCCAGCGTGATCGCGATGCTCGCCATCGGCAAGGGCGCGGAGAAGGAGATCCTCGACCAGATGCGGTTGCTGGGCTCCAACAACATCATCATCACCCCGCTGATCGAGCAGAAGGATGAGAAGGCCAAGGACGCCGGGGACAAGAAGCCGAAGAAGTTCACGCCGGGGCTGACCGCCGCCGATGCCGCCGCGATCCGGACCGCGATCACGTCGGTGGAGAGCACGAGCGGCGAGGTCGTGCTGAACACTCTGATCACCCGCGAGGGCAACCGCCGCTCGGGGAAGCTCGTCGGCGTCGACACGTCGTACTTCCGCCTCACGAATCTCGCATTGCAGAGCGGCGCCCCCTTCAGCGCGCTCCAGGTGGAGCAGGGGCGCCCGGTCGCGATCATCGGTCATGGCGTTCGGGCTCGCTTCTTCACCAAGGAGGATCCGATCGGCCGGACCATCAAGGTCGGCGATGCCTGGCTGACCGTCGTCGGGGTGCTCGAGGATCGACTCGTGAGCGCTGCCACCGCCCAGAAGCTCGGCATCCGCGACGCCAACATGGATGTCTACGTCCCGGTGAGCACCATGCTCCTGCGGTATCGCAACCGCGCGGTGGTGACGCAACGCGACATCGAGAACGCCAACAGGAACAGTGGTGAGGTGGTCGTCATCGGCGGCGACCCCAACGCGAGCGCGGACGACGCCGATGCCCGCGCCGAACGGACCAACTACAATCAGCTCGACCGGATCATCGTCCGCGTGAACGACGCCGCGCTCGTCTCCCAGGTCGCGGAAGTCGTGCAGCGCATGATGATGCGCCGGCATAACGGCGTCGTGGACTTCGAGATCACCGTCCCCGAGCTCCTGCTCAAGCAGCAGCAGAACACCAAGCGGATCTTCAACTTCGTGCTCGGCGCCATCGCCTCGATCTCGCTGATCGTAGGCGGCATCGGGATCATGAACATCATGCTGGCTTCGATCTTGGAGCGCATCCGCGAGATCGGCGTGCGGCGCGCCATGGGCGCCACGCAGCGCGACATCCTGCTCCAGTTCCTCGCCGAGGCGGTGCTGATCAGCGTCGCGGGCGGACTCGCCGGCATCATGCTCGGGGGTGGCTTCAGTTACGGCATCGAGCGGCTGGCGGGGATCAAGACCGTCGTGAGCGGCGTCTCGGTAGTGCTCGCCTTCGGTGTCTCGTTCACCGTCGGGATGGTGTTCGGGATCGTCCCCGCCTGGCGCGCCGCGCAGCAGGACCCTGTCGTCTGTCTCCGTTACGAGTGAGGACCATGACCGATCTCCGCACCTTCGCGCTCGTGCTCGGTGGACTCCTCGCCGCCTCGGCGCACGAGGCCAAGGCCCAAGGCGCGCCGACCCCCGGCAAGCGTTCGTTCACCCTGCAGCAGGTGATCACGCTCGCGCAGCAGCAGGGACTGCAGTCAAAGGCCGCCACCGCCACGCGCGAGGCCGCCCGTCAGCGCGACCGCTCGTACAACGCGCGACTTCTGCCGCAGCTCTCCATCGGCGGATCGGCCCCGAACTACAACCGGTCGATCATCCCGGTGCTCCAGCCGGACGGCAGCACGCTGTACAAGCCGCAGCAGCAGACCGAGAGCTCGATGTCCATGACCATCGCCCAGCGGATCCCCTTCACGGGTGGGGATCTGACGGTGTCGTCGGGGCTGAATCGTCTGCAGGTCACCGGCACCACGAGCATCCAGACCTGGTCCTCCACGCCGCTCACGATCGGCCTCCGGCAGCCGATCTTCCGCCCCAACACCATCAAGTGGGACACGCGCGAGCAGGACCTCCGCTCGGATATCGCCGAGCGGCAGTTCCTCGAGAGCCGCGAGGACGTGGCCTCGGCCGCGACGACCGCCTTCTTCGATCTCTACGCCGCCAAGATGGCGCTCAAGAACGCCATCTCCAACGCGAACATCAACGACACCCTCTTCACCCTGAACAAGGGACGCCTCGAGATCGGGAAGATCGCCGAGAACGACCTGCTCCAGAGCGAGCTCGCCCTCCTGCGATCGCGCACCGCACTCGACGGCGCGCGGCTCGAGTACGATCGGGCGCTCGCCTCGCTCCGGCTCGCGATCAATCAGCCGATCGACGCCGACATCGACATCGAGGTCTCGGCGAATGTGCCGGTGGTGAACGCCGACACCAGCGTCGCCGTCGCGATGGCCATGAAGAACCGCTCGACGGTCGTGGACCTGCAGCTGCAGGATGTGCAGGCCAAGCGGCGGGTGAACGATGCCCGGCTCAACAACGGGCTGGGCGCGACGGTGAATGCCAGTTACGGCTACAATGCCACGGCGGGCGATGTGAATCAGGCCTACCGGAACCTCCTCGATGCGCAGCGGCTGTCGCTCTCGGTCCAGGTCCCGCTGGTCCAGTGGGGGGTGCGCAGCGCCGAGGTGCAGGCGGCGAAGGCCGACGAGGATCGGGTCGCGGCCACATCGCGCGTCACCCGCGAGCAGACGGCGCAGGATGCGCACTTCGCCGCGCTGCAGCTCTCGCTCTCGCGTCGCCAGCTGGAGATCTCCGCCAAGGCCGACACCGTGGCTCAGAAGCGCTACGAGGTCACGTATAACCGGTATGTGGTGGGACGGATCACGATCGACCTGCTGTACCAGGCGCAGCTCGAGAAGGACCAGGCGCTGCAGAGCTACGTGCAGTCGCTCCGGGGCTACTGGCTGGCTTGGTATCGGCTGCGCCGACTCACCCTGTACGACTTCGCCACGGGGGAGCCGATCCGCTAGATTCTGCGGATGCTCCTGGTCATCGACAACTACGATTCCTTCACCTACAACCTCGTCCAGTACTTCGGCGAGTTGGGGGAACGCCCGCACGTCGTCCGCAACGACGAGATCGCGGTGGAGGAGGTCGCCGCGCTCGCGCCCAGCGCGATCGTGCTCTCGCCGGGCCCGGGGGCGCCGGCGCAGGCCGGGATCTGCATCCCGGTCATCAAGCGGTACGGCGCGACCGTGCCGCTCCTCGGTGTCTGTCTCGGGCATCAGGCCATCGGCGAGGCGTATGGCGGCACGGTGATCCGTGCGCCGCGCGGCGTGATGCACGGCAAGACGAGCCGCATCCGCCACGACGGCACCGGGCTGTTCGAAGGGCTCGACGACCCGCTCGAGGTGATGCGCTACCACTCGCTGGTCATCGAGCACGCCACGATCCCCGCGTCGCTCCGCGTGACCGCCACCGCCACCGACGACGCCACCGAGATCCATGCCGTGCAGCATGTGACGCATCCGGTGTACGGGGTGCAGTTCCACCCCGAGTCCATCCTGACCCAGCAGGGGAAGCAGCTCCTGCAGAACTTCCTGACGCTGGCGCGTCGGCGCGCTGCGGTGGGCGTCTGAGATGAAGCGCAGCGCCTTGCTGGCCATCGTGCTGCTCGGCGGCACGGGGTTCTTCTTCTTCGGGGCAGCACCCGTCGTCGACGGGCTGATGAACACCGTCGTGAACAAGCCCCCGTACACGGTGTCCGCGGAGGCGGCGGCGATGCACGCCCGACTGCGCATCGCCGACATGCACGACGACCTGCTGGCCTGGCCGCGCGGACCGCTGGCCCGTTCGACCACCGGCAGCACGGACATCCCGCGCCTGATCGAGGGGAATATCGCCTTGCAGGTCTTCTCGACCGTCTCGAAGAGTCCCTTCGGACAGAACTACGAGAAGACCAAGGACAACTTCGACAACATCACACTCCTCGGCCTCGGCGAGCGTCGTCCGCTCTCGAACGTCGGCTCGCTCTTCGAGCGGGCCCGCTGGACCGCCGAGAAGGCGCGACGCGCCGAGCGCGGGTCCGACGGGGCGCTGGTGCTCGTCACCACCCACCCGGAGCTCCAGCGGGCGCTCGACGCACGGGGCCTGCGGCCGAAGATGGTGATCGGCCTGCTCTCGCTCGAAGGACTGCAGGTGCTCGAAGGGCGCCTCGTCAACGTCGACTCGCTCGCGCAGTGGGGATTCCGCATGGCCGGGCTCACCCACTTCTCGGACAACGAGGTGGCGGGGAGCGCGCACGGGATGCAGAAGGGGGGACTCACCGCGCTGGGACGCGAGGTGGTGCCACGGATGGAGCGTGCGCACATGCTGGTGGACCTCGCGCATCTCTCGCCGACCGCCATCGACGAGGTGCTCCGGATCGCCACCCGTCCGGTGGTGGTCTCGCACGGCGGCGTGCAGGCCGTCTGCCCCGGTCCGCGCAACCTGACCGACGATCAGCTCCGCCGGATCGCCGCCACCGGCGGCGTGATCGGGATCGGATTCTGGGACTCCGCGGTCTGCGGGACCACGCCAGGGGACATCGCCAAGTCGATCAAGCATGCGGTGCAGATCGCCGGGATCGAACATGTGGGACTGGGGTCCGACTGGGATGGCGCGATCGCGGCCATCTTCGACGCCACCGGAACGGCGCTCCTCACCGAGGCATTGATGAAAGAGGGATTCACCGAACCGCAGATCACCCGCATCATGGGTGAGAATGTGATCCATCTGCTCCTGACCACTCTTCCGCCAGGTTGATCATGCGTCGTTTCGCCCGTCGTCTCACGCTCGCCACGGCCTCTGCCGCCCTCGCGCTCACCTCGGCGCCGTTGTTGGACCAGGGGCTCGGCGCGCAGGACGTCTACGCCACCCCGACCCTCGAAGGGCCGCGGGCGACGGCCGCGAACGACTACGTCGTCAAGCGTCTCTCCGCGGGCTTCGCCGGGACGATCCTCGTCGCCCAGAAGGGGAAGGTGATCTGGCGCGGGGGCTACGGCATGGCCAATCACGAGCGCGGCATCCCGTGGAGCACGACGATCGTCGCCCCCATCGGGTCGGTGACCAAGATCTTCACCGCCGCGGCGGTGATGGACCTCTGGGACCGGCAGCTGCTCACGCCGACCGACAAGATGTCCAAGTTCTTCCCGAAGTACACGAACTCGGGAACCGCCGGGATCACCGTACACCAGCTCCTGACCCATACGTCGGGGCTCGAAACTTTCAGCGGCGAGGACTTCGAGAAGCTGACGCTGGTGGACTTCCTCACCAAGACCCTCGGCGGCACGCCGCCCGCACGCCCGGGGACGATGCGGACCTCCAATGTCGGCTTCAGCCTGCTCGCGGCGATCGTCGAGCGCGGCGGCGGCCTGTCGATGGACAGCTTCCTGCGTCGTCGCCTCTTCAACTTCGCGGGGATGACGCACACCGGTTACGTGCTCCCCACGGTCCCGCAGGACTCGATGGCCGTCGGCTACGTGAACGGCGTCCGGAGAGGCTCCCTCGCCGACTCGCTCGCGCCGCTCCGTGGCGACTTCTGGAATCTGTACGGGAACGGCGGCATGCAGGCCACCGCCGAGGACATGTACCTCTGGGTGAAGGCGCTCACGTCGGGGAAGGTGCTCACGAAGACGAGCCGGGCTGCGCTCTGGGCGCCCCAGGTCCGCCGTCCGGACGGCGCGGAATACGGCTACGGCTGGTCGGTCCGCCGGGACGCCAAGGGGGTGGTGGAGCAGGTGAGCAATACCGGCTCCGACGGCGTCTTCCTTGCCAGCCTGAACTACTTCCCGCAGCAGGACCTGTTCGTCTACGTGGCGAGCAACGTCGGTGGTCGGGAGAGCATGATCAGCGGCACCATCTCGGGCGTGCTGCGGGTCATGCTGGGGGGCGAGGCACCGACCCCGTAAGCCGCTCCCGGCCAAGACCTTCCGGGGCGTGCAGGGCAGGGTGCACGGGAGTGCTTTTGCGCTCCCGTGGTACCGGACCTATATTCCGTGGCGTGGATTTTGCGTATGCGCCCCCGCTGACGACGGTGCTCCGATGAGTACCTTGGTCGTCATCCCCGCTCGACTCGGGGCCACGCGCCTCCCCCGTAAACCACTCCGATTGCTCGGCGGCCAGCCGATCATCGTGCGCGTCTGGGAACGCGTCTGCGCGATGGGGCTCGACGCCCGCGTGGTGGTCGCGACCGATGCCGACGAGGTCGCATCCGTGTGCCGCGCGGCAGGCGCCGAAGTCGCCATCACGCGCGCCGACCACCCCTCGGGGACCGATCGCGTCGCCGAGGTGGCCCGGATGCCCGCCTATGCTGCGGCCACGGTGATCGTGAACGTCCAGGGCGACGAGCCGTACATCAATCCCGATGCGGTGAAGGGCGCGGCGGCGCTCGTCGAGAGCGGCCGCTTCCCGCTCGGGACCGCCGCCTGTCCGGCTGCGCCGGAGATCCTCGCGAACCCCGCCGTGGTGAAGGTCGTCACGGCGTCGGACGGGCGCGCCCTCTACTTCAGCCGTGCCCCGATCCCCTTCCTGCGGGAGGAGGCCGACACGCCCGTGCGCGACGCGCTCCTCCGGCAGCATCTCGGGGTATACGCCTACACTCCCGCCGCGCTGCAGCGGTGGGTGTCGCTCCCGCCCCATCCGCTCGAGTCGGTCGAACGTCTCGAACAGCTCCGCGCCCTCGCCGACGGTCTCGCGATGGGGGTGGCCCATGTCGCGGCCGTGCAGGGTGGCGGCATCGACACCGAAGAAGATCTGGACCTCGCCAACGCCCGCTGGATCGAGTCGAACCCTCCCGCCGCAGGAATCACCCGATGACGCCGTCCAATACGTCGAATTCGACCAAGTTCATCTTCGTCACCGGCGGCGTGGTCTCGTCGCTCGGCAAGGGGATCGCCGCCGCGTCACTGGGGCGGCTCCTGGTCGAGCGCGGTCTCCGCGTATCGGTCCTCAAGTTCGACCCGTACATCAATGTCGATCCGGGGACGATGAGTCCCTTCCAGCACGGCGAGGTCTTCGTCACCGACGACGGCGCCGAGACCGACCTGGACCTGGGACACTACGAGC
>CAZAGK010000085.1:0-13709 GCA_964484775.1 uncultured Gemmatimonas sp. | reverse complement strand
GCGAGGTGCTCGCGCCGTCGGCCGATCGCGTCGAGCCCGCCTGTCCGCACTACGACGGCGATGCCTGCGGTGGCTGTCAGCTCCAGCATCTCTCGCTCGACGCCCAGCGCGAATCCAAGCGTCACATCGTGCAGGACGCGCTGACCCGCATCGGGAAGCGCACGGTCGGGCTTCCGGAGATCCGCGGCGGGAGCTCCGCGTGGCGGTATCGTCGCAAACTCACGCTGGCGATGCGTCGTCGCGCGAGCGGTGCGTGGTTCGCGGGACTGCACGCGCACAACGATCCCGATCGCGTCTTCTCGCTCGACGACTGCCATATCGCCGATGCGCGACTGATGACCGTCTGGCGCGAGGTGCTCGCCGCCGGCCGGCATCTCCCTTCGGCGCAGCGGCTGCGCGGTGCGGCGCGACTGATGGGCGATCACGCGACCTTCGTGCTCGAAGGCGGGAAGCACTGGGGCACGCACGAGGCGTTCTTCGCCGCGGTGCCATCGGTGACCGCGCTCTGGTGGGTGCCGGAGCAGGGGACGCGCCGTCTGATGGGCGATCGACGCGAGCGCGCCGAGCCCGGTGCATCGTTCGCGCAGGTGAACCCCGAGGTCGCGGCGCAGCTCGAGGACTTCGTGGTCGAGTCGGTGCGCGCGCATGCACCGGCGACGGTCGTGGACGCCTACGCCGGGGCGGGCGCGGTCGCACGCCGGATCGCCGAAGACGGCGCGCGCGTGACGGCGATCGAACTCGACCGTGAAGCCACGGCGTGGAGCGCCGCGCATCTCCCCGCCGGCTCCACCGCGATCGCCGCGCGCGTCGAGGACGCCCTCGGCGCCGCACTCCCGGCCGAGCTCGTGATCCTGAATCCGCCGCGCACCGGCGTCGATGCGCGGGTCACCGCGCTGCTCGCGGTGCCGGGCACCACGCGCGCCATAATCTACGTCAGCTGCGATCCGGCCACTCTCGCGCGCGATGTGGCGCGCCTTCCGGCCTGGCGCATCCACAAGCTGACGACGTTCGACATGTTCCCGCAGACCGCGCATGTGGAGACGGTCTGCGAACTCGTGCCGCTGGAGGCGGTCGCATGAAGTACATCGTGGAGATCGACGGCACCCGACATGAGGTCGTGCTCGACAACGGCACGGCCAGCGTCGATGGCGATGCCGCCATTCCCGTGTCGCTCGACGCACTGCCGGGAACACCGGTGCATCTCGTGCGGGTGGGGCAGGAGGTGCATCGCATGCTCGGCCGTCGCGACGGCGAGCGTGGACGTTACGCCCTCTCGCTCGACGGGCGCCGCTACGCCGCCGAGGCGCTCGACGAACGCGCCCGCGCCATCCGGGATCTCGCCGTGGCGTCGGCGACGGCGTCGGGCCCGCGCCCGCTTGTCGCTCCGATGCCCGGCCTCATCGTGCGCGTGACGGTCGCCGTGGGCGATGTGGTGCAGAGCGGACAGGGGGTCGTCGCCATGGAGGCGATGAAGATGGAGAACGAACTCCGCGCACCCGCGGCCGGCACGGTGAAGAAGGTCCACGCGACGCCCGGCGTCGCGGTGGAGAAGGGTGCGCTGCTGATCGAGTTCGAGTGACGCGCGCGTAACGCGCGCGCAGCGCTCGCAGCGGCGGGCTACTCGCCCGCGGCGGCCACCGCGTCGCGCAGCGCGCGACGCACCCGACTCGCGAGCACGGCGAGGTCGAACGGCTTCATCAGCACGTCCTCCTGCGGCACGGCGGCGGCGCGCGGGCGTCCTTCCACGAAGCCGCTCATATACAGCACGGGGACGCCGGCGAGTCGCGAGCGGACCTCGCGCGCGAGCTCGAGGCCGCTCCGTCCGGGCATCTGGATGTCCGTCACGACGAGATGCACCTGCCACTCGATCCGTTCGAGCACCTCCAGCGCCTCATCCACCGAGCCGGCTTCCTGCACGTCGTAACCGATCTTGCTGAGATACCGCGCGACGCCATGGCGCAGCGCGCGCTCGTCGTCCACCAGGAGGATCGTCGCGATGCGCGAGGGTGCGAGTTGCTGCTCCGGTGCCGCTTCGAGGGGCGCGACATACGCCGGCGCCTCGACCATCGGCAAGAAGATCGTCATCGTCGTCCCGCGACCGACGGCGCTCTCCACGCGCAGCTGTCCGCCGGCCGCGCGGACGATCCCGTCCACCGTCGGCAGGCCGAGTCCCGTGCCGCGTCCGTGCGGCTTGGTGGTGAAGAAGGGCTCGAAGAGTCGCGCCTTGGTCGCGTCGTCCATCCCCGTCCCTTCGTCGCGGACGGTGAGGACCGCCCAGGTGCCGGGCCCCGGCGCGCTCGATCCGGTGCTCGTGCCGGTGGTGACCTCGAGCCGTCCGCCGGTGGGCATCGCGTCGCGGGCGTTGATCGCGAGGTTGAGCAGGACCTGCTCGAGTTGCCCATCGGCGAGACGCACCCAGGCGCCGCCGTCCATCACGCGGATCACGAGCGTCACCTCCTCGATCACCAGGCGCCGCAGGATCGGCTCCATCGATCGCACCACCTCGCCGAAGTTCACCGGACGCACGTCGCTGATGCCGGCGCGGCTGAAGGCGAGGAGGCGCCGCGTGAGCGTCGAGGCGCGACGCGTGGCGAACTCGATCTCGTCGAGATCGCCGCGCAGGGGCGTCGGGACGCTCTCGCGCAGGAGCTGCGAGTGAGTGGAGATCGCGCCGAGGATGTTGTTGAAGTCGTGCGCGATCCCGCCGGCGAGACGCCCGACCGCTTCGAGCTTCTGCGATTGCCACAGCTGTTGTTCGAGCTTCACGCGCGACGCCACGAGCCGGTCGAGCTCGGCCCGTTCGAGACGCTGGCGCAGCAGGATCAGCATCGTGAGGGCCACGAGCCCCACCGCGATCCCGGCGATCGCGTTCCCCGCGAGATCGAGCCGCAGCGACTCGAAGAGCAGGGGGATCAGCGCGACCCCGGTCGCGGCGATCGGCAGGGCGTCGCTGGCGAGCGCGGGGATCGACTCGGCGGCCGTCGGTCCGTGGGGCGAGCGCCGTTGCGCGTCGGCGGCGAGGGCCACCGCGAGCGGGACCGCCGCGTAGAGGACGTCGAGCCAGGTCCCCGAGACCACCGTCCCCATGAACTCGTGGCGCTCGTAATAGAGGTCGGCGAGCGCGTTCACCGTCGCGGCGAGCGCGTACCACCCCATCGACCGGCGGTTCAGGCCGGCGGGCCCCCGGAGCCAGACGGCGAGGGTGAGGTACACGATCGAGACGTTGGTCGCCGTCGTGAGCAGGAAGAGGGCGAGCGCTTCCGGATCGTTGAGTTCGAGTTGCGTGACGTTCCGTGCGACGAGATACCAGGCGAGCATGGCGCCGGCGATCACCATCACGCTGGCGTCGAGCCAGTCGCCCCACTGGTGGTGATCGCTGCGATGGGCGCGCATCATCGTCACGAGCCCGGTGACGCTGAAGATGCCGTAGGGCACGGCCCAGGCGAGGTACACGATCGTCGCGACTTCGCCGCCCCGGAGGTAGGATTCCAGCCAGGTGAGGTCGCCGACGAGTCCGCAGGCGGCGCCGAATCCGAGCAGGGTCCATCCCCGGGCGATCTTGGGGTCCTTGGTGGCCCGGCGGGCCTGGAGGACCATGATCAGGGCGATCAGGGGGAAGGGGATCTGTGCGATCCCGACCTTCACGTCCGCTCCCCGGGCCCCTCCGAGGAGGATCACCATGGTGAAGAGGGCGAAGTACCCGGCCATCAGCACGACCAGCGGCGACCGCTTGGGGGCGGGGGGCGTTCGGACGGTGGTGTACGCGGGGCTGGCCATGGGAATCTTCAAAGATGGCGGGTGCCCCGGTCGGCGGCACCCCCTGAGGCGAAGTGGGGGCCGGCCGCGCGGGGTGATCGGGGGCTTCGGGAACCCGTTGACCGGGCGTAAGTGCTTGCCTATCTTACGAGTCTGTCCCAAAACGCCTTTGATGGCGGCCGAGACCCGGGTTGCATTCCGCACCGGTGAGGCGTTCGACCTCTCGTTATACCGAGCTGATGAGCACGTACACGGCACGACCCAGCGACATTGAACACAAGTGGTTCATCGTCGATGCGGAGGGCATGGTCCTCGGGCGCCTCGCGACCGAAGTGGCCCGCATCATCCGCGGCAAGCACAAGCCGACGTTCACCCCGCACATGGACACCGGTGACTTCGTCATCGTGATCAACGCGAGCAAGGTGAGGGTCACGGGGCGCAAGGCGGAGCAGAAGACGTACTTCTCGCACTCCGGCTACATGGGCCACGACAAGCAGACCCCGTTCGCCACGATGCTCGCGAAGCACCCCGAGCGGATCATCGAGAAGGCGGTACATGGCATGCTCCCGAAGAACGCGCTGGGCCGGCAGAAGCTGCGCCTGAAGCTGCGTGTGTACCCGGGCGCCAACCATCCGCACGTCGCGCAGCAGCCGACCGTGCTCACCTTCCCGAAGAGCGAGGCGAAGTAACATGGCCGACACGACGATCCACACGATCGGCCGCCGAAAGGAAGCGGTGTGCCGTGTGTACATCTCCGCGGGCACGGGGAAGTGGGACATCAACGGGCGCACGCTCGGCGATTACTTCCCGCGTCCGGCGCTCGTCAGCGCGATCCAGCAGCCGTTCACGGCGACCGACACGCTCGGGAAGTACGACGTGAAGGCGAACATCGATGGCGGCGGTTCGACCGGTCAGTCCGGCGCGCTCCGTCTCGCCGTGGCCCGCGCGCTCGTCAAGATCGACGAGAGCTATCGCGGCAAGCTGCGTGACCTCGGCCTGCTCACCCGCGACTCGCGCGCGGTCGAGCGCAAGAAGCCGGGCCGTCCCAAGGCGCGCAAGCGGTTCCAGTTCAGCAAGCGCTAAACCGTACCACATCCCTCAGGGGAGTCGAGCCGGGAGCGGGTGCTGTGCCGCAAGGCGCGGTCGCTCCCGGCGACGACACTCTCCGACGATACCAACCACACGACAGGACGAATCATGGCTCTCCCGACGATCGACGAACTCCTCAAGGCCGGTGTGCACTTCGGCCATCAGACGCGCCGCTGGAACCCGAAGATGCGCCGTTTCATCTTCGCCGAGCGGAACGGCATCCACATCATCGACCTGCAGAAGTCGCTGCGTCAGCTCGAGCTCGCGACGAAGCTCGCGCGCGAAGTCGTGCTCCGCGGCGACAACGTGCTCTTCGTCTGCACCAAGCAGCAGCTCTCGCAGATCGTGGTCAGCCAGTCGGAGCGCGCCAACGCGCTGCACGTGACCGAGCGCTGGCTCGGCGGACTGCTCACCAACTTCGGCACCGCCAAGAAGCAGATCAAGAAGCTCAAGGAGCTCGAGGCCGGGAGCGCCGAGGGCGGTGACTTCGAGAACTACACGAAGAAGGAACAGCTCATGATGACCCGCCAGCGCGACAAGCTGGCCAAGAACCTCTCGGGCATCAAGAACATGGGCCGCCTCCCGGGGCTCCTCTTCGTCGTCGATGCCAAGAAGGAGCGCATCGCGGTCGACGAAGCGAACAAGCTCGGCATCCCGATCATCGCCATCTGCGACACCAACTCCGATCCGGACCTCATCACGGTGCCGATCGCCGGCAACGACGACGCGATCCGCTCGGTCGAGCTGATCTGCGGCTCGATCGCCGACGCGATCATCGACGCCCGCCGCGAGGCCCCGGTCCGCGAAGAGGCCGAGGAAGGGGAGAGCTACACCTACTCCTCCGACCGTGGCGCCGAGAAGGCCGACGCCGGTGACCGTGGCGACAAGAAGCGCCGCCCGCGCCGCCGCCGCGCCAAGCCCGAAGCGATCGCCGCCCGCCTGAAGGAAGGTGGGGCCGAGGCCGATGCGCCTGCGGAAGGCGACGCCAGCGCCGCCGAGTAACCGGCTCCGGGTACCGCCGGCGGGCCTCCCGCCGGTCGGTGCTCTCGTCCCGCCGCTCAACCAAGGGTAAGTTTCCATCGCCGTCGGCATTCATCCGAATGTCGGCGGCGCCCGTCCACTCGCCACTACCGCAGACTGACTGATATGTCCGAGCCCATCAAGATCACCGCGTCCATGGTCGCCTCTCTCCGTGCCCAGACGGGCGCCGGCATGGGTGACTGCAAGAAGGCCCTCGAAGAGGCCAACGGCGACGCCGAAGCGGCGGCGACGATCCTCCGCAAGAAGGGGATGCTCAAGGCCGAGAAGCGCGCCGGCCGCGCGGCCGCCGAAGGGCAGATCGTCGCCTGGGTCTCCGATGACGCCACCCTCGGCGTCGCCATCGAGCTCAACTCCGAGACCGACTTCGTCGCGCGCAACGACGAGTTCGTCGCGCTCTCCAAGCTGGTCGCCCATCACATCGGCGAGGACACCTCGCTCGACGGCACCGCCGACATCACGGCCGATCACGCCCTGATGAACCGCCACTGGCACCACGACAAGGCCCAGACCCTGGGCGAGGTCGTGAAGGCCGCCGCCGCCAAGACGGGGGAGAACGTCGCCCTCCGCCGCGTCGCCCGCTTCTCCACCGCGAAGGGCGCCATCGGCTGCTACCTGCACTTCAACGGCAAGGTCGCCGTGCTCGTCGAGGTCGCCGGCGTCTCCGGTGAGGTCGGCCGCAAGTGCGCGTACGACGTGGCCGAGCATCTCGCCGCCGGCGTGCCGACGGTCGCGATCGCGGTCAGCAAGGCCGATGTCCCGGCCGACGTGGTCGAGAAGGAGCGTCAGTTCCTGATCGAGCAGGCCACCGCCGAAGGGAAGCCTCAGGCGATCGCCGAGAAGATGGTCGTCGGCCGTCTCGACAAGTTCTTCAAGGAGAAGGTCCTCCTCGAGCAGCCGTGGGTCCGTGACGACAGCATGACGATCGCCCAGCTCGTCGCCAAGACGCCGGGCGCGTCGGTCGTCCGCTTCGCGCGCTTCCAGATGGGTGAGGCGTAAGCCCCCGGTGGCCGCTCGCAAGAAGGCGCTCAAGTACCCGCGGGTACTGGTCAAGCTCTCCGGCGAAGCACTCGCCGGAGAGCGCGGCGTGGGCTTCGACTTCACGATTGTCACCAAGTACGCCCGCGAGATCAAGCGCGTGGGCGACACCGGTGCCCAGGTCGGCCTGGTGATCGGTGGCGGCAACATCGTCCGCGGGTCGCAGCTCTCCAAGATGGGGATGGACCGTGTCAGCGCCGACTACATGGGGATGCTCGGCACGATCATCAACGCGATGGCGTTCCAGGACATCCTCGAGCGCGAGGGACTCGACACCCGCGTGATGACGGCGATCCGCATGGAAGAGCTCGCCGAGCCGTACATCCGGCGGCGCGCCATCCGGCACCTCGAGAAGGGGCGCGCGGTGATCTTCGCCGGCGGCACCGGCAACCCGTATTTCAGCACCGACACCGCGGCCGTGCTCCGCGGGATCCAGATGAAGGCCGACCTGATCATCAAGGCGACCAGCGTCGACGGCGTGTACACCGCGGATCCCAAGAAGGACCCGCATGCCAAGAAGTACTCGCACATCAGCTACAAAGAGGTCATGCACGGAGAGCTCGGCGTGATGGACCAGACCGCGATCACGCTCTGCAAGGAGAACGCGCTCCCGCTCATCGTGCTCAACATCAACCAGCCCGGCGCCATCATCAAGGCGATCCGCGGCGAAAAGGTGGGGACCCTCGTCTCATGAGCAACATCGCGAACATCCTGAAGGATTGCCGCACGAGCATGGAGAAGGGCGTCGAGGCCGCGAAGCGCGAGTTCTCGACCGTGCGCTCGGGGAAGGCCTCGCCGAACATGCTCGACCAGATCAAGGTCGAGATGTACGGCTCGTACCTCCCGATGAACCAGTGCGCGCAGGTCTCGGCCCCCGAGCCGCGCGTGCTCATGGTGACGCCGTTCGACAAGGGACAGATCAAGGCCGTCGAGAAGGCGATCCGCGAGAGCGATCTCGGCCTCGACCCGGCGATCAACGGCGCGATCATCCGCGTCCCGCTCCCGTCGATGAACGAGCAGCGCCGCAAGGATCTCGTGAAGGTGCTCCACAAGTACGCCGAGGACGGCCGCATCGCGGTGCGCCACGCGCGCACGCATGCCCGCGACCTCCTCAAGAAGCTCGACGGCGTCTCCGAGGACGATGTGAAGCACGCCGAGAAGGACCTGCAGAAGGCGCACGACGACTTCATCGCCAAGCTCGAAGGCGCGATGAAGGTCAAGGAAGCGGAGTTGATGGAAGTCTGATGTCGCGACTCCCCCGCCGGCCCCTCCCGCTGCTCCGCGCGTCGTGACGCGATGACCGTGTCCGTCTCCGCCGGGTTGCTCGACCAGATCAAGGCGCACGGGACGATCCCTCGTCACGTCGCCATCATCATGGACGGCAACGGACGCTGGGCGCGCGGGCGCATGCTCCCGCGTCCCCTCGGGCATCGCAGCGGCATGAAGGCCGTGCGCGAGGTGGTGGAAGGGGCGATCGAGGCCGGCGTGGAGGTGCTCTCGCTGTTCGCGTTCTCGCAGGAGAACTGGCAGCGCCCCGCGGGCGAGGTCTCGGCGCTGATGTCCTTGCTCGAGGAGTACATCCAGAAGGAAGCCGACGAGCTCGAGGAGCAGGGCGTGCAGGTCCGCATGCTCGGCGAGCTCGACCGGCTGACGCCGCCGGCCTTCGCCGCCGTCGATCGCGTCATGAAGCAGACGGCGCACAACACGAAGCTCCGGCTCAACCTGTTCATCTCGTACGGATCGCGCGCCGAACTGACGCGTGCCGCCCGCTTGCTCGCCGAGGACGTCGCGGCAGGGAAGCTGCGCCCCGACCAGATCGACGACGCCGCGCTCGAGACCAAGCTCTTCACCGTCGGATGCCCGGATCCCGATCTCCTGATCCGCACCTCCGGCGAGCAGCGCATCTCCAACTTCCTGCTCTGGCAGGTCGCGTACGCCGAGATCGTCATCAGCGATGTGCTGTGGCCCGACTTCGGACGCCGCGAGCTGTATCAGGCGATCGCCGAGTATCAGAACCGGGACCGCCGGTTCGGCCGCGTGCGCCCCTGATCCGCCCGAGCCCCGCGCTGCAGCCCCGTGTCTGAACTCGCCAAGCGGGTCACCTTCTCCGTGATCGCCGCGCCGCTCGCGGTGTACCTCGTCTATCTCGGCGGGGCACCGCTCGCGGTGTTCCTCTCCGTGGCGAGCGCGCTCGCGGCGCACGAGTTCTACAAGATGGTGATCGGGACCGGGAGCGAACCGCTCTGGGGGCACGGCGTGCTGTACAGTGCGGCGGTGCCGCTGCTCGTGCACGCCCATCAGCTCGGACTCTGGACGCCGTCGCTCACGATCGTGATGCTGCTCTTCCTGGAGTTGCTCACCGTCGCGCTCTACGTGCGCGGCGCGACCGGCCGACCGATGGAAGTGCTCGGGAGCACGCTGCTCGGGATCTTCTACACCGGCGGCACGCTGAGCTTCGCGTACGCCTTGCGCTATCACCCGTACGCGATCGGCGCGCCGGCGGGCGCCGCGCTCGTCGCGCTGCCGCTGCTGCTCACGTGGGGCACCGACACGGGCGCGTTCGTGGTGGGGAAGGCGATCGGCGGCCGCAAGCTGATGCCGTCGGTGAGCCCCGGGAAGACGATCTCCGGCGCGATCGGCGGCTTGATCACCGGCATCATCATCTGCGTGCTCTTCGGGCGGTGGATCCTGCCGAACGTCGCACAGCTCGGGCTCACGCTGCAGGGCGCCGTGCTGACCGGTGCTGCGGTGAGCGCGGCCGGACAGGTCGGCGACCTGGTCGAGTCGATGATGAAGCGCGAGGCGGGGGTGAAGGACAGCTCGAATCTGATCCCCGGCCACGGCGGGATGCTCGACCGCGTGGACTCGCTCGTCTTCACCCTCCCGCTCGGCTTCGCGATGCTGAGCTGGCTCCTGATCCCGGCGCCGCGATGACCGCCGCGATCAACGCCGCGATCTTCGCGGCCATGCAGGCCGAGGAGGAACGCGCGCGCGCACCGCGCGGCGTGGCGATCCTCGGGAGCACCGGGTCGATCGGCACCTCCGCGTTGCGCGTGCTCGACCGGCAGCGCGGGCGCTTCCGGGTGGCGGCGCTGACGGCGTTCGGCAATGCCGACCTGCTGCGGGCACAGTCGGAGGCGTGGTCGCCGTCGTTCGTCGGCCTCGTGAACCCCGCCGATGACTCGCACCCCGCCGACTGGCGCACCGGTCCGGCGGCGCTCGTCGAGGCCGCCGAGCGCGAGGATGTCTCGGTGGTGCTCAACGCCGTGGTCGGCGCTGCGGGGCTGGACGCCACGCTGGCCGCGCTCGAGGCGGGGAAGCGGGTCGCGCTCGCCAACAAGGAGACGCTCGTGATGGCCGGCGCCCTCGTGGCGAAGGCGGCCGAGTCCGGGGGCGGCGAACTCGTCCCGGTCGACAGCGAGCACTCGGCGATCCTGCAGTGCCTCGGCTCGCGCACCGGTGCCGATGTGCGGCGCTTGATCATCACCGCGAGCGGCGGCCCCTTCCGCACGTGGGACGCGGAGCGGATCGCCGGTGCGACCCTGGCCGACGCGCTGAACCACCCGACCTGGAGCATGGGGCGCAAGATCACCGTCGACAGTGCGTCGCTGGTGAACAAGGCGCTCGAGGTGATCGAAGCGCATTTCCTCTTCGGCGTGCCGTACGACCGGATCGAGGTCGTGGTGCACCCGCAGAGCATCGTGCATTCGATGGTCGAGTTCAACGACGGCAGCGTGCTGGCGCAGATGGGGGTCCCGAGCATGGAGCTCCCGATCCTCTACGCGCTCACGCATCCGGACCGCATCGAGGACGCCGGGGTGCCGCGGTTCGACCCCGTGTCGGCCTCGCCGCTGACCTTCGAGCCTGTCCGTCTGGACGCCTTTCCCGCCTTCCGCCTCGGCCTCGAGGCCGCCCGGAAGGGGGGAGCCGCCCCGGCGGTGTTCAATGCCGCCAACGAGGCTGCGGTGTATCGATTCCTGAACGGCAGCCTGCCGTTCGGCGGCATCGCCCGCGCCATCGATCTGGCACTGACCGCCTTCGGCGACCGTAGTGCGGAGACGAAAGCCTCGTTGCTCGACGCCGACGCCTCCGCTCGCTCCCTCGTGCAGGAACTCCGCTGATGCTCGCCTGGCTCGCACCGATCGTCGTTCTCGGGATCGTGGTCTTCGTCCACGAACTCGGACATTTCCTCGCCGCCAAGGCGCTCGGGGTGTATGCCCCGCGCTTCAGCCTCGGATGGGGGCCCGCGATCCTGCGTTGGCGCCGGAAGGGCTCGGAGACGGAATACGTCCTGAGCGCGCTGCCCATCGGCGGGTACGTGCGGATGGCGTCCAAGGAGGACGAGGCCGCCTCGATGCTGGAAGGTGGCAACGAGGAGGCCAAGCCCGACGCCGAGAAGGACAAGAACTGGGATCCCGACGCCATGCTCCCGCACGGCCCCAAGCCGGTGCCGGCGGACCGCTGGTTCGAGTCGAAGCCGACCTGGGGACGGGTGGTGATCCTCATGGCCGGGGTCACGATGAACGTGCTCCTGACCTTCGGGATCGCGACCGGGGTGTATTCGGCCAAGGGACGGAGCTATCTGCCGGCGGTCGTGGACTCGCTGGTGGTGGGGCTCCCCGCCGCTCGTGCGGGAATCCTCCCCGGTGACAGCATCGTGGCGCTGAACGGGGAGAAGATCGAGAGCTGGAGCGACTTCCAGGCGATCGTGGGCGGGTCGGCGGGGAAGCCGCTGGCGATCGACCTGATGCGCGCCGGGACGGCGCAGAAGCTGACGCTGGTCCCCGACACCGCCGAGGGGGCGAACCCCCAGACCGGCGCTCCGGAGAAGGTGGGGAAGGTCGGGGTCTGGCCGCGCGGGACGGTGGCGCACGTGTCGCTGAGCTTCGGCGAGGCGGCGGCGGCGGGGTGGGAGACCACCTGGGTGCAGGCCGGCTCGATCGTCGGGATCGTGCGGGGGCTCTTCCGTGGCGCGGTGAGCGTGTCGCAGCTCGGCGGGCCGATCGCGATCGCCCGGGTGTCGGTGCAGTCGGCGAAGGGCGGGTGGGAGTCGCTGCTGGCGCTGATCGCCTACCTGAGCATCAATCTGGCGGTGCTGAACCTGTTGCCGATCCCGGTGCTGGACGGGGGGCAGGTGCTCCTGACGGTGGCCGAAGGGATCAAGGGGAGTTCGTTCAGCACGCGGACGCGGGAGAACTTCATGAAGGTCGGCCTGGTGGCCGTGGCGTTGTTGTTCGTGATCGTGATGTTCAACGATCTGAAGGGGCTGGCACTGAGCCTGTTCGGGCAGAGCTGAGCCGAGGGAGGAAGGCGCGCGTCGGACCTCTTCCGACAAGGCGCTGGAACGTGGCCGAACCCCCTTGATGGCTGGGGGGAACTTGGCTATGTTTCCAAGCTACAACCAAAAGACCGATAAGGATTTAGGTACAGACAATGGCATTCGTAAAGAGCGCGGCGATCGAGAAGAATCGCCAGCACCCCACCGACACTGGTTCGTCGCAGGTCCAGGTCACGCTGCTCACGGAACGGATCAACTACCTGACCGATCACTTCCGCAAGCACGCCAAGGACCACCATGGTCGCCGTGGACTCCTGAAGATGGTCGGCAAGCGCCGCCGTCTCCTCGACTACCTCAAGCGCACCGATCTCGGCTCGTATCGCAAGCTGATCGACGAGCTTGGGCTGCGTTACTAATCCCGGCCTGTAACACGATTCGCGCGGACGCATCCTGCGGCCCGCGCGTTTTGTGTTATTCCCCATTTCCTACACGGATTTTCCCATGATGCATCGCATCGAGAAGACCTTCGCGGGTCGCAAGCTGATCATCGAGACCGGACGCATGGCCAAGCAGGCCGCCGGCTCCTGCCTGATCACGTTCGGCGAGACGATGGTCCTCGCCACCGTCACGGTGAGTGACAAGCGCTCCACCCTCCCGTTCTTCCCGCTCACGGTCGAGTACAAGGAGAAGACCTACGCCGCGGGCAAGATCCCGGGCGGCTTCATCAAGCGCGAAGGCCGTCCGCGCGATGAGGAGATCCTCTCCTGCCGCATCATCGACCGCTCGATCCGCCCGCTCTTCCCGGAAGGGTTCCAGAACGAAGTGCAGGTCTTCGTCTACGTGATCAGCGCCGACCAGGAGAACGACGCCGACGTGCTCGGCCTCGTCGCCACGTCGTTCGCGCTCAACGCGTCGAAGATCCCCTTCACAGCCCCGATCGCCGCGGTGCGCGTCGGCCGCGTGCAGGGCAAGTGGGTGCTCAACCCCACCTTCCAGCAGCTCGAGTTCAGCGACATGGACCTCGTGGTCGCCGGCTCGCAGGACTCGATCGTGATGGTCGAGGGCGGCGCGCTCGAGATCCAGGAAGAGGACGTCGTCGAGGCGATCGGCATCGCCCAGCGCGGCATCCGTGAGCTCATCGGCATGCAGGAAGAGCTCCTCGCCAAGAACCCGGTCGAGAAGATGGCCTGGGACAAGGTCGAGACCCCGGACGAGGTCATCAAGCGCGTCACGAAGGAGGCGGAGAAGAAGATCGTCGCCGCCATCAACCAGAAGGACAAGCATACGCGCATCCAGGCCGTCGAGAAGGTGAAGGACGAGGTCAAGACGGCGCTCAAGGCCGAACTGCCGGAAGCGCAGCATCCGTTCATCGGTGGCGTGCTCGGCGACATCGAGTACCGCGTGCTCCGTGACCAGGTGCTCTCGAGCGGGTTGCGCGTCGACGGCCGCAAGCCGAACGAAGTGCGCCAGATCTCGATCGAAACCGGGCTGCTCCCGCGGGCCCACGGGT
>CAZAGK010000084.1:0-13944 GCA_964484775.1 uncultured Gemmatimonas sp. | reverse complement strand
CTTCTACTGGGCCAACCCCTTCCTCACCAAGCGCCGGATCTCGCTCCGTATCCGGAACTTCGAGACCACGAAGCTCAAGGTGAACGACAAGCGCGGCAACCCGATCGAGATCGCCGCGATCGTGGTCTGGAAGGTGGTCGAGACAGCCGAAGCGCTCTTCGAGGTCGATGACTACCAGACGTACGTCGCCGTGCAGTCGGAGTCGGCGGTGCGCGCCGTCGCCCAGAACTACCCCTACGATTCGCACAGTGACAACGAGGAAGCGCTCTCGACGCACACCGCCGAGGTGAGCCAGTCGCTGCAACAGGCGATCCACGACCGGCTGGCCAAGGCGGGCGTGGAAGTGATCGAAGCCCGCATCTCGCACCTGGCCTACTCGCCGGAGATCGCCCAGGCGATGCTCCAGCGCCAGCAGGCGAGTGCCATCATCGCCGCGCGCTCCAAGATCGTCGAAGGCGCGGTCGGGATGGTCGAGAACGCCCTCGAGATGCTCTCCACCAAGGGGATCGTCACGCTCGACGAGGAGCGCAAGGCGCAGATGGTGAGCAATCTGCTGGTGGTCCTCTGCAGCGAACGTTCGGCGCAGCCGATCGTGAACGCGGGCACCATCTACCAGTAAGTCGGAGTCCGTCGTGGCCGAGCGCAAGTCGTTCCTGTTGCGGGTCGATCGTGAGGTGCTGGATGCCGTCCAGCGCTGGGCGAACGACGACTTGCGCTCGCTCAACGGTCAGATCGAGTATCTGCTGCGCGAGGCACTCAAGCGCGGCGGGCGGCCGATCAAGGCGGTGGACGCCGCTTCGGCTGCGGACGAGAGTGATGCGCCGGACGGCGCAGAGGAGTCCTGAACATGTTCATTCCCCCGAGCCGACGCTCGAAGGGTCCGCGCGGTCCGATGGATGTGATCGCCCCGGTGGTCGCGGCGCTGGTCGCCGCCGGCGCGCTGCTCTTCCAAAGTGAATCGAAATCCGCGCGGAGCGGCGCCGCGGGCGCGAGTGCTGCGGCGAGTGCTGGAACCCCCATTTGGATCGGGATCGCGATCGTGTCGATCCTGATCATCGCCATAGGAGTGAAGGTCATGAAATCCCGTGCGGATCAGGAAGGTGCCGAGTCCGGCGTTCGCGATCAGGACGACGCGCCCCTGCCCAAGATCATGCTCGTGGTGGGTGTGATCGCCGTCGTCGTAGGACTCTTCCTCGCCCTCGGCGTCTTCCCCGCGCATGCGGCGGCGCAGAGCGCGGCGGCGAGCGCGGCGGCGAGCGCGCCCACGCAGTACGCCTACGTGATGACGAAGGGGAGCGATACGCTCGTCGTCGAGCGGGTGACGGTGGGGCGCGCGAGCGTGAGCGCCGAGATGACGATGCGCGGGCAGGCGACGCTGCGCTTCATCGCCGACCAGCCCGTGCCGACGCGGGTGAGCGGATTGAGCTTCACGGTGGTGGGCCCGGGCGCGCCGGCGGATGCGACGCCGCTGCAGAAGGGCGCCATGCGCTTCACCGCCGACTCGGTCTACCTCGAGGTGAGCGCCGGCGGCCGCGATCAGCGGCTCGCGATGGCGACCAAGGGTGATCCGCTCCCGATCATCAACAATGACTTCACGCTGATCGACGCCTTCGTGCAGCGCGCGCGGGCATCGAAGCAGCCGAAGTACACCGGCCAGATGTTCGCGATGACGGGCGGCGTCTCGCTCGAGACGACGGTCGAGTTCATCGGCGCGGACAGCGCGGTGTACACCATCGCGGGGCAGGTGAATCGACTGGCGCTCGATGCCGGCGGGCACATCCGCGGCGTGTCGATCCCGTCGCAGCAGATCATCGTCACCCGCGTCGATGGCGCCGCGGCGGCGAAGATCTCGCTCGGCAAGCCCGACTACGGCGCGCCGGCCGATGCGCCGTACACGGCTGAAGAGGTGACGGTCAAGACCCCGATGGGACATGTGCTGACGGGAACGCTGACGATCCCGAAGGGGGCGAGCGGGAAGGTCGGTGCCGTGGTGACGATCACCGGGAGCGGGCAGGAGGATCGCGACGAGTACATCTCGCTCGTGCCGGGGTATCGCCTGTTCCGTCAGGTGGCGGACACGCTCGGCCGCCGTGGCGTCGCGGTGCTGCGGATGGATGACCGTGGCATCAACGGCAGCGGCGGTGACCTGACGAAGGCAACGAGTGCCGACTTCGCCGACGACATCCGCGCGGGGGTCGCCTATCTGCGCACGCGCAGTGAGATCGACGGCGCGCGCATCGCGCTCGTGGGGCACAGCGAAGGCGGGATGATCGGCCCGATGGTGGCCGCGACGGATGCCAAGGTGAAGGCCGTGGTGTTGATGGCCGGCCCGGCGTACACGGGGCAGAAGATCATCGACTTCCAGCTGAAGAACCTGGTGGAGAACAACAAGGAGATCCCGGCGAACAAGAAGGACTCGATCCTCACCGCGGCGAAGGCACCGTTCGGGAAGGATGCGAACGCGTGGACCAAGTACTTCCTGGCGTACGATCCGATCCCGACGCTCAAGAAGGTGAAGCAGCCGGTGCTGATCATGCAGGGGGGCACCGATCAGCAGATCACGCCGGAGCAGGCGCCGTTGATCGCCCAGGCGCTTCATGACGCCGGCAACCGGCAGGTGACGATGACGACGTTCCCTGAGCGCAATCACCTCTTCCTGAAGGACCCGATAGGGTTCCCGAGTGACTATGTGAAGCTGAAGAACGGGAAGATCGACGGTGAGGTGATGGGGGTGCTAGCGGATTGGGTGGTGAAGCTGGTGGGGGGGTGGTTGGGCGCAGTTTCTAAGTCAAACGCGGGGCGCGGCAACTTTGGCCGCGCCCCGCTCTCATTTGTCCAGCACCCAGCTTACTTCGCCGGCGCCGGGCTCTTGAACGCGATGTCGAACTGCACCGGCACCTCGTTCTCGATCGGGTTCATCGGCGAGTCGTAGCTCACCCCGTACTCCTTGCGCAGGATCGTGAAATTCCCCTTCACGCGCCCCACCCCGCTCTTCGCATCGAAGAACACCAGCGTCGCCGGGACCGGGATCGTCTTCGTCGTGCCGCGGATCGTCAGGTCGCCCGTGATGATCAGCTTCACGTTGTTCAGGTCACCGGTCGGCTGGCCGCCGGTCGCCCGCACCGACTTCGACTTGAAGGTGATCGTCGGGAAACTGTCGGCGTTGAAGAAGTCCTTCGACTTGAGATGGTTGTCGCGCATCTCGACGCGCGTGTTCACGCTCTTCGCGTCGATCGTGATCGCGAGCGTGGTCTTGTCGAGCGCCGTCGGATCGAAGGCGATCTGCGCGTCCCACTTCCCCCAGAACCCCTGCGCGTCGATCATGCGCGAGCTGGCCGAGAAGTTGATCTGGCTATGCGCTTCGTCGCGGACGTACGGCTTGGTCTCGACGGCAGCGGTAAAGGCGGCAAGCGCCGGAAGAAGCAAAAGGGCGGAGAGACGGTTGAAACGCATCTGTTCGAGCTCCAGGTGGGCGGGCAGTGCCCGGTTTAATGTTCACCAGTAATATACTCAGTACTGAGATAGTGTCAAGGGGAGGTGTCCTTCCCTCGTCCTCAACCGCTCAGCACGGCTCGATGAACACCCGCCCGGCCGCGACGGCGCCGATGCTGACCCGCTTCTTCGCGACCTTGAGCTCGATCGGGCCGTCGAACGGCGCGCGTGCCAGCACGGTCACCTCCGCCCCGGGCCTCAACCCCACCCCGGCCAGGTAGCGCAGGAACGCCGGATCGCGGTCGCTCATCAACACGACCCGCGCCTTCTCCTTCACCGCCATCTCGGCGATGCTCCGCAGCGAGCGTTCGTCCACCCGCCCTTCCACGGTCGGGATCGGCGCGCCGTGCGGGTCGGCCGTCGGATGCCCGAGCGCCTCGGCCATGCGCTCCACCAGTTCGGTGCTCGCGGCATGTTCCAGGCGCTCGGCTTCGTCGTGCACGTCGTCCCAGCTGTAGCCGAGCTTGGTGGCGAGGAACGACTCGATGATGCGGTGACGGCGGATGAGCTGCAGGGCGACGAGCCGCCCCGGCGGTGCGAGCCGCGCCCCGCGATAGCGCTCGACGCGCACCAGCCCGAGTCGTGCGAGGCGCTGGAGCATCCCGCTCACACTGGCGGGCGCGACGCCGAGTTCGGCGGCGATGTCGGAGGTGGCGGCGGCCTCGCCGCTGCGCTCCAGGTGGTAGATCGCCTTGAGGTAGTCCTCGGCCTGCCCCGTGAGGGCGCCGGACGATTCGCGACGGATCGGCGGATTCACGGGCGGCTCGGCGGTGCTTACGCCGACGGCGCGCCCTCGCGCACCATCAGCACGGGGACGAAGGAGGTGTGGCGCACTTCGTTCGCCACCGATCCGTACAGGATGTCCTTCACGAGCCGATGCCCGTGCGTCCCCATCGCGATGAGGTCGCAGTGCTCACGATCGGCGGCGGCGCTGATCTCCGCGGCCGGGTCCCCCACGGCGAGCACGGCATCGACGGTGAGTCCGTCGGCGTGGAGCTCCACGACGCGCTGATCGAGATAGGCGCGGTCCTTCTTCATCTCCTCCGACTCGCGCAGCTTGAGCTGTTCGATGTTGCGCGCGGCGAAGCCGTCGGCCACATGGATGAGCACAAGCCGTGCGCCGGTGTGACGCGCCAGGCGCGTCACGTGCGCGAGGATGGCACGGTCCGTGGGGGAGTTCTCGAGCGGAACGAGGATGCAGGAGTACACTAGGCCATCCATCCGGCAAAGGTCTGGACCAGCAACCACACATTGAGCACCGCGATGGTGAGCGCCACGAGCCAGGCAAGCGCCTTGAGCCAGGCCGCGTTGGCGAACTCACCCATCTTGGCCTTCTCGCTCGTGAATTGCACCAGCGGGAAGACGGCGAAAGATAACTGGAGCGAGAGCACGACCTGGCTCAGCACCAGCAGTTTGGCGGTCCCGCTCTCGCCGGCGACGATGCTCACGATGATCGCCGGCACGATCGCGATGGAGCGGGTGATCAGGCGGCGCACCCAGGGGCGAAGGCGGAGGTCGAGGAACCCCTCCATCACGATCTGTCCGGCGAGGGTGCCGGTGAGGGTCGAGTTCTGTCCGCTGGCGAGCAGCGCGAGGGCGAAGACGGCGCTCGCCCCACCGACGCCCAGGAGCGGAGTGAGGAGCTTGTAGGCGTCCTGGATCTCGGCGACTTCTGTGTGACCGCGGGTGTTGAAGGTGGCGGCGGCGACGATCAGGATGGCGGCATTGATGAAGAGCGCCATCGTCAGGGCGATGGTGGAATCGATGAAGGCGAAGCGGACCGCCTCCTTCTTGCCGGCGGCGGTCTCCTCGTAGCGCCGCGTCTGGACGATGCTCGAATGGAGATACAGATTGTGCGGCATCACCGTCGCGCCCAGGATGCCGATGGCGATGTAGAGCTGTTCCTTGTCGGTGATGATGCTCGTGGTGGGGATGAAGCCGCGAGCGACCTCCGCCATGGCGGGGTGCGAGATCACGAGCTCGAACATGAAGCAGGCGCCGATCATCGCGATGAGGGCGATGACGACGGCCTCGAGCATGCGGTAGCCGCGATGCTGGAGGAGCAGGACGAGCATGACGTCGAGCGCCGTCAGGATGATGCCGACGGTGAGCGGGATGCCGAAGAGCAGCTTGAGCGCGATGGCGGAGCCGATGACCTCGGCGAGGTCGCAGGCGGCGATGGCGATCTCGGCGCCGATCCAGAGCGCGATCGATGTGGGGCGCGAATAGTGGTCACGACAGGCCTGCGCGAGATCGCGGCCGGTCACGATCCCGAGTTTTGACGAGAGCCCCTGCAGGAGCACCGCCATCAGGTTGCTGATGAGGATGACCGAGAGGAGCGCGTAGCCGAATCGGGAGCCGCCGGCGAGGTCGGTGGCCCAGTTGCCGGGATCCATGTAGCCGACGGCGACGAGATATCCCGGTCCGGCGAAGGCGAGGATCTTGCGCCACCAGGTCGACCCGTTGACGGGGACGGATCGATACGCCTCGGCGAGCGAGGGGGTGGAGCGTGAGCGGCGCCAGCCGGCGCCGGTGGTGCCGTAGGGGGCGGACGCTGCCGCGGCCGCGTCTGGCGCGGCGGCGGGTTCGGTCGGGTCGGGGAGGGGTCGGATGGTGGCCACCTTGATATTTTAGCACGTACTAACTTTTATGCAAGGGCCTACGTACTTTCAGACCAAGAAGCCCCCTCAACCCCGTCTCGGTCCGCTGCCATGCGCCTTCGATCCGCCGCGCTCGCTCTTTTCCTGCCTGTGGCCCTCGCGGCGCAGGACACCACCAAGACCGACCCCCGCGCCGCCATGCCGGAGCGCCCCACGGTCGCCACGCATGCGTCCACGGTCGCGCGGGGGTTCCTCGAAGTGGAGGCCGGTGCCGAATTCAACAAGACACCCAGCGCCGACCGGTACACGCACTACACCGTCGTCACGAAGTTCGGGCTCGCCCCAAGGCTGCAACTGTCGTTCGGCTTCCTGCAGCAGCAAGTGACGCACCGCGTCACGGCGACGCCGAGCTGCCCGCCGCTGCTGCTCTGTGCGCCGTTGTCGCCCGGGCTCGTTTCAGGACTCGGCGACACCCGCGTCTCCCTCAAGTGGCGCATCGCCGACGACGACGCCACCTTCGGCGACTTCGCGCTGCAACCCTCGATCAAACTCGCGACGGGCGGTTCGGCGGTCGGCTCGAACACCACCGACGCCGGCCTGCTGCTGATCTCGAGCCGCGATGTGGGCCCCGTGCACATCGACCTCAACGTCGGCGCCAGCGCGCCGATCGCGGGCAACGGGAATCGGAGCGACGTCGATGGCGTCTGGACCGCCTCGTTCGGCGGTGTGCTCTCCGGCCAGCTCGGGTGGACCGCCGAGCTCTTCGGCTTCACGCACAAGGGCACGGGCCCCGATGTCGGCTTCCTCGCCGGTCCGACGTGGGCCATCACCCAGTCGGCGATCCTCGATATCGGGGTGATCCGTCGCGTCGGTGGCGCACAGCCGGACGCGGTCTTCGCGGGACTCACTTGGAACGCCGGGCGTCTCTGGTAGAGGCACGACCCCGGGCTCGGCTCCTTCCCGTCGAGCCCGGCAAGCGGTACATCTAGGGCTGGCCCTTAGCCCCGGATTCCCCCGATGCGACTTTCCGTCCTGTCCCGATTCGCGCTCGCGTTATCCAGCGCGGCGATCGCGACCGCCGGCGCGCAGAATGCGCCGACCACGCCCGCAACGAATGCCGCCAACGGCGGCAATCCGCTTGCGACCCTCCCCTTCGGCGCGACGAGCGACAAGCCCGTCTCCAAGTGGACCCCGCCGGCGAGCGCCGGTCGCCAGCTCACACTGAACGACCTGCTCACCTGGAAGGGGATCCGCACCCCGGCCCTCTCGAACGACGGCAAGTGGTTCGCCTACACCATCGCGCCCAATGAAGGGGATGCCGATGTGGTGATCCGCTCGACCGCGGCCGGCGGGAAGGAGTGGCGTTTCCCCGTGGGCGATGCCTCGGCTGGCGGCGGACGTGGCGGTGGTGGTGGCGTCGGGATCTCCGGCAACAACAAGTGGGCGGCCTTCCTCGTGAATGCGAGCTCGGCCGCCGGCCGCGGTGGGCGTGGCGGACGCGGCGGTGGAGCCGCTCCGGCCGCGGGTGCCGCTGCCGCGAACACCCCGACCAAGCTCGCGGTGGTGAGTCTCGCTGACGGCACCAAGCGCGAGTTCGAGAACGTGCGCGCCTTCCGCTTCGCGGGCGACAAGTCGGACATCCTCGCCGTGCATCACAACGCGCCTCGCGCCGCAGGCGGTGCCGCTCCCGGAGGCGCCGCCGCGGCGGCGCCTGCCGCCGGTGGCTCCACGCTCGAACTCGTGAACCTCGCCGGCGGCACGCAGGCGATCATCACCGACGTCTCCGAGTACGCCTTCGACGACAGCGGTGACTGGATCGCGCTCGCGATCAGCACCGCGGATCAGGTGGGCAACTCGCTGCAGCTCCGGCAGCTCTCGTCGGGCGTCACCAGGTCGCTCGATGTCGCCAAGGCGTCGTATCGCCGCATCGTGTGGGGTGACTCCACCGACGCGATCGCCGCCCTTCGGGTGGTGAGCGACACGGCCGGCGGTGATGAGGACGCTACGATCGTCGCCTGGAGCCACGCGGCCTCCGGGGGCAAGCCGATCGAGATCAACGGCAAGACCGCCGGCGTGACGGGTGGACTCGTCGTGAGCAGCGACCGCGCGATCGAGTTCGGTGACGGACAGAAGGTGATCTACTTCGGGCTGCGCGAGCCGCGTCCGCCCCGTCCGCGCGCTGCGGGCGGCTTCACCCCGCCCCCGCCGGGAGGATCGGCGCCGGGCGCGGGGAACACCGGTCAGATCGCCGCCGCGCCGCAGACGGATGCGGAAGTGCCGAGTCTGATCCTGTGGCATTGGAAGGACCCGCGGCCGCAGGCGCAGCAGCAGGTGCAGGAAGCGCAGGACAAGGCGTTCAGCTATCTCGCCGCGTACCATGTCGGACCGGCGAAGGTCGTGCAGTTGACCGACGCGCGCATGAAGGATGTCTCGATCGGTCCCAAGGACAGCTGGGCCGTCGGCAACGACGCCACCGACTACGAACGTGAGGCCGGCATCAAGGGCTTCAGCTATCGCGACGTGTACGCCGTGAATGTCGCGACCGGCGAACGGAAGCTCATCCAGAAGAAGGTCCCGGGTGGCGGTGGTGGCGGCGGACGTGGGGGCGGCGCCTCGCCGGCCTTCGCGCCCGACAACTCCAAGTACGCCTACTACGACACCGGTGACTGGAAGCTCTACGACTTCGCCAATGGATCGACGAAGACCATCTCCGCCGGCGTTCCCACGAAGTTCTGGAACACCGAGGACGACCACAATCAGGTGAAGCCGGCGATCGGCGGCGCCCTCGTGGGATGGACCAAGGACGGCAACAACATCTTCATCCGCGACAACTGGGATGTGTGGCGTATCCCGGTCGCGAGCGGCGCGGCGGTGAACATCACCGGCAACGGCGCCAAGGATCAGATCAAGTATCAGGGACGCCTGCTCTTCGATCCGCGCGATCGTGGCGCGATCGATCCCACGAAGCCGATGTACTTCCAGACCTACGGCGAGTGGACGAAGAAGGAAGGGCTCGCGCAGGTCGATCCCATGAAGGGCGGCGCCAAGGTGATCACCTCGGAAGAGGCCAAGGTCAACTATCGCAAGGCACGCGACGCCGACACCTGGGTCTTCAGCCGCCAGACGGTGGTGAAGTATCCCGACTGGTACGCCGCCGACGCGGGGATCACCAATGAGCGTCGTCTCACCGAGGCGAACCCGCAGCAGAAGGAGATCGCCTGGACGCCGGGCGCTCGCCTGATCGAGTACACCTGCGACAACGGACTCGGGAAGCACCAGGCGGTGCTCTACCTCCCCGCCGGCTACGAGAAGGGGAAGAAGTACCCGATGCTGACGTACATCTACGAGAAGCTCTCGCAGGAGTACAACGTCTACACCGAGCCGAACGCGACGCGCTACTCGAACCCGAGCGTCTACACGTCGCGCGGCTATGCCTTCCTCAAGCCGGATATCGTCTACAAGATCAACGAACCCGGCCGTTCGGCGGTGTGGTGCGTCGTGCCGGCGGTGAAGGCGGCGATCGCCAGCGGCATCGTGGACTCGGCGCGCGTGGGGCTCCAGGGCCACAGCTGGGGCGGCTACCAGACGACCTTCATCACCACCCAGACCAAGATCTTCAAGACGGCGGTCGCCGGCGCTCCGCTGACGGACATGGTGTCGATGTTCGGCTCCGTGTACTGGAACTCGGGGAGCACCGACGGCTCGATCTTCATCTCGAGCCAGGGTCGCTTCACCGGGGGTCCGAACGATGTGCCGGACGCCTACATGAAGAACTCGCCGCAGACCTTCGCGCAGAACCTGTCGATCCCCTTCATGATGCTCCACAACGATCGTGACGGCGCGGTGGACTTCAACCAGGGCATCACCTACTACAACCACCTGCGTCAGCTCGGAAAGGACGTGGTGCTGCTCGAGTACGTCGGTGAGAATCACGGCCTGGCGCGTCCGGCGAACCAGAAGGACTACAATCTCCGCATGACGGAGTGGTTCGACACCTTCCTGCGTGATCAGCCGGCGCCGGAATGGCTCAAGGAAGGCGTGCCGCGCCTGAAGATGGAGGAGCATCTCAAGGACCGCCGCCCGATGGTCGACCCCAAGACGGCTCCGGCGGCACCGAAGATCGTGCCCTGAGCGTCGTCGCGATCCACGCGAGCGCCCGGTCCCCCTGAGGGGCCGGGCGCTCGTCGTTCAGATGCCCATGAACTCCGCGAGCAGAGGCACGACACGCGCCGCGGCGTGTCCATCGCCGAAAGGGCACGGTGCCTTTACCTCGGGTGCCACGGCAGCCGCGGCATACAGCGGGCCGAGCATCGACGGCTCCGCACAGAGAACCGCATGCGAGATGAGCGCCTCGGGGCGTTCCGTGGTGCGTCGACACACGATGATCCGCTTCCGGAGGAAGCTTCCCTCTTCCTGGAACCCGCCGCTGTCGGTGATCACGAGTCGACAGCTGGCGAGTTGCGGGAGGAGCGCATCGTAGGCCAGCGGCTCCGTGACGCGAACGTTGGGCATCGCGGCGCGCAGTCCTTCCATCGCGACGCTTGGGTGGCGGAGGAAGAGGAACTCACGATCCGGATCCGCGACCGCGAGCGCGTCGAACGCTCGCCACCACTCCTGGGCCCGCGGTTGATTCTCGCGTCGATGCAGACTCACGATCACGGGGCCATCGAAACTCGGCGTCATGCCGACGAGGTGATCGAGCACCGTGTTCCCGACGACCTCCATGCGTCCGCCGCAGCGCTCGGCCTCGAGATTCGCGCGGTTCTGCGCGGTGGGGCAGAGGTGGAGGCTCGCCATCCGGGAGAGCTGCTGGCGGTACAGTTCCTCGGGGAAGGGATTCGCGAGATCGTAGGTGCGAAGCCCCGCCTCCAGATGCGCGATCGGGATGCCGCGATGGAAGGCGGCCAGCGCCACCCCGTAGGCAGAGGCGGTGTCGCCCTGCACCAGCACCGCACGCACGCCGTCGAACACCGAATCGTCGACGTCGAGCGCCGTCCGAACGATCGCGTCGAGTCGGTGCCCGTCCGCCGGGATCCGCAGCCTGACATCGCACGGCTCGTCGTCGAGCAGCGCGTGCTGTCCGGTGAAGAGCACGCGATGTGGGATCGCATCGGGACGATCCGCACGGATTCGATCGAGGATCGGTCGCAGCTTCACGTATTCCGGGCGCGTGCCGTAGGCGATCAGCAGCATGCGTCAGCCCTCATACAAACAACGGAAGCCACGCGCCCGGTACCGTTCCCACGCGCGGTCGAAGGGACTTATCTGCCCCGGCATGTTCGAGAGGGCCACGCCCTCCGTCCCGAGACGTATGGCATAACTGGGATCGCTCCCCCAGAGGGAGCGATCGTCCATGGGGTGTGGCGGAACATAGGTTCCGAGCCCGAGATATTTCTGCAGCGTGTAGGAGAAGTGCATGTCCTCTCCTGCACAGAGCGCCAGCGGCTCACCGGGCAACGCGTTCAGGTCGAGGTCCGGAAGCTCGCGCCAGAAGGTGCTCAGCCACTCGCGCTCGAAGAACCAGGCGTGACCCACGTAGTCCACCTGCTGGACGACGGGGTTCGGATCGCTCCACCCGACGCGGTGTCGCTCGTAGAGTCCCGGCCCGTCCTGAACGATCCCGATGGCCCCGAGGAGACCGCGATGCGTCTGGATCGTCTCGAGACAGTTCTCGATCCAACGTGAGCCGGGGATCGTGTCGTCGTCGAAGATGCACACGTACTTCGTGCGCGCCGTCAGCGCGAAGGCGAAGCGGGCCCACACCCCGAAGTTCGTGTTGCGGCTGGTGACGGTCCGGCAGTTCGCGAGCACCGCCGGATCGAAGGCGTCGGGATCGATCGCCGCGGTGAATCCTGCGGTGGGGTGGTTCTGCCAGATGCACAACTCGGCTGGTCTGCACGTCTGGCGCAGGATCGCCTCGTGCTGCAGGCGCAGGCTGTGCGGTCGCTTGAAGGTGTTGAGGATCACGGTGACGTCCACCGATGATCCCGACAGGACCGCGGGGGCGCCGATCTCGGTCGTCCAACGCTCGAAGCACCGGTACAGCGGATTCCTGGCGCCCGCGGGCGTGGAGGTCTGTGGCTCGTGGTGCGCCGAAGAATAGGGTACGAGCGTGCAGGAGAGTGTTCCCTCGGCGACGATCGCCGTGAGGTGCGACTGCACGGGGCCCGCGACACCGGTCACACGCGCGCGAACCAGAAACTCCTCGTACCGCGCGGCGAATGCCACGACGGCGTCGCGGAAGCCGCCGAAGAGGACTCCACTGACCTGCCTCCCTTCTCCCTCCGGGCCGGGCCCCTCGAGCGCGACGAGCGCGGTCGGCATGCTGAGCGATCGGACGATCGCCGGCGTGAAGAGCGAGCAGTCGAAACCATCCTCGCCGAGGAACCGGTCGGGGAAGTGTCGTCGGTCGGAGAGTCCGGCGTCGATCCAGTACAATCGGGTGCTGTGGAACGGATTCCGTTGTGCCGCCTCTCCGAGGAGGATCGGGCGCGCCAGCGCGATGGGGCGATCGCCGAGTTCCCGGCCGACGACCTCCCACCGAAGTTCCTCCTCACGCGCGAAGCGTTGCAGGATCTCCACATGCTGCGGTCGGGTGTACACCACGAATGGCGCACCCATCTTCGCCATCGAAGCGAGCGAAAGGAGATACGGTCCCATCCCCTCGGCGCGACCACGGGGCTCGACATCGCGATCCATATGATAGACCGCGGTCACGAAGGTCGTCTCGGCGGCGCCCGCGACCGGTTGGGGCGTTGGCTCCGACGCACGGGTCGGCTGCTCCTTCCAGTGGATCCGGTGGTCACGCGCGATATCCAGCGTGCCATCGGTCTGGATGGCGTACCCGGACTCACGCAGCCAACCCTCCAACGCCAGCCGGTCCGCCTTGGAGAGCGCACCCACGCGGATCATCATGACCGTTGGCCGCAAGGCCGCGAGATCGAACGCCCGCAGCATCTCCCACTCGCGGCCATCGACATCGAGGTGCAGCAGATCGATCCGCGAGACCTTGTGCCAGGCCAATTTCGCCCGCAGATCGACCGCCGGGACACGTCGGAGCTTCCGTGCCAACCGGGATCGCGGCGTCCGATCGATCGTGACCGCGCCCTGCATGTCTCGTGCGGCGATCAACCCGCGGACCGCCGCGGGTGCCGGCTCGAGCATGAGTGCATTCCAGCCGAGATCGTTCAACCGATGCACGATGCCGTCCGCATCGGCACGACGCGCACCGACGCTCACGACGCTCACGTCCCGCCCGCGGAGCGCGCTGAGTGCGACGAAGGCCTCGGTGACGGGATCCATGACGGTCAGAAGCGGGAGATGTGGAGCGAGAAGTCGCTGCCGTCGTGCATGAACGGTCGGCTGCGACGCCCCTGCGCGACCTCGTCCAACGCCGAACCGACATCCACATAGCGATTCCCCGGGTTCACCCGGAACATCGCATCGATCAGGAGGTTCGCCATCGGTCCAGCCGACACGAGGAACAGCGTTCCTTCATATCGTCCCGCCAACTCGCGGGCCCGGGCGAGCTCGGCGGCGTGGGCGCTCTCCCAGTGGTGCACGCAATCGTGCTCCATCGGGACGAACTCGATCACCCGCAGAGGCGCCATGTCGCGCCCCGCTGCGCGTTTCGAGGCGAGCACGACGACCTCTTCCTCGAGTGCCTTCAGTCCTTCGAGGAACGGACGGTAGTTCAGGTTGCAGAAGAGCGTGGCGAAGGTGAGCTGCGCATTCGGGGCGACGATCCGCTCGAGCAGGAAATCGATGGGTGCGAAGTCGTTCCGCCCAGGGATGGCATAGAAGAACTCCGGTTCGGTGTCTTCGGATTCCACGGGTAAGATTCGTGTCTTGT
>CAZAGK010000083.1:0-14054 GCA_964484775.1 uncultured Gemmatimonas sp. | reverse complement strand
ACCCCAAGCCGGCCAACCCCGACGGCAAGACCACGACCGTGGCCGTGGGCGAGTGGACCGCCTTCATGGACGTGACCGACGGCATCTCCAGCCCCGGAACCTGGGCGACGGCGAGCATCGGCTTCCCGGGCGTCTCGACGGGTCAGGCGGAGATCCAACTCGCCTGGTACCCGCACCCTGGCGCGGTCATCCGCACGCTGCAGTCGGGCGTGGCGGGGGGCGGGGCTTTGGCCGGGCCGCCGTTCGCGTTCCGGCCCCCGGGGGCCCGTCGTACGCCGGGGCGCGTTGCTTGCCCGACCCTGCGGCGCCGGGTAACTTGAAGCGTTCCCAACATGTCGCCCTTTCGGACTCCTCTAGCCGTTCGCTGATCACGAACGCGCGAGTCTTTTCATAATGCGCTGGCCATTCTTCAAGACGGGTTCGCTGTTTCCCGCCAACGCCATTGCCGTGGACCTCGGCACGGCGAACACGCTGGTGTATGTGAAGGGCGAGGGGATCGTGCTCAATGAGCCGTCCGTCGTCGCGATGGATCGCGAGACGCGCAAGATCAAGGGCGTCGGTCTCGAGGCCAAGCGCATGCTCGGCCGCACCCCGGAAGGGATCATCGCGGTGCGTCCCATGAAGGACGGCGTGATCGCCGACTTCGACGTGACCGAGAAGATGCTCCGTTACTTCCTCACGCTGATCATCGAGAACCACGTGTTCAAGGTGAAGCCGCGCGTGATCGTGTGCGTCCCCTCGGGGATCACCGAGGTGGAGAAGCGCGCGGTGCGCGACTCCGCGCTCGGCGCCGGCGCCAAGGAAGTCTTCATGGTCGCCGAGCCGATGGCGGCGGCGATCGGCGTCGGCCTGCCGGTGGAGACGCCGACGGGGAACATGGTGATCGACATCGGGGGCGGCACGACGGAGATCGCGGTCATCGCGCTCTCGGGGATCGTGAGCGACACGTCGATCCGCGTCGGTGGCGACGAGCTCGACATGGCGATCGTGCAGTTCATGCGGAAGAGCTACAACCTGCTGATCGGCGAGCCGACGGCGGAGATGATCAAGATCCAGATCGGCTCCGCCGCGCCGCTCGGCGAGGAGCGCGAGATGGAAGTGAAGGGGCGCGATCTCGTCTCGGGGATCCCGAAGACGGTCCGTGTCCACTCGGCCGAGATCCGTGAGGCGTGTCAGGAGCCGGTGCAGCAGATCGTCGACGCCGTGCGCCGCGCGCTCGAGATCACGCCGCCCGAGCTCGCGAGCGACATCGTCGATCGCGGGATCGTGATGACCGGTGGCGGGGCCCTGATCCGCGGACTCGACGTGCTGCTCACGCAGGAGACCGGACTGCCGATCCACGTGGACGAGGATCCGCTGACGTGCGTCGTGCGCGGCACCGGACGCATCCTCGACGACGAGGAGAAGTACTGGTCGGTCCTGAGCACCTGAGCGCCTGACCGCGGGTGGCGCGTCCGCAGCGTACGGACCCACGGGTCGACCTCGCCATCGCCGCGGGGTGTGTCGTACTCTCGCTCATCTGCCTCGTGCTCCCCGACGCATCGCGCGACCGGGTCGCCGCTGCGCTCCGCAACACGATCGTCGCGCCCGCAGCGGCGATGCAGGCGCGGGCCGAGGAGTCGCGCCGATCGTTCCTCGCGCATGACGCCTCGCTGCGGATCCTCGACAGCGTCTCGCTGCGGTCGCAGCGGCTGAGCGGCGTCGAGGACGAGAACGCGCGCCTTCGGCAACTGCTCGGACTCGCGGGGGCGGTGAAGTGGGGATTCGTCCCCGCGGAGCTGCTGCAGGGGCGCTCGCTCGGCGACGAGTTCACCGTGACGCTCTCGGCGGGGACCAAGGCCGGGCTCGAGACGCTGAGCCCCATCATCGTGCCGCAGGGACTCGTGGGTGTGGTCCAGCGCGCCGATGCGTCGTTCTCGGTGGCGGTGCTCTGGCCGCATCCGGATTTCCGCGTGAGCGCGATGTCGGCCGACGGCGCCACGTACGGGATCGTCACGTCGCATCAGGGGCCGAGCGCCGACCGCTATCTGCTCGAGATGCGGAGTGTGCCGCTACGGACGCAGTTGCGCCCGGGGACGCTGATCGTGAGCTCGGGGTCGGGCGGCGTCTTCCCGCGCAACATCCCTGTCGGGACGGTGCTCAACGAGATCAAGACGTCCGAGGCCTGGGCGCGCACCTATCTGCTACGGCCGGCGGTGAAGTTCTCCGATGTCGGCGCGGTGATGGCCCTCACCCGCGAACGGGCCAAGCAGGGACTCGACGGCGTGTGGAACCTCGAGGCGCTCGTCGATTCCGCGCGTCGCAGCGTCGTGCAGGCCGGTGATTCGCTCCTGGTGCGGCAACGTGATTCACTCGCCGCGCTGCAGCGCAAGCGCGCGGCCGACTCGCTCGCGGCGCTCGGCATGCCCGTGGACACGATGACGCGGAGGAAGCGATGAACCGTTCGCGGAACATCGCCCTCGTGGTGATCATGGCGATCCTGATCGCGATGCACTTCACGGTGCGTCCGATGCTGGGGTGGCGGGTGAACGTGGACTTCCTGCTGATCGCGGTGCTGATCGTGGCGGTGCGGGCGCGTCCCGGCGTCGCAGCGCTCACGGGCTTCGTGCTCGGGCTGCTCGCGGACTCGCTCAGTCCGTCGGCCTTCGGTGCCGGCGCGCTCGCGCTCTCGCTGGTCGGCTTCGGCGCGAGTTGGCTCAAGTCCGCCTTCTTCGCCGACAACATCGGCGTCAACGGCGCGTTCGTCTTCCTCGGAACCTGGGCGTTCGATCTGCTCTTCCTGGTCGCGGAGCATCAGGCGACCGGGTGGGACTTCGTGATGCAGGCGCTGGTGTGGGCACCGCTCTCGGCCGCGCTCACGGCGATCGTGGGGATCGTCGTGCTCGGCGTCGTGCGTCCGATGGTGACACCGGAGCGGGGATGAGCTTCCATCCGAACGAGGTGCAGCGCCGGGGACGCGTGGCCGCCGCGCTCCTCTCGCTGATCTTCACCTTCCTCGTCGGATCGTTCTTCCGCGCGCAGGTGCTGCAGAACGCGCAGTTCGCGCTGCACTCGGACGAGAACCGTCTGCGCGAGGTGCCGATCCCCGCGCCGCGTGGACGCATCCTCGACCGCAAGGGCGAGGTGATCGCCGAGGACCAGATCGGCTATACGGTGTCTCTGCTGGCGCCGCGCGAGACCCAGCTCGTGGCCGCCTTGAAGCGACTCGGCGAGACGATCGGGATGACCGCTGAGCAGCAGGAAGCGGTGGTGCGGCGGTATCGCCGGAGCCCCAACCGTCCTGCCGTCATCTATTCCGATGCGACGTTCGAGCTCGTGTCGGTGCTGGAAGAGCATCGCGTGGAGTTGCCGGGACTGATCATCCAGGCATCGCCGAAGCGCTGGTATCCCGATGGACCTGCGGTGGCATCGCTCGTGGGGTACACCGGCGAGATCAGTGAGGTGCAGCTGCAGTCGAAGAACTTCCCCGGCTACAAGCCCGGGCAGCAGGTGGGGAAGGGCGGGCTCGAGTTGCGGTACGAATCGCGGCTCCGCGGACGCGAAGGCGTGCGCTTCGTGGAGGTGGACGCGCTCGGGCGCGTGGTACGCGAAGCGGGCGCGCGTCCGGAACTCAGCCCGGAAGCGGCGGCGCCACTGCCGACCAACATCGATCTCGATCTGCAGAGGTTCATCTACGGCATCTTCGGCGATTCACTCGTCGGGGCGGCCGTGGCGATCGAACCGAAGACCGGCGAGGTGCTCGCCCTGCACAGTGCGCCCACCTTCGATCCGAACCGGTTCACCGGCGGGATCCCGGTGGACTACTGGAAGTCGCTGAACACCGATCCGCGGAAGCCGATGTACAACAAGGCCTTCCAGGGAACGTACCCTCCCGGCTCGACCTGGAAGCTCGCGACCGCCGTGATCGGCCTCGAACTCGGCGTCGTGAAGCTCGACGACCGGATGCAGACCCCATGCACCGGCGGCTACCAGTACGGGAATCGTTTCTTCAAGTGTCACGACAAGCGCGGCCACGGCGCTGTCACGCTCGCGCAAGCGATCGAGCAGTCGTGCGACGTGTACTTCTATCAGCTCGGGCTCAAGATCGGGCTGGCCCGATTGGTCGCCGGGGGCATCTCCCTCGGGTCGCATTCGAGGAGCGGGATCGACCTCCCCGCTGAGGTGCGCCCGCAGTTCCCGGATTCGGACTACAAGGCCTACTTCACGAAGAAGTACCCCGGGGGATGGAACCAGTCCGCGAGTCTGAGTCTGTCGATCGGACAAGGGGAGAACTCGCAGACCGTCGTGAACATGGCGCGATTCTATACCGCGCTCGCCACCGATGGACAGGCCGCGCTCCCGCGGATCGTGCAGGGGAAGCCGGAGCATACCCGACTCTTCACCCTCGACTCGGCGCAGGTGCTCGGCGTGCGCAACGCACTCGCGGGCGTCGTGAGCCGCGGTACGGCGGGAAGCGCCAAGATCCAAGGGGTGGTGCTGGCCGGAAAGACCGGTACTGCCCAGAACTCGCAGGACGCCAAGAACGATCACGCCTGGTTCGTCGGGTTCGCCCCGGCGGATGATCCGAAGATCGTCGTCGCGGTGATGCTCGAGTTCGGCGGCCACGGCCCGCGCGCGGCCAAGATCGCCTCGCGGATCATCGAGCACTATCTCAAGGTCTCGGCGCAGCAGTTCATCCAGACGGAGGGGCCGTGAAGCGCGGGCCGACGGCGGACTATCCGTTGGTGGTGCTGGCGCTTCTGCTTTCGGCGTTCGGCATCGCGATGGTCTACTCCGCGGGGCAGACCGACTACCCCACGGCCGTGGCCAACGCGTGGCGACATCAGCTGACGTGGCTGGTGGTGTCGATCGCCGCCGCGTGGCTGGCGAGTCGGGCGCCGACGCGGTTGCTGGACTGGATCACGACGCCGGCCTATGTCGGGTCCTGCTTCGTGCTGCTGGTGCTGATCTTCGTCGGCAAGGGCGGCACGGGGGCGAGCAACAACCACAGCTGGCTCGCGATCGGTGGGGTGAAGCTGGGGCAACCGTCGGAGCTGGCCAAGATCGCCGTCGTGCTGATGCTGGCGCGCGTCCTCTCCGACCGGAAGGAGGCGCCGGAGACGCTGTTCGAGTTGGGGCCCTCCGCGCTCGTCGTCGGGGTGCCGTGGGTCCTCATCATGCTGCAGCCGGACCTCGGCACCGCGATCGTCTTCGCCGGGATCTACTTCGCGATGTTGTTCTGGCGCGGCGTGTCGTGGCAGAACCTGATCTTCCTCGCGAGTCCGATCGTCAGCCTCGTGTTGGCGTTCAACACCGGGCTCTGGGGAGCGTGGTTCGTGTTCATCGTGGCGCTGGTGCTCTGGGCCAAGCCGCCGGTGATCGAGGGCGTTCTGGTCGGGTTCGCGAACTTCGCCTTCGGCGTCGCCGCCCCGATCCTCTGGGACAAGCTCAATCCCTACCAGCAGGGGCGACTGAAGGTCTTCCTCGATGCCTCGGCCGACCCGCTCCGGGCCTCGTACCACGTGATCCAGTCGCAGGTCGCGATCGGCTCCGGCGGATGGCTCGGCAAGGGGTTCACCGAGGGGACGCAGAAGCGGCTCGCGTTCCTGCCGGCGCAGCACACCGACTTCATCTGGTCGGTGGTCGGTGAGGAGCTCGGCTTCCTCGGGGTCACCGTGGCGCTGGCGCTCTTCTTCGTGCTCTTCCTCCGGTGCACCCGGATCGCGTCTCGAGCCACCGACAGTTTCGCCAGCCTGGTGGCGTTCGGGCTCGTCTCGATCTGGATCACGCACGTGATCGAGAATGTGGGGATGACGCTGAACCTGGTGCCGATCACCGGCATTCCGCTCCCCTTCTTCAGCTACGGCGGTTCTTTCCTGCTGGCCTCGTGGATCTCGATCGGCATCCTGGTCCGATTGTCGGCCGAGGGGCGGGGGCGGGCCGACACCCTGGTGATCTAGGGAAGCCGATTCTGTCAAGGGTTTCGGGAGGCTGTCGCATTCTTGCACAGTCCCCGTTCCGCGGCCATCTTGAACAGATGGCATGGTTCCGGAAAGAGAAGAAACTGCGCAAGCCGCGCGCCGAACGACTCGAGATCCCCGCCGATGTGTGGGAGAAGTGCGAGTCGTGCGGCCATACGGACATCCGTGAGAAGTTCGTCAAGAACTTCAACGTCTGCCCGGCCTGCGACTTCCATCGTCGCGTGCGCGCGATCGACTTCGCGCGGATCCTGCTCGACGATGGCACCATCGAGGAGACCGAGGAGGATCTGCGCTCCAAGGATCCGCTCGGCTTCCCGGACTATCCGGCGCGCCTCAAGAAGGCCCGCGCCAACGCCGGCGAGGGGGACGCCATCCTGACGGTGACCGGGACGATGGACCAGATGCCGGTGAACCTCGGCATCATGGACTTCGCCTTCATGGGCGGTTCCATGGGCTCGGTCGTGGGCGAGAAGATCGCCCGCCTCGGCCAGCGCAGCCTGGAGAAGAAGTTCCCGCTGATCGTGATGTCGGCATCGGGTGGCGCGCGCATGCAGGAGGGCGTGCTCTCCCTGATGCAGATGGCCAAGACCTCGGTCGTCCTCTCGCAGCTCGCGGAGCGCCGCATCCCGTACGTGTCGATCCTCACGAATCCCACGACGGGCGGCGTGAGCGCGAGCTTCGCCATGCTGGGTGACGCGATCCTCGCCGAGCCGGGCGCCGTCATCGGGTTCGCCGGCCCGCGGGTGATCAAGCAGACCTTGGGACAGGACCTGCCGGAAGGATTCCAGACGGCGGAATTCCTGCTCGACCACGGCATGGTCGATTGCGTCGTCCACCGTCACAAGCTCAAGCAGACGGTGGGGCAGCTCCTGCGTCATATGAGCGGAAAGCCAGCGGCGACCGGGTGGGCGTCGGCCTGAAGACCTACGGCGACGCGCTCGATTTCCTCTACGCGCGTACGACCGGTGTCTGGCGTCTCGGGCTCGACCGCGTCGAAGCGTTCCTCGGCGTGCTGGGCGACCCGCATCGGCGGGTGCCGGCGCTGCATGTCGCGGGGACGAACGGGAAGGGGAGCGTCTGCGCGACCCTCGAAGCCGTTCTGCGCGCCAAAGGACTCCGTGTCGCGAAGTACACGTCACCCCATCTGGTGGACTTCCGCGAGCGCTTCCTGATCAACGGGGTCCCGGTCTCCCCTGACCGGATCGTGGAGTTCATCCACCGGCGCACGCCGGATGTGGAGCGGATCGGGGCGACCTTCTTCGAGGCCACCACCGCCATGGCGTTCGAGTTCTTCGCCGAGGCGGGGGCCGATGTGGCGGTGATCGAGACGGGGCTCGGGGGGCGTCTGGACGCGACAAACGTGGTCTCCCCGCTCGTGGCAGGAGTAACCACCATCGCGATCGACCATGTCGAGTACCTCGGGGGGACGCGCGAGGAGATCGCCTACGAGAAGGCGGGGATCTTCAAGCCGGCGGTCCCCGCGATCATCGGGGAGCCGGAGCAGGAGATCCGGGAGCTGCTGGCCGCGCTGGCACGGGACCGCGGGGCGAGCCCCGTCCGGACCGTCTACGAGGAAGGGGGGCCGGCCGATATCGTGGTCGCGCCCGACGGGACCTCGTTCGACCTTCCCGCCTTCGGCCGGCGGCTCCGCACCCCGCTCCTGGGAGCCCACCAGGCCGCCAATGCCGCCGTGGCGCTGACCATGCTCGACGCTCTGCCGGAGCGCTTCCGGCCGAGCGCGGCGGAGGTGGAGGCGGGGCTCGAGAAGGTCGTCCTGCCGGGGCGATTCCAGCGGGTCGGGCGGTACATCTTCGACGTGGCGCACAATCCGGACGGGGCCGGGGTGCTGGCCCGGACGCTGGCTGCGGTGCGTCCCCCGGGACCCGTGGTGGCCGTCCTCAGCGTGCTCTCGGACAAGGACTGGCGGGGGATCCTGCGGGCGCTGAAGCCCGTGGTGGACCATGTCATCCTGACCAATGCCCCGACGGCACCGCCGAGCCGGACCTGGAACATCCCCGAGCCGCTGGCCTTCGCCCTGTCGGAGGGGATCTCGGCGGAATTGATCCGGGATTTCGACCGGGCGCTCGTCCGCGGCGGGGAGGAAGGGGGGACGGTGCTGATCACCGGCTCCTTCCACACGGTCGGTGATGCGATGGCGCGTCTGGAGGTAAGCCCTACCGCCGGGTAAATTGCGGGATGGCTGCCGGCGCTCTTCCCGGATTCCGGGACTTCTATCCAGATGAGTTCGCCCTGCGCGCCCACATCTTCCGTGCGTGGCGGACCGTGGCGCGTCGGTATGCGTTCGTCGAGTATGACGGACCCCCGCTCGAACCCCTGGATCTGTACACCAAGAAGAGCGGCGATGAGATCGTCGGCCAGCTCTACAATTTCGTGGACAAGGGCGGGCGCGAAGTCACCCTCCGCCCCGAGATGACCCCGACTTTCGCCCGGATGGTCGCGGCGCGGGCGAACGCCATCCGGAAGCCCGTGCGCTGGTTCTCGGTGCCTCAGCTCTTCCGCTATGAGCGGGCGCAGCGGGGTCGTCTTCGCGAGCACTTCCAGCTGAACGTGGACATCGTCGGCGAGCCGAGCGAGCTGGCGGACGCCGAGTTGCTCAGCGTGGCGATCGACATCATGCGCGAGCTCGGGCTCGGGCCCGATGACGTACGCGCGCGGGTGTCGGATCGTCGTCTGCTCAACGCGCTGCTGGTCGAGATCGGCGTCACCGAGGAGCAGTTGCCGACGGTGTACGCGGTGCTCGACAAGCTCGCGCGTCAGCCGCATCAGGTCTCCTGCGACAAGCTCGCGGCCGCCGGCCTCGTCCCCAAGACGGTGGACGCGGTGATGGCGTTCGGTGAGTCGGGGACGCTCAAGGAGCTGGGCGAGCGCTTCAAGCACTCCGAGGCGCTGGCGCCGCACTTCGCACGCTTCGAACGGTATCTCGACCATCTCCATGCGCTCGGCAATGGCGCCTGGGTGGATCTGGACCTCACGATCGTGCGCGGGCTGGCCTACTACACGGGTACCGTCTTCGAGCTGTTCGATGCGAAGGGCGAGCTCCGCGCGATCTGCGGCGGCGGGCGCTACGACAATCTGCTGCAGGCGCTCGGCGGGGTGGATCTTCCCGCGCTCGGCTTCGGCATGGGTGACGTGGTGCTCGGCGAGCTGCTGAAGGAGCGCGGGCTCGTGCCGCCGGTGAACGGCGCGGCGGCGGACTTCTTCATCGTCGGTGGCGACGGTGTGCTCGCGCACGGCGTGGCCGACGCCCTGACGCTCGCACGGCATCTGCGCCGCGCCGGCTTCAGCGTGGACTATCAGCTCTCCGCCGACAAGTACGTCTCGCAGGCCTCCCGCAATCAGCTCGACGGTGCCCGCAAGTCGGGGGCCCGCACCGCGATCGCGTTCGACAGCGCCGACCAGGTGGTGGTGCAGGGGCTCGCGGGGAAGATCAGCGAAGCGCCGAAGCACCACTTCGCGGCCGCGCCGTTGATCGACGGTGACCCGCACGCACTCGCCGCATTGAAGGACTGGATCGACCGTAGCATCCCCTCACGACAGACGGACTGATGGCCGACGACAAGAAGCTCACGACCCGCGCTGCCGACTTCAGCGCGTGGTACAACGAACTGGTGCTCCGCGCCGAGCTCGCCGACTACTCGCCGGTGAAGGGATCGATGGTGATCCGTCCCAACGGCTATGGCATCTGGGAGCGCATGCAGCGCGCCCTCGATGACAAGTTCAAGGAGACGGGGCATCGCAACGCCTACTTCCCGCTCTTCATCCCCGAGAGCTTCCTCAAGAAGGAAGCGCAGCACGTCGAGGGGTTCGCCCCCGAGTGCGCGGTGGTGACGCATGGTGGCGGCAAGAAGCTCGAGGAGCCGCTGGTCGTGCGCCCCACGAGCGAGACGATCATCTACCACATGTTCGCCAAGTGGGTCCAGTCGTACCGCGACCTGCCCCTGCTCATCAACCAGTGGGCCAACGTCGTCCGCTGGGAGATGCGCACGCGCCTCTTCCTGCGCACGCTCGAGTTCCTCTGGCAGGAAGGACACACCGCGCACGCGACGCACGACGAGGCCGAGGAAGAGGCGCGCCGCATGCTGGGCGTGTACCGCGACTTCATGGAGAACTGGATGGCGATGCCCGTGGTCACCGGGCAGAAGTCGGAGAGCGAGAAGTTCGCCGGCGCGCTGCGCACCTACTCCTGCGAAGCGATGATGCAGGACAACAAGGCGCTGCAGGCCGGCACCTCGCACAATCTCGGGCAGAACTTCGCCAAGGCCTTTGAGCTCAAGTTCCAGGCCGAGTCGGGGGAGATCGAGCACGCGTGGAACACGAGCTGGGGGGTGAGCACGCGCATGATCGGCGGGCTCGTCATGACGCATGGTGACGACAACGGCCTCGTGACCCCGCCGCGCCTGGCGCCGATCGAAGTGGTGATCGTCCCGATCTGGAAGAGCGACGAGGAGCGTGGCCGCCTCACCGAAGCGGCGATGGCGCTCAAGGCCGAGCTCACCGATTGGACCGGTCGTGGCGCACACGATCGCCTGCGCGTGCACGTGGACGCCCGCGAAGGGCTCAAGCCCGGCGCCAAGTATTACGAGTGGGAACTGCAGGGCGTGCCGCTCCGTCTCGAGCTCGGCCCCAAGGACCTCGAGAAGGGGTCGGTGTTCTCGGCGCGGCGCGACACGCGCGCCAAGGCGGCGATCCCGCGTGACGGTGTGGCGGCGTCGGTGGGTGCGCTGTTGGAGACGATCCAGAACGATCTCTTCGCGGCCGCCAAGGCGCGTCGCGAGGCCAACACGCATCGCGGCGTGACCTCGTACGAGCAGTTCAAGGAGATCATCGAGGGACCGGGGGGCTTCGTCTACGCCGGCTGGAACGGCGATCCGGCGATCGAGGCGCGGGTGAAGGAGGAGACCAAGGCCACGATCCGTGTGATCCCCGACGCCGAGTTCCGTTCGGCCGAGGCGCCCACGAAGTGCATCGTCACCGGGGAACCGGCGAAGTACGAGGTCGTGTGGGCGAAAGCGTACTAGACGCGGCATTCGGGCGCCGCGACGGCGCCCTGCACTGCGAGGACGTGCCGGCGGAGCGCATCGCGCGCGAGGCCGGCACGCCCACGTTCGTGTACAGCGCCAAAGTCATCCGTGAACGCTATCGCCGGCTGTCGGCGGCGCTCGCGGGGATCCCGCATCGCCTGCACTTCACGCTCAAGGCCAACAGCAATCGCGCCGTCCTCACCCTCCTGCGCGAACTCGGCGCCGGGGTGGACGTCGTCAGCGGCGGTGAGCTCTTCCGCGCGCAGCAGGCGGGGTTCAGCGGTCGCGACATCCTGTTCGGCGGGGTGGGGAAGAACGCACTCGAACTCCGCGAAGCGCTGCAGGCGGGGATCAAGCTGATCAATGTGGAGTCGCTGGCGGAGCTGGAGTTGCTCTCGCTCGTGGCGCAGGAGCTCGGGGTGACGGCGTCGGTAGGGCTGCGGATCAATCCTGAAGTCCTGGTCGATACGCCGCACGCGTACATCGCGACCGGCGCCAAGGGACACAAGTTCGGCATCCCGTGGGACGACGCGATGCATTGCGCCGAGACGGCGATCCGCCTTCCGGGGATCGAGCTCGCCGCGCTGGACATGCATCTCGGCTCACAGCTGGCGACGGTGGAGCCGTATCGCATGGGCGCCGAGCGCCTGACCGAACTGGCGGGTCGCGTGACCAAGGCGGGCGCGAAGCTCCGCTATGTGGACGTCGGTGGCGGGCTCCCCGTGAGTTACCAGAGTGGGGACCCCGAGCCCGATCTCGAGGGCTACGCGACGATCGTCGGCGAACTCGCGCGCGCGACCGGCACCGAGCTCCTGGTGGAGCCGGGGCGCTATTTCGTGGCGGCGAGCGGCGTGATGCTCGCGCGTGTGCTGTACCGCAAGCACAGTGGTGGGAAGGACTACGCGATCGTCGATGCGGGGATGAACGATCTGCTGCGCCCGTCGCACTACGACGCGTATCATCAGATCGACGCGGTGCGCCCCAGCGGGGCGAAGGCACGACTCGATGTCGTTGGGCCCGTCTGCGAGAGCGGGGACTTCCTCGCGCTCGACCGGGAAATGGACGATGTTTCTCCAGGGGACCTCATTGCGGTCCACACGGCTGGAGCCTACGGGTACGTCATGGCGTCCACCTACAATGCGCGGCCGCGAGCGGCCGAGGTCATGGTCGACGGTCACCGGTTCGCGGTGGTGACCGCTCGAGAGCAGTATGCCGACCTCGTGCGACTCGAGAAGTCCGACCCCGAATGGAGGGATGCCTGATGCTGATCGGTCTCATGTCCGACACGCATGATCGTGTACCCGCAGTCGCTGAGCTCGTCCGCCGGATGACCGAACTCGGCGTGGGGCTCGTGCTCCACGCGGGGGATTTCTGCTCCCCCTTCTCGCTGAAGCCCTTCCAGGACGCGAACATCGCCTTGGCCGGCGTCTTCGGCCGCAACGATGGCGATCCCGAGGGACTCAAGGCCTTCGCGGCGCAGGGGATGGGACACGAACTGTTCGAGTCCCCGCACAGCCTCACCATCGGGGACCACAAGATCCTGCTGGTGCACGACATCGGCGACACCACGTCGCGGTCGATCAACGCGCACCATTTCGTGGTGCACGGGAGCGAGCATCAGCAGTCGATGAAGACGCGTGGCGACACGCTGATCATCAATCCGGGGGAGGCCTGTGGCTGGCTGCACGGGGCTCCGACCGCCGCCGTCCTCGACCTCGACAGCAAGCATGTCGAGTTCCTCAAGCTGTCCGACCCCAAGTGGCAATTCTGATCTCGTGACGTCCCGGATCCTGATCCTCGATTGTGGTAGCCAGTTCACGCAGCTGATCGCACGCCGCGTCCGTGAAGCGCGCGTGTACAGCGAGATCCATCCTCCGACCCGATCGCTCGAGTGGATCCGGGAGTGGAAGCCGACCGGGATCATCCTGAGCGGCGGCCCCAACTCGGTCACCGACGAGGGAGCGCCGACCTTCGATCGCGGCATCCTCGATGTCGCGCCGATCCTCGGCGTCTGCTACGGGTTGCAGTGGATCACGCACACCGAAGGGGGGACCGTCGCTGCCGGCGGCGGTCGTGAGTACGGGCGCGCGATGGTCCGCGTGGACGAAGCGGACGGGATGTTCAAGGGCTTCGCCGTCGGCGAGGAGACGCAGGTCTGGATGAGCCACGGCGACCACGTGGACGAGCCGCCGCCGGGATACGTGCGCACCGCGAGCTCGGGCGGGATCGTCGCCGGTTTCCGGCATGCGACCAAGCCGATCCACGCGATCCAGTTCCATTCCGAGGTGGCGCACACGGTGCGCGGCGCGGAGATCATCCAGAACTTCCTCTTCCACGTCTGTCACGCCAAGCCGGACTGGACGCCGGGCTCGTTCATCGAGCAGGAAGTGGCCAAGATCCGCGCGATCGTCGGCGACAAGAAGGTGATCTGCGGGTTGAGCGGCGGCGTGGACTCCAGCGTGGCGGCGGCGCTCGTGCACAAGGCGATCGGTGATCAGCTCACCTGCGTCTTCGTGGACAACGGGCTGCTCCGGCTGCACGAGCGCGAGCAGGTCGAGCGCACGATGGGCGAGCACCTCGGGATCCGACTCGTGACCGAGCGCGCCGAGGAACGGTTCCTCACCGCGTTGGCGGGCGTCGACGAGCCCGAGGCCAAGCGCAAGGCGATCGGCCACGCCTTCATCGACGTCTTCGAGGCGGCGACCGCGAGGGCAGGGGAGAACGCCGAGTTCCTGGTCCAGGGGACGCTCTATCCCGACGTGATCGAGAGCGTGAGCGCCAAGGGCGGGCCGAGCGCCACGATCAAGACGCATCACAACGTCGGCGGGCTCAAGGCCGACATGAAGTTCAAGCTGATCGAGCCCCTCCGCGAGTTGTTCAAGGACGAGGTCCGCAATGTGGGCCGCGAGCTCGGACTCCCCGAGGAGATGGTCGGACGTCATCCGTTCCCCGGCCCGGGGCTCGCGATCCGTGTCCTCGGCGCCGTCGACCAGACCAAGCTCGACACGCTGCGCGCGGCAGCCGCGACCGACCAGAACCTGATGGAGCCGAT
>CAZAGK010000082.1:0-14274 GCA_964484775.1 uncultured Gemmatimonas sp. | reverse complement strand
GAGCGCGCTCGATGCCTATCGGAAGGCGCTGGCCTGCGACCCGGTGAGCGCGTTCGGGTCGGTCATCGCCTTCACCGTGCCGGTGGATGAAGCGGCGGCGGCGGCCGTGGCCTCGCTCTTCGTGGAGTGCGTCGTGGCCCCGTCGTTCACCCCCGAGGCGCTCCGCGTGCTCGGCGAGAAGAAGAATCTCCGCGTGCTCGTGGGGAACGCCAAGGCCAAGGCGGGTGCGATGGATCTGAAGACGGTGCGTGGGGGCTTCCTGATGCAGGAACGCTCCAGCCCGGTGCTCGATGAATCCAACTGGCAGGTCGTCAGCAAGCGGCAGCCGACGGCGGCGGAACGGGCCGATCTGCTCTTCGCCTGGCGCGCCGTGGCCAGTGTGAAGAGCAACGCCATCGTGCTCGCGCACGACGGGGCGACCATCGGGATCGGCGCCGGCCAGATGTCGCGCGTCGACGCCGCCTTCCTCGCCGTCCACAAGGCGCGCGGCGCCGGCCACACGACCGACGGCGCGGCACTCGGCTCCGACGCCTTCTTCCCCTTCCGCGACGGCATCGACCAGGCCGCCACGGCCGGGGTCAAGGCGATCGTGCAGCCCGGCGGCTCGGTGCGCGACGCGGAGGTCATCGCCGCCGCGGACGAGCACGGGATCGCGATGGTCTTCACCGGTCGGCGGACCTTCCGCCACTAGGCACGGTATCCGGGGGTGACGCCGACCGGCGCCGCCCCCCGCCCCCGCTTCCCCTCAGTACCCCGGGGAGGCGACATTTCAGGGTTGTTCCGGAAGCTTTACCAAACACAGTCAGGTCCCATGGCGTCTTCGACCGCCCCGCACGAACTCGACTACCGCCCGTCCTACCTCGCCGCCGGCATCGCCGCGACGCTGGTGTTCGCGCTCTATGTGATCACCCTCTCGCCCGATACCGCGATGTGGGACACCAGCGAGTACATCGCTGCGGCCTACACCCTCGGTATCCCGCACCCGCCGGGCAATCCGTTCTTCGTGCTGATGGGGCGCGTCTTCGCGCTGCTCCCCATCGCCCCGAACGTGGCCATGCGCGTGAACGTGCTGGCCGCGCTCTCGAGCGCGATCTCGGCCGGGATGTGGTTCCTGATCACCGAGCGGGTGCTGGTGGGGTGGTTCGCCGAGCGTTGGCAGCGCATCGCCGGCGGCGCGCTCGCGGTGCTGATCGGTGCCACGGCCTTCACGGTGTGGTCGCAGTCGGTCGTGAACGAGAAGGTGTACACGGTGTCGCTGGCCGGGCTCGCGATCGCGGCGTGGCTCACCGTCCGCTGGTGCGACGAGCCCGATGGCGCGCGCGCCGACAAGACGCTGGTGCTGATCGCCTACACCATCGGCCTCGGCTATGCGGTGCACATGGCGGGCATGCTGGTCGCCCCCGCGGTCGGACTCGCGGTGCTGATCCGTCGCCCCAAGACGATCCTCCGATGGAAGCTCCTGATCGCCTGCGCCGTGGCGGTGTTCGTCGGCGGCTCGTCGTTCGCGACGCAGCCCATCCGCGCCGCGCACTTCCCTGCGATCAACGAAGGCGAGCCCACGGCCTGCCGTGACGGCCTCAAGGTGTCGTGCACCTTCTCCTCCGGGACGAAGGATGCCTTCATGTACAACTTCAATCGCGGGCAGTACGGCAAGCCCGAGCTGAGCGAGCGTCAGGCCCCGCTGTCGGCGCAGATCGGCATGTGGTGGCTCTACTTCAAGTGGCAGTGGGTGCGCGACGCCCACGGCGACCGTCCGGGGCTCCAGAGCGCGCTCGCCGCGGTCTTCCTCGTGCTCGGTCTGCTCGGCGGCTTCGTGCACTGGAAGCGCGATCCCAGGAGCTTCGCCTTCTTCGGGCCGCTGATGTTCACGCTGACGTTGTTGCTGATCTACTATCTGAACTTCAAGTACGGCGCGAGTCAGGACCCGGAGCTCGGCGACACGGTGAATCGAGAGGTCCGTGATCGAGACTACTTCTATCTTTGGAGCTTCTCGGCGTGGAGCGTCTGGGCCGCGCTCGGACTCGTGTACGTGTGGGAATCCATCGCCGCCGTGATCGGGCGCGAAGAGGTCGTGCTCGGCAAGGAGAAGATCGAACTCCCGACGCGCAACGCCTGGGTGGCGGCGAGCCCCGTGCTGCTGCTGGCCTTCGTGCCGCTGTTCGGGAACTGGGAGGCGTCGTCGCGCCGCGGGCAGACCGACACCGGCGACTTCGCCGTCGACATGCTCAACTCGGTCGAGCCCTACGGCGTGCTGGTGACGGTGGGCGACAACGACACCTTCCCGCTCTGGTACGCGCAGGAAGTGCTCGGCGTGCGCAAGGACGTGCTGATCGCCAACACCTCCCTGCTCAACACCGACTGGTACACGCGCCAGATGATGCGCCGCGAAGTGTACGAGTACGATGCGGCCAAGGGACCGGCCGCGTACAAGGGACGTACCTGGCCGAAGCCGGTCAAGCCGATTCTCGCGATGACCATGAAGGAGGCCGACGAGGTCCCGCTCGGCACCGAACTCCGCGAGCCGCAGCTCTTCGTCAAGGACAAGATCCGCGCCGTGGTCGCGCCGCGCTTCCTCGCGCGTGCCGACATGTTCGTGCTGCGCATGATCCAGGACTCGGACCGCCCGATCTACTTCAGCCGGACATCGGGGAGCTACGGCCAGGAACTCGGCTTCGGCCCCTATCTGCTGACGACGGCGATGGCCCGCAAGCTCATGCCGGATTCGGTGCGCGCGGGGAAGGACACCGTGCGTGTGGCGGGTGAGGGCTTCGTGGATGTCGCCACCACTGCGTCACTCTGGAAGGAGTTCAAGGCCCCCGAGTCGCTGATCAAGAAGGGGGACTGGGTCGATCGTCCGTCGGTGGGGATCCCGTACCTCTACGTGTCGACCGGCGTCGTGCTCAGCGAAGCGCTCGCAGCGCAGGGCGATCAGAAGGGTTCGACCGAGGCGATCACCCGCGCGCGCGCGGTGGCCAAGGCGACGAAGCTGGACGATCTGTTCGCCAATGAGCGCGCGCCCGTCCCGACGGTCGTGCCGCAGGGCGACACGGCGCTGGCGCCGAAGGTCCCGACTAAGAAGCCGTAGCGATCTGGTTCATCCAGTCGCGCGCGGCGCGATACCGATCCTGCACCTCGAGAACGCCGCCGGCAGCCGCCGCGGCGTTCTCGGCTTTTCCGGCCTCTTCCATCGTCTGGCATGCATCGCCGAGGGCCATCGCGCCGAGCTGGCGGGCGCTGGACTTGAGCGAGTGCGCGATCGCGGCGGCCTCGCGGAGCTGCCCGCGCGCGACCTCGCTCGCCATCGCCGGGATCCGCTCGTCGGCGAACTGGATGAAGGTGCGCAGCATCATCGCCAACATCTCGTCGCCTCCGACACTCCGGAGCACGTCGAGCGACGCCTTCGCGTCGTCGGGAACGTCTGCCATGATACAGCCTCTGGGACTGAAGTTCTGAGGAGTGGGCGTCCCTGCCCGAGCTGAACAATACCGCCACGATTCCGACTCGCGCCATATCCGGACATTTCGGGAATGTCGCCGGTGAGGTTGCGTCGAAGCGCCCCTCCGGCGACATTACGTGACCTTGGGAGGGCTGCGCCGAATTGGTAAGGCAGCGGTCTTGAAAACCGCCGCGGTGAAAGCCGCTTACAGGTTCGAGTCCTGTGCCCTCCGCTCCGCCGCCAGCAGGTTGACGGCGGCGCTTCGAGGGTACGAGCAGTGGTTGGGGAGCGATGGCCGAGAGGCTGAAGGCACCGGTTTGCTAAACCGGCATACGGGTTTACGCCTGTATCGAGGGTTCGAATCCCTCTCGCTCCGTGGCGCGGGTCCGCCGGATCTCGGTTGGACCCGCGTCGTGCATTGCGACCTCCGATAAACACCCGTTTCCCGGTCACGGTGGCCGGAACGGACCTCTCGATTCCCGTCGTCCCGGATCCGCCATGAGCGCCCCGCACTCCTCTCCCGTCCGCGTCCGCTTCGCCCCCTCCCCGACCGGCTACCTGCATGTCGGTGGAGCCCGTACGGCCCTCTTCAACTGGCTCTTCGCCCGCAAGACCGGCGGACAGTTCCTGTTGCGGATCGAGGACACCGACAAGGCGCGCAGCACCGACGACAGCACGCGCGCCATCTTCGAGGGACTGACCTGGCTCGGACTCCTCTGGGACGAGGAGGTCGTGTACCAGGGGGCCAATCTCGAGCGACATCGCCGCGATGCGCAGTCGATGCTCGACAGCGGGCTCGCGTACCGCTGCTTCTGCACCCCGGCCGAGCTCGACGAGCGCCGGAAGGCCGCCGAGGCGGCCAAGACGGCGTTCAAGTACGACCGCCGCTGCGACCGGCTCGACAACGACGAGGTCGCGCGGCGCATCGCCGCCGGCGAGCCCTCGGTCGTGCGGTTCCGTGTCCCCGATGGCGCCACCGCCTGGCACGACCTGGTCCACGAGACGATCAGCTTCCCGAACAAGGACATCGAGGACTTCGTCATCCTCCGTTCCGACGGCACGCCGATCTACAACATGGCCGTCGTCTCGGACGACATCGCGATGCGCATCACGCACGTGATGCGCGGTGACGACCACATCTCCAACACGCCCAAGCAGATCCTGCTGTACGAGGCGCTGGGTGCGGCACTCCCCACCTTCGCGCACTTTCCGATGATCCACGGGATGGACGGGAAGAAGCTCTCCAAGCGTCACGGGGCGACGGCGGTGGGCGACTATCAGCACCTGGGGATCCTGCCCGAGGCGATGAACAACTTCCTCGCACTCATGGGCTGGAGCCCGGGCGGCGACCTCGAAGTGATGACGCGCGACGAGATGATCGAGCGCTTCTCCCTCGACGGCCTGCTGCGCAAGGCGAGCGTCTTCGACACCAAGAAGCTCGAGTGGATGAACGGGCAGCACCTCTCGCGTCTCACCGGCGATGCGCTCGTGGACGCCATGACGCCGTCGTTCGTGGCGGCCGGGCTCTTCGCCGACGCCGCCGCCGTGCACGCCAAGCGGGAGTGGCTCGCGACGGTGCTCGAGGACTGCAAAGAGCGCGCGCGCACGACCGACCAGCTCGTGGAGCTCGCGCGGATCTTCTTCCCCGGGCAGCCGCTCGTGATCGACCCCGCGGCCTCGGCCAAGCACTGGGCCGATCCCGCGAAGGCCATCGAATGGCTGCAGGCCACGCGCACCCGCCTCGCGGCCCTCGCCGACTGGAGCGATGCCGCGATCGAGGCCGACATGAAGGCGCTCGCCGGTGAGCTCGGCGTGGGCGCCTCCCCGCTCTTCCAGACGGTCCGTGTGGCCGTCTCCGGGCGCGGGGTGGGGATCAGCATCACCAAGACGATCTACCGCCTCGGGCGCGACGTGGTGCTCGCCAACATCGACACGGCTCTCGCCGCGCTCGCGGAGCGGCCGGCGGCGTGACCCGTGAGCCGCTGACGCCGATCGAGGAGCAGGTCTACCACTTCCTCCTCGATTTCCTCGCCGACCGCACGTTCCAGCCGAGCGTGCGGGAGATCGCCGAACGCTTCCGGATCGCGAGCACCAAGTCGGTGGCCGACCTGCTCGGCTCGCTCGAACGGAAGGGGTACATCGAGCGCGAGCCCGGACGATCGCGCGGCGTGACGCTCCTGGGCTTCGCGGGCGGGAGCGGGACCGTCCCGGTCCCGGTGCTCCGTCCCGACGGCGACCAGCGCGCGATGGTGGACGACGGCGCGGTGACCCTCGACCGGTCGTTGATCGCCGCGAGCGACGTCTTCCTCGCCCGCGCCTACCCCGACGGGGCCCCCGAGGCCGGGGTGCTCCAGGGCGATCTCGTGATCGTGCATCCCTCTGAGCGCGCGCGCGACGGCGACTTCGTCGTGGCGCGGGTCGGTGGCGCACTGCTGATCCGCGCGATGCAGCGCATCGGGAGCAACATCCGGCTCGCCGCGTCGGGGGAGCGCGAGGCGCTCGAGTTGGGTCCCGCCGATGACTACGCGATCCTCGGCGTGCTCGGCGGCGTCATCCGGACGAGCGCGCGCGGCTGAGCCGCGCCCTGCCGAGCCGCGATCTGCGGCTCAGGGCGTTCCGGGTACCTTTGTGTCGCCGTCCTTCTTGGCGGCCGCGCGTTCCTTGTCCTTGCGTTCGCGCAGCGCCTTCACGGCGGCCTTGAAGTCGTCGTCACGGGCCCCGCGCGCGGCCTGATCCAGGATCTCGCTGCGGATCTGCCCCAGCGTCTTCGCGCGTTCGGCCTGTCCGGGGTTCGCCGTCTGATTGAGCGGGAGCAGGGCGAGCGCGGCGGTCGGCAGCTGGAACTTGCCGAGCCGGATGAACTTCCCGTCGATGCCGTACTTCTTGCCGTCGCGCTCGATCGTCCAGTCGCCCGGGTCGCGTTCGCGCGGGATGAGCCCGAGCGAGTCGTTGAGCGCCCCCAGCCGGTTGGCGAGCGTGCTGTCGAGCTTGCGCGTACCAGTGAGCGGCATCTGCACGACGGGCGCGGCCGGCGCCCAGACACGCGGATCGGTGAACTGCGGGCGGATGCCGCGCGCCGGACCGCCAGTGCCGACGATCGGACCACTCCCCTGCTCTTCCTCGCCCGGGCGGAACGGACGTGGAAGGTCGGGAAGGCCGCGCGGCACGATCGTCGGTGCGACGATCGGCGGGATCGCCGGCGTCGGGTTGTTCAGTCGGACGATCGGCTTGCCGTTCCCGCCCGAACGCGCGGCACGGGTCTCGGCGGGATCGCCCTTGGGCAATGCGATGAAACCGATCCGTTCGGCGACCGGCGGGGTGGAGTTCCCGTTCATGAACCGCGCCCAGTCGACCGGGAAGACCACCAGCCGCACGAGGAGCGTGATCCCGAGGACGTGCGCCAGCACGGACACCACCAGTCCGGCCGGACCGCGTCGCGACGGATCGCGATGCGTGCCCGGCGTGCTGATGACGCGCCGACGCGGAGTGGTCATCGGGTGTCGCCGCTCATCAGAGCGCGACCACGCTGCTGCGGACCGTCGAATGCCCCACGACCTCGACCTCGACGGTGTCGCCGTGCTGGAGCTGGGCCACCCCCGCCGGCGTCCCCGTGAGCACCAGGTCGCCGGGCTCGAGCGTGATGTAGCGCGAGATGTAGGCGAGCAGATCGGGGATGGAGAACGCCATGTCCGCGCTCGAGCCACGCTGCTTCTCGACACCGTTGTGGCGGGTGACGACGGTCAGATCCGCGAGGTCGAAGGGCGCGCGCGACTCCTCGCCCAGGGGCAGGAAGGTGTCGCAGCCCTTCGCGCGAGCCCACTGTCCGTCGGCCTTCTGCCACTCGCGCGCGGACACGTCGTTCGCGGCGACGATGCCGCGCACCCCGGCGCGGCAGGCGTCCGCCGTGGCTTTGCGCAGGCGCGTGCCGATCACGACACCGATCTCCCCCTCGAAATCGATCCGTCCCGCATCGGCGGGGAGCTCGATCGCCGCCCCGGAGGCGATGACGGTCGAGGGCGGCTTCAGGAACAGCAGCGGCTCCTTCGGCACGTCGTTCCCCATCTCCTTGGCGTGCTCGAGGTAGTTCCGGCCGACGCACACGATCTTCCCTGGTGTTTCCATGCCCCAATTTACCCTGAAGTGGTGGAAAGGGTCGCCCCGTAGAATACGCGCATCTGCTCGAGCAGCGTCGCCCAAGGTCCCTCGAGCCGTCGCGCCGCGGGGAGCCCGGCGAGCAACGCCCTGCCATACGACTTCCGCACCACCCGTGGGTCACAGATCACCACGACCCCATGGTCGGTGGCGGTGCGGATCAGGCGCCCGAATCCCTGCTTGAGCCGCAGCGCGGCGTGCGGCACCATGTATTCGCTGAACGAGTCACCCCCGGCGGCCTCGATGGCCTCGCACTGGGCGGCGGTGATCGGTTCGCTCGGCACCCGGAACGGGATCTTCCCCAGCACGAGTCCTCGCAGCGCACGGCCCGGGACATCGACCCCTTCCCAGAACGACGCGGTACCGATCAGCACCGCGTCGCCGTGCTCGCGGAACCGGCGGAGGAGCGCATCGCGCGTGTCCTCGCCGTGGACGAGCAGCGGGTGGCGCCCCTCCATCCCCAGGGCCCGCATGGCCTGCGCCGCCTCGCGCACATCGCGATGGCTCGTGAACAGGAGGAACACCCCTCCCCCCGAGACTTCGACCAGGTCGGCCGTGGCCTGCACGGTGCGACGGAAGTGGACCCGCGCGTCCTCGTTCGGCGCCGGGAAGTCGGTGGGGATCGCGAGGATCGCCTGCGTGGGATAGTCGAACGGGGACGGGAGTGCCGCCGTGACCGGCTCCACATCGTCCTGATCCAGTCCGAGCCGACGCCCGACGAAGTCGAAGGCCTCGCCCACCGCCAGCGTCGCACTCGTCACGATGCAGGTCTCGAGGCGGCGGAAGAGGTCCTCGCGCAGCAGCGGTGCCATGTCGAGCGGGACGCTCGCCAGGGCGACGTTGCGGTCGAGGCGGTCCGGCTCGTCGGCCGACCCCTCACTCTGACGGCGACGGCCGTCGGTGCGCGCCTCGATCCACCGGACGAGCTTGTCGGCATCGGTGCCGGGGCGGAGGCACATGCGCATGCCGTCGGCGGCGTTGCCGAGGCGCCGTGTGACGCCACGGATCTCGTTCAACAGCGGCGCCAGCTCCTCGGCGCGGCGCTCGTCCGTCTCGAGACGCTCGCGCACCATCACGAGTCCTTCGGAGAGCAACTCGATCTCGCGGAGGACGTCGTCGAGCGAGGCGCTGAGCCCGGCGCGCCACACGGGCTCGTCGTCGAAGACCGGAGTGAGCCGCACCTGCTGTTCGCCGCGCGCGTGCAGCCACTCGTCGAGGATGTCGAAGAGCCGCATCCCGAGTTCGCGCGCCGTCGCCGCCGCGGGCACGAGACGCGCCCGCACCAGGTCGAGGCTCGCGACGCTCAGCAGGTCGTCGGCCGCGACGAGCTTGCGCTCGAGCGAGTGCAGCAACCCCTTGCCGTTGCGATCGAGCCGCGCGAAGAGCCGCTGCACGCCGCGCCGCGTCACCGTCTGCCCGAGGTGCGAACTGGCCGCATCCTCGAGATGGTGCCCCTCGTCGATCACGAGGCGCGAGTACGCGGGGAGCACCGCCGACTCCTGCCAGTTCCCCGACGCCCGACGCACCGCGATATCGGCCATCAGCAGATGGTGGTTCACGACGACGATGTCCGCCTGCGCCGCGAGCTTGCGCGCGGTGAACACGAAGCACCGCTCGAAGTGCGGACAACGCAGACGCGTGCAGAGGTCGGGTTCGGCGGCCACCTCGTCCCACACATCGGTGCGAGGTGCGACGAGGAGATCGGCGGTGGAACCATCGCGGGTCTTCTCCGCCCACGCGGCAAGACTCTCCAACTCGGCCGCCGCGCCGGTGTCGAAGAGTGAGGCGCCGGCACTGCGCGCCTGCTCCAGTCGCTGCAGGCAGAGATAGTTCCGCCACCCCTTCAGCAACGCGAACCGCACCGGCTGGTCGCTCAGCGCGTCCGCCAGGAAGGGGAGGTCCTTCCCCACGAGCTGCTCCTGCAGCGTGATCGTCGCCGTGCTGACGATCGTGCGCTCGCCGTTCGCCGCCGCCCATCGGAGGGCCGGCACCAGGTATCCCAGCGACTTGCCGACGCCGGTCCCCGCCTCGATCAGTCCGATCCCGCCGCGGGAGTAGAGCTTGCTCACCCGCCGCGCCATCTCACGCTGACTCGGACGGTCCTCATAGCGCCCGAGCGCGACCGCGATCGGACCGTCGGGCCCGAGAAGTGAGGCGACCTCGTCGGGATCGATGTCGATCACCGGCTGTTCGCGCGGCACCTCCACCACGACGTAGAGATCGGACGCGGAATTGTCGATGATCCCGAATCCGATCCCGTCGCCATGCACGCGCACGGCGATCTCGAGATCCGGACCCGAGGGGTGCAGCACGCCCGAGGGATGATTGTGCACCAGCATCTCGCCGCGCTGCGCGAAGCCGGGGAGCGCGAGCACGCTCGAGATGTCGCCGCGCGCCACGGGACGCGCGCCGGAGATCACCCCGTCGTCGTTCACCTGGCAGGCGAAGCACACCTCGTTGCCGCCCGCCAACGAGATCGCGGCGCGCATGGCGCGCGCCGGTCCCGGGGCGATGCGCGACGCAGGAGCGACCGTATCGCTCACGTCTTGAGCGGCTTCTTCTTGGCGGCCGGAAAGAGCACGTTGTTCAGGATCAGCCGATACCCCGGCGAGTTCGGATGCAGGGCCAGATCGGTCGGGGCCGCGCCGATGTTGTGCTGCGGATCCTCGGGGTCATGCCCGCCGAGGTAGGTCCACGATCCCTTGCCGTAGTCGCCGTGCACGTACTTCACCCAGGGTGCCCCCTCCTCCGTCGCGAGGATCGTCACGCCGGGCTTGAGCACCGCCTTCGAGAACGAGGTCGTGACCCCGTAGTAGTCGGGGATCACCTTGCGATGGTCCTGCAGCAGCATCGTCGCGACGGGATCGAACTTGGCGGAGAAGTTGAACAGGGTGAACTGCCCCAGCGGTTGGCGGCGGGCGGGGACGTTCACCTGATGTCCGTCGATGTCGCTCATGGCGTTCACCCCGGGCGACATCTCGAGGTGCACGTTCTGGAAGGCGAAGGTGTGGATCCAGTCCATCTTGGCGTCGGCATCGGCGTCCATCGGCGTACCGTCGGAGTACGCGCCGGCGATATCGACGTTCTGCGCGCCCATCGCGAGCTCGAGCGTCTCGGTGGCGCCGCACATCGCGAACAGGAACCCGCCCTTCTCGACGAAGTCGCGGAGCTTCCCCGCCACGGCCTTCTTGAGCGCGGGGAGATTGGGCAGTCCGTTCCGCTGCGCCGTCGCGAGGTCGCGATCGCGCTGCTCGATGAACCACGGCGTGTCACGGAAGCCGAGGTACAGCTTGTTGAGCTGTCCCGTGAAGTCCTCGTGATGCAGATGGATCCAGTCGAACCTGCTGAGGTCGCTCTTGAGCACCTCGTCGTCCCAGATCTGGGTGAACTCGATCCCGGCGTACTTCAGGGCGAGCGTCACCGCATCGTCCCAGGGTGGCGACTTGGGCGGCGAATAGATCGCGATGCGCGGCGCCTTCTCGAGCGCGACCGCGTCCATGTTGCCGGCCGCGATCTCCTTGCGCACGCCGGCGAGCGTGGCATCGGAGATCGATTCGACGCTCACGCCGTCGAGCGCGGCCTTGCGACGCAGCGCGGGGTCCTCGGGGAGCAGGAACGCCCCGCCCCGATAGTTCAGGAACCATTCGGTCTTCGTCCCGCTCTTGAGTGCGGTGAAGGCCAGCCCATACGCCTTGAGATGGTTCGTCTGCCCGTCGTCCATCGGCACGAGCATGTGCTGTGCCGAGGCGCGGGCCGCCGTGCCCGCGAGCAGCGCGAACACGACGAACGACTGACGGAGCGAACGGAAGGATCGGATCATGCGGTGGCCCCTTCGCGGGCGATCTCGAGTTCACGCCGGGCCTGGGGCACCAGCGCACTCTGAGGATAAGTGAGGATCAGGTGCTCGAGTCGATCGACGGCGCCCGCGCGATCCCCTTTGCGGCGCAGGGCTCGCGCCCACTCGAGATCGGACTCGGCCGCCTCCGGCGCGGTCCCGTACTGCTTGACGATACGCTGCCAGAGCGGGATCGCGACCGCGTCGCCGCGACGTGCCACGTGGATGCGTGCCGCGAGCGCGAGCAGCAGCGGCGCCGCATCGGAGAGCTCGTCGGCCGCACGTTCGAAGCGCTGCGCAGCCTGCACCGAGTCGTTGCGCGCGAGCGCCATGAACGCCGCGCCGATGGCGCGCGAACTGTCGGCCTTCGTGCGCCCGAGCAACGCCATCGCGTTCAGGACCTCGGGGGTCACCTCGTTGGGATGCCGCAGCCCGCTGCGTGCCTTCACGAGGTCGCCATCGAAGAGCGCGATCCAGGCGGTCACCTCGTCCTCGTCGTCGCCGCTCGCATTGGCGAGCGCGGCACGGGCCTTGTCGATCTGCCCGCTGCGGATCCAGGCCCACGCGACGATCCGCGCGTACCCCTTCACGACCGCCGGATCGAGCTGGGCGGCGTTCGCGGCGAGCCGCGCCTCCACATCATGCGCGCGTCCGAGCTGACTGAGCGCCTTCAGCTCGAGCGGCAGCAGCTGCGTGCGCACGGCGACGGCGGTCAGGAGGGGCGTCCCCTTGGCGACGAACTCCAGCGCCGAGTTCGGCTCGCCGGCGGCGAGCGCGGCCGCCGCGCCGCGGACGGCGATCGGTCCGAGCGGGCGCACGGCGAGCATCCGGCCGAGCGCATCGCGCGCCGGCCCCCATGCTCCGATGCGCTCGGCGTCGGAGGCGAAGTCGTTCCAGGTGTCGAACGCCGAGTCGGCGACGGTGAGCGTGCTGTAGGCACGCCACGCCTCGCGCGGCGAACCCCACGCCATCTCGAGCATCCCCAACGTCTTCCGCACCGAGGCGGAGGACGGGGTCTCGCGGAGCACGGCGCGGATCGAGTCGCGCTTGTCGGCTGGCGCGGGCTGGAGCGAATACTGTGCGGCCTGTTCGAGATAGCCCTCGAACGCCATCGCCTCGCGCCACGCGACCGCCGCCTGCGTCCACAATCCGAGTCCGGCGCGCAGCTGCGCGACCTCGATGCGCAGCTCCTTCGTGCCGCCGAGGGCGCGCGCGGCCTCCTGAAGGATCGTGTCGGCCATCGCCGCACGACCGTCCATGAGCAACTGCCCTGCGAACTCGCGATACGGTACCGGGTCGCGCGGGAGCGCACGCACCCATTCGTCGAAGGCCGTGCGCGCGTCCTTGTCGCGGCCGACCGCGCGCAGGACGCGCAACTGCGAACCGCGCAGCATCCGGTCGGTCGGACGCTGACGCACGAGCGTGTCGAGCGCGACGAGGACGCTGTCGTCCTGCGCCAGCTGCGAGAAGACGCGCTCCAGTCCGAGCACGCCCTGCCCCGATTGTCCCCCGGCGATCACGGCCCGCCAGGCGGCCACCGCCTCGCGCCACTTCCCGGCGTTCTCGAGATCGATCGCCCGCTGGATGAGCTGATCCTGCGCTTGCGCGCCCGCGCGTCCCGGCACCAGCGTGACGCCGACGCACGCGCTGATGAGCAGCGCGCGCAGGAGCCTTCCTGCCGCACTCACGGCTTGTCGCCGTTCAGTCGGCGGAAGTACTCGATCACCAGCTTGCGCTCCTCGTTGCTGAGGCCGCGCAGCTCGTTCCATTCCGGCACCCGATACTTGAGTGCGGCCTTCCCCGAGGCGTTCCCCGACGGCGGCACGAACGGATTGCTCTGGTCGCCCGGCTTGGATTCGCGACGCGACGACTCGTCCTTCTGGTCGTTCTCGAGCGTGCGGCCGGCGTCGAGCATGCGCTTGAAGAGCCGCTGTTGCCGTTCGAGGACGGTCGGGTCGGCCGCGCCCTGCTCCAGCGACTGCGCGAGCTGCCGCGCCTCGCGCGCGAGCTCGGCCGCCTTCCCCGACGCATCGGCGTCGCCGACATCGTCGAGCTTGCGTGCGACATCGCGCTGCGTGCGCGCCAGGTCGCGGGCCTGCGCCTGCCCCTCAGGGGTCATCTGCTGCCCCTGCTTCTGCTGCTGCATGGCGTTCTGCAGGAAGTTCTGCATCTGCCCGTTCAGCGATCCCTGCTGGCGGGCGAGCTGCTGCAACTGCGCCAGCAGCTCGGGAAGCCCGCTCGCGGACTGCGAGTTGCCCGCACGTTCGCGGTCGCGCGTGAGCGATGCCGCCGCCTGCCGCAATGCATCGGCCGCGTCGCTCATCGTTCCCGCCGCCTGCGACGCGTTCCGCTGATCCGACGCATCCTTCGCCGCCTGCTCCACCTTCTGCTCGGCGTCGCTGACGGCCTTCTGCGACTTGGGCGAGACGAGCGCGGAGCGCTTGGCCTGCCCCGACAGACGCTCGGACGCCTTCTGCACGCCCTGCGCGAGCGCGCTCTGCTCCGAGCGCAACGACGGATCGTTCGGATTCTGCTTGGCCTTGTTCGCGAGTGCGTCCTGCTGCCGTGCGAGCTGCATCATCTCCTGCACCGAGCGATCGAGCTCGCCGGTGACCTCCTGTTTCCACTCCTCGACCTGGGCCTTCCGTCCATCGGCGAGTGCCTGCGCCGCAGCGTCCATGGCGTCGGCGGCCTCGCGGGCGGCGTCGGATCCCTGCTTGCCACCCTTCTGTCCTTGCTGGCCCTGCTGCCCCGTCTGCCCCTGCTGCCCGGCCTGGCCGTGCTGCCCGTGCGGGCAGGCCTGCCCCTGCTGGCCCTGCTGGCCCTGCTGGCCTTGCTGGCCCTGTTGCCC
>CAZAGK010000081.1:0-14680 GCA_964484775.1 uncultured Gemmatimonas sp. | reverse complement strand
CTATGATGCTACTGCGCCAAGCTCGCGGAGGCCACCATCGGCCGAGTGTCCGAACCGCGTCGGCAGCAACTAGTGGTTAGGACTCGCCCGGCCCCTGATCTGGCGTCACAACGTTTACAACCTGAGTCAGGACCCCATACCAGTCATTCCTGGCCCGCGACTTCCAATCCTCGACCTCCTCACGACGATACCGCTCGGCGATATCGATCGAGCGCATTGCAAGCTCCGAAAAGGTGTGGATGAAGGCCAACGAAAAGTGGCGTGGGAAACGCACTTGCTCCAATCGCAATTGGGCGTTTCTAATGCGCACGCTGGAAGAGAGGCTGGAGGAATGAACTGCGTAAGAGAAATTGCGGTATGTCGTCCGGTATTCCGAGTATCGTCCCAGAGCCTTTGACATCGCGCTCAGGTTTGCGACTGCCTTTGGCCCGACCGAATGCCAAGTGCACTCGCGGTGAAGGCCGCGCTTGGCTCGCGCCTCGGAAAACCAAGCATCAGTCTCGCGAAAGCCAGGAAGCGACAGCGTCTCGTTTGTGCGATCAATTGCTGATTGTGCAGAAACGGCGTCCAAGGCTGGACCCGAGTCCTTCTCTGCATTCCAAGCTGCGACCTGATCCTTATTCTCTTCGGTGCCGGGAACAGCTCGTAGATACCACGTTCGTTCTTCGCGAAGATGCCAGACGTAGAAGCGTCGGGCCCGCGAGTCGATATCCTCGGCCAGTATCCATTGTAGCTGAAGTCCGCACTCCAACGCCTTCCGAGAGTGAACGAAGGCCTGCTCGGCTGCACCCGCCTCGAGGCACAATAGGCAACCATCCGCGGCGACAATCAGTGATCGATAGAAATGTCCCAGTACGACCGTTTCAACTACTCCGACGGTTGGCGAGGACTTGAAGGACCGAAGGAGTAAGTTGGATGCGGACCGGACAATGTCCTGACCGACTCTTAGGTGCGACGCGAAATGTTCTATCGCTTCCGCTCGCGCCTTGTCGGGGTCGTACAGTGCGTGCGTTCCGCGAACTGCCGGACGTTTAGAAGTCAAGGCGGATTTGCGTGGTCCTAGCGAATTGCGGCTAAGCTGCGCCGCAGAATGCGGGCGCACCCTTTGATGCTGCCGAACTGAAGGCGAAGGCGCAACTCAACAATGCTCCTGAGAGCGACGGCAGCTTCAGCCGCCTGGTTAGGCATCATCACGCAGAGATCTCCAATAGGCTCCAAGCTGCCCCCGGCCTTCGGTGACGGCAGGCCGCCACGCCAATTGCTCTTCGTCCGCGTCTTCGGCTGCAGCGATGGCTCTGCCGACAGCTGAGTGCTGATCACGATCCCTGAGTGTCGGGGCGGCATCGACCGCAACGTACCAGCGCAACATCGCAAGCAGTTCGTCGTCAGGCCGTCCGGACGTCAACTCAGCTTCGAGTGCGTCGAGAACGCGCTCGCGGTGCACACTACCAACCAACGAGAGGCCGGTGAAAACCGGTGGCTCAGCGACGGCATACCAAACGAGGAACAGTGCGCGTTTCAACGCCTCTGAACGATCGGTCGGATGCGTCAACAAGTCGGCGTACATCGTGGCTATCGCCGCGTACTCTTGCGGGATGCCGGTGCTCTCGAGCTCAGAGTACTTCGCTTCAAACGTTCCGGTGAGCGCCTCCACCTGTGACAGGAGCCGTTCTTCACTGACCGCCAACTCTCTCAGAGTCTTCAACGAGGCTATTGGATGATGCCTAACGACTGGAGTTCTGCTGCGCGGCCATGGGACCACGCCCTATGATGCTACTGTGACAGTGCCGAGGAGGCCACCACCGGCCGAGTGCCCGAACCGCGTCGGCAGCAATTGGTGGTTAGGCGTCGGCCGGCGAGCACCTGCCGGCGAAAGCAGGCGCTTCGTACTGGGCGCTAGAGGTTCGGGTAGATCACCACCAAGTACATGAGGGCGAAAGTGACCGCCACGAGCGCGCCGATGACCAGTTGTGCGCGGGAGCCGCGAGGCGCGTAGCCGCATTCGGGGCAAGCTTCGTCAGTCCTGGCGATTCGCCGGCCGCACTCCGAGCATGTCACCTGAGCCATCGTAGAACCTGTGGGAGCGAGAGCACGGCCTGTGTTCGAAAGCCTAACGAGTATTAGATCGTCACGTTACGCTGCGAACGCTGCGCAATTTGCGGCAAGAGGCGCAACATAACGTGCGAGGCGGCTTCGAGGCGGCATGAGCTAAGTGGCGTAAGGGAAACAAGATGCGGATTTGCGACAGCCCGAGCGCGCTGCGAAAATGCTGTAACCCAGCATCCCATAACCCGCGCGCCCCGCAACCCGAGCCGAGCATCGACACCTCAGCCGACCACCACAGCCCCCACCAATAACGCTCCCCCTCCACCCCGCGTAAGTTGAATCGTCCCCCTCCACGAGCCCGCACGATGTCACTCCGCCTCGCCCGCCTCACTATCGCCGCGCTTATCGCGGCTCTCCCGCTCGCCACCCTGCAAGCCCAGGAAAAAGAAGACCGCACCCTCCTGTCCTGGGACCAGATGCGCGCCATCATCATGGAAGCATCCGGCGAACGCGCCATGCACCATGTCATGGAGTTCGTCCCCTATCAGCGCGTGCGACCGGCGAGCGAGTACACCGTCGGGCCGTTCCGCGAGAGCCAGGCGGTCGTCAACCTCGCCAAGGAGTACGGCTTCTCCTCCGTCGAGGTCGAGCGCTTCCCCGGCGGACAACTCTGGCAGCCTTCCAAGGGCCAGCTCTGGGCATCCGAGGCCAAGGGCCCACGAAAGCTCTACGACATCTACGACACCCCGGTCGCACTCGGCGGCAACACCCCCACCGGCGACCTCTCCGGCGAGCTCATCGACGTCGGGAACGGTGGCCGCGCCGAGGACTACGCCGGCAAGGACGTGAAGGGGAAGGTCGTCATGGGCTCGGCCTCCCTCAACGCCCTGCAGCGCTTCGCCGTGTTCGAGCGCGGCGCCGTCGGAGTCCTCTCCTGGAACTCCATGCGCCCCATCGACCGCGTGGACATCATGATCTCGTCGTCCATCGGAGCAACGAACCCGAATGGCGGGAGCGTGGGCTTCGGATGGATGGTCACCACCCGCACGGCCTTCGATCTCTCCACCCGCCTGCAGAAGGGGGAGAAGATCACCATCCGCTCGATCGTCGAAGCGCAGATGTACCCGGGGCGCCAGGAAGTCATCCACGCCACCATCGCCGGCGATGGCAGCTCCGATCAGCAGGTCGCCGTCAGCGGCCACATCTATGAAGGGCTCATCAAGCAGGGCGCCAACGACGACAACTCCGGCGCGGCGCACATCCTCGAGATGGGGCGCACCTACATCCAGCTCATCAAGGAAGGGAAGCTCCCGCGCCCCAAGCGCACCATCCACTTCATGTTCGTGCAGGAGATCAGCGGCACCAATGCGTGGCTCAATGCGCATCCGGAGATCGCCAAGAAGATGATCGCCTGCCTCAACTACGACATGGAAGGACTGCGCCTCACCACCGGCGGCGCGACCTGGTTGCTCATGCGCACGCCCGACTCGTACCCGAGCTTCCTCAACGACATCTCGCAGAACTTCCTCGAGTACGTGGCCGAGATCACGCGCGAGCGGGTGCGCTACCGCGCGAACGGCTATCAGCCAGCGCTCGACGTGCTCTCCCCCAACGGCAGCCGCGACCCCTTCTATATCAAGGTCGACAAGTACTACGGCTCGAGCGATCACGCCACCTACATGCAGCACGGGATCCCCGCCGTGATCTTCAACACCTGGCCGGACCCCTGGTACCACTCGTCGCAGGACACGCCGGACAAGCTCGACCCGACGCAGTTCAAGCGCGCGGCGGTCGTGAGCGTCGGCGCCATGGTCGTGCTCGCCACCGCCGATGACCCGATGGCGGTGCGCGTCACCGCCGACGCACTCGGCCGCGGTGCCGAACGCATGGCCGCCGCGCAGCGCAAGGGACTGGGCTACATCGGCGACGTCGCGAGCGCGGCCGAACTCGCTCAAGCGTACACCGACGCGAAGGCTACAATCAAACATCAGGCCAACATCGAGAAGGCGGTGGTGAAGTCGTCGTCGGTGCTCTTCGCCGATCCGACCGGCGCCGAGAAGAAGCTCGCGACGACGTACGACGCGATGATCGATGCGCGCGCGGCGGCGCTGACCGCCGAGGTGAAGTCCACCTACGCGCTCGCAGCGGCCACGTGGAAGGTGCCGGCAACGGAGCCCGCGATGTCGGAGCTGGAGAAGACGGCATCGCGAACGGTCGTGGAGCGGGTACCGGCACCGGCGCCCGCAGCCGGCGGCCCGGGTGGCGGTCGCGCCGGTGGTCCGGGCGGGCCTGGGGGCGGTGGCCGCGGCGGCGTGCCCTCGAAGATCCCGGGGCACATGACGAGCGAGCTCAATCCCCTCCTCGGCCGCGGCATGACCGTCCTCGAGATTCGCGACTTCATCTCGGGGGAGTTCGAGCCGGTGCCGCTTCAGGATGTGTGGGACTATGTGAAGGCGATGGAGACGGCGGGCACGGTGAAGCTGACGGTGAAAGCCGGGAAGTAGTAGATTCGCGCGATGCCCCCGGTCGCGAATTCCGATCCGAAGCAGGCCCTCCCGACGCGATTCCGATTCGCGTCGGGATCGGCGCCGTCCGCCCGGACCATGGGCGAGGTCGAAGAGACGCTCCGCCAACGGCTACGCTTCGGCGTCACGCTCTTCGGCGCCGAGTGGATCGTGCAGGCGCTGGGCGCACTCTACCGTGTGCAGTCGGGAGCTGCAGGGGCGGCGTCCTACCAGCTGACGCGGATCGCGCAGCTCGAGATGCTGCTCCTCCCCGTGCTCTTCTGGGCGATCTGGCGCTTGCGTCCGGGCACGGCGATCTCGATGGCGCTGCTGCGACGCATCGAGGTGGTCACCATGGGTTGCCTGGTGCTCACCGCCGTCCTCACCAACCTCATCGACTTTCCCTCGATCGCCGCGATCATCCCCGTCGCGCCCATCGACCTGGGCGCCGGAGTCTCGGGGCAGATGGGGTTCACGATCGTCGCCTATGGCGTACTGATCCCCAACACCTGGCGCCGCTGCCTGGCGATGGTGTCGGCGATGGTCGTGGTCTCGTTCATCCCCGATATGTACTCGCTCTGGAAGTTCCAGATCGACGGCGACGCGGCCGGGACCTTCCTCGTCTCGCGCGCGGTCGTCGTGGCGACCGGCGCCGCGCTCGCGGTGTTCGGGTCGTACCGGATCGAACTCTCCGACGCGGCCGCCCGCGAAGCGAGTCAACTCGGCCAATACCTGCTGCGCGAACGGATCGGCGCCGGCGGGATGGGCGAGGTGTACCGCGCCGAGCATCAGTTCCTGCGGCGGCCGTGCGCGGTGAAGCTCATCCGCCCCGAGCACGCGGGCGACGCCGAAGTGCTCAAGCGCTTCGAACGTGAGGTGCAGGCCACGGCGGTGCTCACGCATCCGAACACCGTCGCGATCTACGACTACGGGATCAGCGAGGACGGCACCTTCTACTACGTGATGGAGTATCTCCCGGGCGACACGCTCGAGGGGCTCGTCACCCGCGAAGGACCGCTCGCCCCAGCGCGCGCCGTCCATCTGCTGCGTCAGGTCGCGAGCGCACTCGGCGAAGCGCACCGCGCCGGACTCACGCACCGCGACATCAAGCCCGGCAATGTGATGGTGTGCGAGCGCGGCGGGATCACCGATGTGGCCAAGCTGCTCGACTTCGGGCTCGTGGTGACGCAGGGGATGCAGCAGGCCGACGAGAAGCTCACCCAAGCGGGGATCATCCTCGGCACGCCGGCGTACATGTCACCCGAGCAGTGCGGGGGCGATGCGCACCCCGGCCCCGCGAGCGACATCTACAGTGTGGGCGCGCTCGCCTACTTCATGCTCACCGGGCGCTCTCCGTTCGAGGGGAAAGGCCCGGTGCAGATGATGATGGCGCACCTCGGTGAGATGCCGCCGAGTGTGCGATCGCTGCGACCCGAGGTGCCGGAGGCGCTCGACGCGGTGGTGATGCGGAGTCTCGCCAAGCGGCCCGAGGATCGCTACGCGAGTGCTGAGGAACTAGAGAGAGCGCTCTCACCGATCGGCTAGCGATTCCAGCGCGAGGCTATTTGGCGCGCGGTTTCGTGTGTGCACTCCTTCGCTCTCGCAACATGAAGTTCTTTGAGTTAACTCGAAGTCACTCCGTCCGCTGTCTTGAGAACTCCTGCCTCTGATGAAGTTTACGACTTCTTGGAGGCGATCGAGCCCTCGAAGCTCCGGCCGTCGTGGTGCCGTCCGAAACTCCCTTGCCAAGGCGATTCACTGGAAGCACGAGATTCGTGCTGATGCGGCGAATCGGGGCTTGCTTCGGCCAAATGAGATCTCCATGAGGCGGTACGGAATCTGGAGCAGCTTCTGCAAAGCACTCGCCTATGTCCGTAGTCGACAGTCACATGGCAAATGGGGCAGGAGTGCGGTTTCATGCCGAACAATCAACTGCGGCAGTCATGCGCTCGTCATCGACTTCGACGATGCGGTGGCTACGACCCCGAGTTCTGGCCGACGCTCTCTCCTGAACCCGACGTCGCGCGAACTTCACGTGGTTCGGGCCAGACTGGCCCGAAGAGCGCCGGATCGCATATCGCGCGTCGGATCCTGGGTGCACACAGGACCTCAACGGGTCGCCTGCCCAGCCCGAAAGGCTCCGAGAAGAGATAAGCTGCGAACTCGAGGCCGAGTTCAAGGCGGTGCAATTCTGTCGGCAAAATTGGCAACTATTCGCATGCAATAAACCATGCAATTGTCCTGACACCAGAGTGCGTAACCGGTTTACTTACATATTCTTACGCTTGCGTTAATCGGGGTATTGCCGGTATTCGATTTGGAGGTTAGCTTATGTGAATGGCAAACGTCATCCACTACGAGCGGCCAACGAACTGGATAGCATATGACGGCCCTCAGTTGATGTATCAGCTGAGCGAGGCCAAAGCTGCTGTGCTTTCGTTGCGCACGGTTCCCTACCAGAAGCGGTGGGTCGAGTCGCTCCAGAGAATTGAGCTCAAGCGGGAAGTTGCCGGCACGTCGCGTATTGAGGGTGCGGAGTTCACTGATCGCGAACTCGACGATGCGATGCAGCCCGCGCCCGCCGAGACAGCTGCGCAGCTGTTTACGCGGTCTCAGAACCAGGCTGCCGCGGCGGTCAAGACGTATCTCTGGATTGCAAGGCTCGCTCCTGACCATCCTATCAACGGGGATCTCGTCAAAGAGATTCATCGTCGAATTGTAACGGGAGCAGACGATGACCGTTGTGATCCAGGCACGCTTCGAAGTGAGGACCAAAACGTTTCCTTCGGTGCTCCTAGACATCGAGGGGTGAGTGGCGGCGAGCAGTGCGTCGAGGCCTTTGACGAATTTGTAAGCGCGATTCGAGAAGAGTTTCCCAAGCACGATCCTCTGCTGCAGGCAATCGCGGCACACTATCATCTTGCCGCGATGCACCCGTTTCTCGACGGCAATGGTCGGACAGCCCGTGCGCTGGAAGCTCTGATCCTGCAACGTTCTGGCCTCCGAGACACAACGTTCCTCTTTCTCTCCAACTACTACTACGACCAGAAAGAGGAGTATCTCGATACACTAGCAAGGGTGCGTCGTGAACGTCACAACCTGACGTCGTTCATGATCTTCTCGCTAAAAGGAATCTACCTTCAAAGTCAGAGGATGTTGAAGGCGATTCAGGATGAGATTTCTAAGGAACTGTACTGGAGCCTTGCGACAGAGCTGTTCTCACATCTCCGGACGCCGAAGAAGCGAGTCATTGCTGGTCGCCAGCTTGAACTTATTCGCATCCTTCTCTCGGAGCAGCGCATGGAGTGGCCGAAGTTGGTTGACCGTTCTATTGGGCACTATCGGAAGATGAGCGACCCTATGCGTGCGTTGGTGCGCGATGTGAACAGCCTCAGCGCGTTGGACGCGATAACTGTCACCAAAGAGAACGAACAGTATGTCATTGCGATTCGACTCGAATGGCCAAGTCGGATGACGGAGCAAGAGTTCTTCAACAAACTCAAAGAGCTACCGAAGGCTAAGACCAGCCTCATCCTATTGCATTAAACGACGAGAGTCCCAGCCGATTTCGACTGGGACTCCCCCGTATTCCAAGATCTTCTACAAGCGAGGTGCGATGATCTTATAACAGACACATTCTGCATGAAGCAAGACATGAGCCGAGACGCGGGAACGGATCGCTCATGGATGAACCCGACAGCACCTTGTTGCCGGGAACGTGCTCCAACATTACGCGCACGCGCGCGCAAACGTTAGGGGCTATTCTGGAGGAACACGCAATGACTGGATCGACTGGACATAAGTGTCCGCGCTCGGGCATCTGGCAGACGACGGACGCCTGCCGGACGCGAATCGCGTTGAGTAACGGGGACACGTTTCCGCCCTGTGCTGGTTGCAAGCGCGGCGTGACGTGGATGCTGGTTACGCCGACGTGACGAGAGGTTCGGAGAATAGGCGCCCCGAGCGCTCTTGCTCGAACGAGTCTATCGCCTCCGGACTGTAGCCGAGTAGTAGACCGAGAACGCGGTGCCGCTGTTTATCCGGCACTGCGTTCTCGTGCTCGGTGACCACCCATTGGTAGAGCTCGAGAGCCCATCGTTTGGAGGCAAATCCAGCGTCAGCATACCCGTCTCCACGATCAACAACGAAGGGAATCGCTCCTGGAGCGCATAGGGTCTCCAGTCGGCTCGCGGCACGCATCATCAGCAGCGGCTGCGCTTGAAGATGTCCGACAAGCGAGATCGAGCGAACACCGCGAGCGACGGTGTACGCGTGTTCCTGAACGAGATCGTCCGAGGCATGATTCATTGTCCTAAAGACGCACAACGGCGCGACGCGTTTCACGGATCAACCGCTCCGGCAACGCGGTCCCGACTGAGTCGCTTTGCGAGCGGCCGGCGGTTAGACCGGCTACTCGTCAACATCCGCGCTCCAAGAATCTGGGGCTAAAGGCCTGTGGAGCGTTGCCAGAGTATTTCTCAAGAAGATGTCTCGACCTAGTGACCAAGTGTGAGCCTACCCCGCCACGAATCCACACCCCGCATTCTGCGCACGGATGAGCCCGAAGATCCCCGACGGTACGGCATAGGCACCCGGGACGAGCCCAGCACGCAGCGCCTTGTGCACCTCCTCGGCCGTCTCGCCGCTCGCCTTGGCGAGCCGAGTGGAGAGATGCCCCATCGCGAAGTCGCAGACCAGGAAAGTTGCGCCGCGCTTGACGAGGTCGTTCACCGCGCCTTCACCGACGACCTGCGACGGTGCCAGGGTCAGGAACGGGTTCCGTGTCGCCTCGCGCTTGGTGACCTTGTCGTTCACCTTGTACTCACCGCCGAGCTTGTAGCGCTCCCAGAGCGCGTCGTTGAAGCCGATGGGGATGGCGCGGGTGCGGATGTTGACCACCACGTGCGCGCGATGATTCCCCACGCCGTAGGCGGCGTCGCAGTTGTCGAGGTAACGGGTGGCGATGTCGAGGCAGAAGCCGTCGTTGATGGCGGGAGCGTCGACCACGCCGCGGTCGGTGGCGTTGGTGAGGCGTGTGAGCCAGGAGAGGTCGAAGTCGCCCGCACCGGTCGGGAGCGATCCGTGCGCGCCGAGCGCTGAGGCCGAGTCGGCGGGGATCGCGGCGAGCACGCCGAGGGCGCCAGCCTGCTTGATGAAGGTGCGTCGGTCGGGCGTGGCGTGATCGTGCGACATCTCTCGCTCCTGGGCTCGCGGAATGGGGGACGGCTCCCGGGAAAATACCCCGAACGGGCGCCATCGGCACATCGGTCACCCGGTCGGCGAATAGCGCCCACCCGCTCGGTGCGCCATACTATGCACTCCACTCCCCAGTCTCCCGCATGGCCGACTCGTCACACGACCTCGACGCACTGCAACGCCGTTTCGCCGACCGATACACCATCGGGCGGCAGTTGGGGCGTGGCGGGATGGGGGCCGTGTACCTCGCGCGCGACATCCAGCTGGATCGCCCGGTGGCGATCAAGGTGCTGCCGAGCGAGTTCGCGTCGCAGAGCGATCTGCGGGAGCGTTTCCTGCGCGAGACGCGCACCGCAGCGGGGTTCTCGCACCCGAACATCGTGCCGGTGTTCGCGGTGGAGGACCGCGGCGATGTGCTCGCGATGGCGATGGGTTATCTGGAAGGGGAGAGCGTCGCCGAACGGGTGAAGCGCCTGGGGCCGCTGACGGTCAAGGAGACCGTCCGGTTGCTGCAGGACGTGGGCTATGCCCTCGCCTATGCGCACGGTCGCAGTGTGGTGCACCGCGACATCAAACCCGACAACATCATGCTCGAGCGCGCGACGGGTCGCGCGCTGGTGATGGACTTCGGGATCTCGCGCTCGATCTCGGCGGAGGTCTCGCAGAAGGCGGGACTCACCCGCGTGGGCGAGGTGGTGGGGACGCCGGAGTTCATGAGTCCCGAACAGGCGTCTGGGGATCGGGTGGATGGGCGGAGCGATCTCTACTCGCTCGGGCTCGTGGCCTGGTTCGCGGTGACGGGGCAGTACGCGATCAGCGGGGAGAGCACGCAGAAGATCCTCGTGAAGCAGCTCACGGAGACGATCCCACCGATCAGCGGCGTGCGCGGCGATCTGCCGACGCCGCTCGCGGATGCGATCGACAAATTGCTCAAGAATGATCCGGCGGACCGGTTCGCCACCGCCGAGGCGCTGGTCGAGGCGATCGACGCCGCGCAGCTCGGCGCGCCCGAGGTGCCGCTGCCGATCCGATTGTTCGAGCAGAGCGGCAAGTCCTACGTCTGGAACGCACTGCTGGTGTTGGTCGGTGCGGCCTACATCTACTCGCAGACGGATCCCGGTGCCGATGTCGATCGCAAGGCGACGCTCTCGCTGAGCGTGCTCTTCGAGTTCGTGCTGCTCGCGAACATCGCGCGTCAGGCGCGCACGCTGGGGAAGCTCGGGTTCGACCATGGCGCGTTGCGGCGCGGACTGCGCGCGATCCGCGACGAAGGAGATGAGGCGCGGGCGCAGGCGCTCGCCGTCCCCGGCGTGGCGCGCAAGCGGCGAGCACGTTTCGCCCTCTCCCCGATGATGGTCGTGCTCGGCATCTACAACATCAGGAACGGACTCGCGGCCCGGATCGAGAACACCGACGGCACCCATTCGATCAGCACCGTCGGGTCGATGAATCTGATCAGCGGTGCAGGGGCCGTGGTGGTGGCGGTGCTGCTCGTGATGTTGGATCCCTTCCGCACGCCGATCATGCAGCGGGTGGCGCATCTCTTCTGGGGGAGCGCTGCCGGACGCCTGCTGATGGGGCGCGGTGCGCCGGATACCGGGGCGAGCGGGATCACGAAGCGCACCGTCAAGGCGGTCGCGGCACCGGTCGCCGTGCCGGCGGCACCGATGGGCGCTGCCTCGAACCCAGAGGCCCGACTGGATCGGATCGAAGCCCGACTCAGCGCGCTGGAGAAGGAACGGCGGGGCTGAGGTTCGCTCGCCGCAGAGGGCCGATCAGCGCGCCGTGTACCAGAGGTGCCCGGCGACGACCACCAGGAACACCGCGAAGGTCCGCTGCAGCTCCTTGGGCGGTAGCTTGAGTCCCAGTTTGGCGCCGACGAAGACGCCGAGGAACAACCCGGCGGCGATCCAGAGCGCGGCTCTCACGTCGAGCGAGCCCGCCCGGTAGTACTGGAGCGCACCGAGTGCGCCGACGGGGAGGAGCAGCGCGCCGAGTGAGGTGCCCACCGCCTGATCCGGCTTCATCTTGGCGATGACGAGGAGGGCGGGGACGATCACGATCCCTCCACCGATCCCGAAGAGTCCCGAAAGGATCCCGGCCAACACGCCGACGATGAGAAAGGTCATGGGCGCACCGTGGAACGAGGGAAAGTCGAGGTTGCTGCTAGGCTCCGCGCGTATGCCACCACGCCAGAAAGGCCACCACGAGCCATGCTAACCCCTTGAAGAGGAAGAACAGGAAGGCGGCGGCGCCGGCGATCTTTGCTGGGCTGGAACGGAGGCGTTTCACGCTACGAAATGTAGCGCAGGGGCGGCGCAGGTCTTAACGTAGCGTCAGCCACGGTGCGCTCGTGGCACACCCCTGCCGCTCGACCTTGGAAGTCCAATGACCGTTCGTCTGCCCGGAGCTCTCCGTTCCCGCGCCATCCTCGCTGGGAGCCTCCTCCTCGCTGGCACCTCGCTCCTTCCGGCGCGATCGAGTGCCGCACCGTTCCAGAATGACACGCCGGCACCTGCCGCGCGCGCGACCGTGCGCGAGTTCCAGCGGGTCTTTCCGACCTACCCCTTCGATGACCCGAACCCGATCCCGGCGGTCGGGCGGATCTACCCGTACTTCCGTTTCGACGGCTTCGCCGCCAAGTCGACGCCCAAGTCGTGGAAGGTGGTGGAGCTCGAGAACGCCTACATCAAGGTGTGGATCCTCCCCGAGATCGGCGGGAAGATCTGGAACGCGGTGGAGAAGAAGACCGGAAAGTCGTTCATCTACTTCAATCAGTCGGTGAAGTTCCGCGACATCGCGATGCGCGGGCCGTGGACCAGCGGAGGGATCGAGGCGAACTACGGGATCATCGGACATACGCCCAATGTCGCCACGCCGGTCGACTACATCACGAAGGAGAACGCCGACGGGAGCGTGAGCTGCACGATCGGCGCGCTCGACCTCCTGACCCGCACCCCTTGGCGTCTGGAGATCCGACTCGGCAAGGACGACGCAGCGTTCAGCACGACCTCGTTCTGGTACAACGCGTCGAATCTCGAGCAGCCGTATTACTCATGGATGAACGCGGGGATCAAAGTCGACGGGAAGCTGCAGTACGTCTATCCCGGCACCTCGTATCTCGGCCACGCCGGCGAGCACGGCCCCTGGCCGATCGACGCGAGCGGGCGCGACCTCTCCTGGTACGACAACAACAACTTCGGCGGCTATAAGTCGTACCATGTGTTCGGGCGCGAGACCGACTTCGTCGGTGCCTACTGGCACAACGACGACTACGGGATGGTCCGCTACGGCGCACGCGACGAGAAGGCCGGGAAGAAGATCTGGATCTGGGGTCTCTCGCGGCAGGGGATGATCTGGACCGACCTGCTCACCGACACCGACGGGCAGTACTCGGAGGTGCAGTCGGGACGACTGTTCAATCAGAGTGCGGAAGGGAGCACCTTCACGCCGTTCAAGCATCGCGGCTTCACGCCGCACACGGCGGACCGCTGGACGGAGTACTGGTACCCGGTGGTCGGGACCAAGGGGTTCGTGGCGGCGAGCCGCGTGGGGGCGCTGAACGTCTCGGGCACGGGCGATCGCCTGCTGCTCACCCTCTCGCCCGTGGTGCCGATCAACGATTCACTGATCGTGACGGCCGCCGGCAAGCGCGTGGCCGCGCGCCTGGTGAAGCGCGCGCCGATGGCACTCTGGAGCGAGGAGCTCTCCCTGAACGGCGCCCCACGCGACAGTGTGCGCATCACACTCGGCGGCGATCTGCTCGAGTACGTCGTGGACCAGAAGGTGAACGACCTCGCGCGCCCGCTCCACACGCCGGCCAACTTCGACTGGTCGTCGGCGTACGGGCACTACACGCGCGGAAAGGAGTGGCTGCGGCAGCGTGAGTACGCGCTGGCCCGTGTGTATCTCGACAGTGCGCTCCTCAAGGACCCGAACTACGTCCCCGCGCTCGCGGACCGCGCCATGCTCTCGGTGCGCAGCGGCGAGTACGCGGCGGCCCGGAAGTTCGCGATGACCGCGCTGGCCGTGGACTCGTACGATGGCGCCGCGAACTACTACTATGGTATCGCCAATCGACGCCTCGGGAAGCTCACCGACGCGAAGGACGGCTTCGAGCTTGCGGCGCTCTCCGCTGAGTATCGCGGTGCGGCGTGGACGGAGTTGGCGCGCATGTCGCTTGCGGGTGGGAACGCGCGCGGTGCGCTGGCCTTCGCACAGAAGGCGCTCGTCGACGACGCGGCCAATCTCGACGCGCTCGGTGCCGCGATCGTCGCCGCACGGCAGCTCGGTGATACGGTCGCCCGCGGGCGATACCTCGGACAGCTCGAGAGCGCGGATCCGCTGAGTCATCAGGCACGCGCCGAGCGTCTGCTCGCCGCGCGGGACGCCGCCTTCGGTGCCAAGCTGCTCAGCGGCGTGCGCAGCGAACTCCCCGACCAGGTGCTGATCGAGCTCGCGGGATGGTACGCCGACGCGGGCGACGTCACCACCGCGCGTATGGTGCTCGAAGCGTTGGGTGACCACGCGGGCGCGCTGTATCTGCGCGCGGCGCTTGGCGCGCCGAGCGAGTCGGCCGCATTGCTGCAGCGCGCGGACGCCCAGTCGCCGAAGTTCATGTTCCCTTTCCGGACGGAAGCGCTGACCGCCTTCCAGAAGGCGGTGAAGGAATCGCAGAGCTGGAAGCCCAAGTACTATCTCGCACTCACGTATTGGTCGCTCGGTCGTCTCGCGAGCGCCGACACCCTGTTCAAGGCGATCGGCGACGCACCGGACTTCGCGCCGTTCTACGGAGCACGTGCCACTTTCCCGTGGCGCCCGGCAGCTTTGGCCCGACTCGATCTCGAGCGGGCGGCGAAGCTGGATCCGCAGGAGTGGCGCTACGGCAAGCTCCTCAGTGAGATGGCGCTCGCCAATGGCGATGCCCCGACCGC
>CAZAGK010000080.1:0-14700 GCA_964484775.1 uncultured Gemmatimonas sp. | reverse complement strand
CGCGAGATGGACGTGCGGTACCGTGAGACGGCCGGCGGCGGACTCGCCGCGACGCCCACGGGTCGGCGCCTCGCGCGCGAACGACTGGTCCAGATCAAGCGCTCGTAACCGATCGCCCATGCGCGCCTTCCGCCTTCTGCTCACCGCACTTGTCTGTGTCGTAGCCCGGCGAGGAGAGGCCCAAGCCGTCGTCAGCGGCTACGTGTACGACTCGTTGCGCACCAAGGCCCCGCTCGTCGATGCCACCGTGGTCATCACCGAGCTGAATCTGTTCGCGGCGACCGACGTCAGCGGACACTTCAGCTTCCCGCAGAAGATCCCCGTCGGCACGTGGTCGGTGACCTTCCTGCATCCGGTCCTCGACTCGCTCTCGGTCGCGGCGGGGACGCAACGCCTCGTCATCGCGGACAGCGGCGCGCCCCTTCTACGGCTCGCGACGCCGAGTCCCGCGACCTTCGTCCGACAGGTCTGCCCCAACGCGGAGCCCGAGACCGGGGTCGTCATCGGCGCCGTGCGCGATGCCTCCACGGGAAAACCGATCGCCGGCGCCAAGATCGAGACCGAGTGGGCCGAGATCGAGGTCCTGCGCGGCATGAAACGGGTCGCGCGCTCCACCGAGACCCGTTCGGCCGCCAGCGGCGGCTACGTGCTCTGCTATGTCCCCACCGACATCAGCACCGAACTGCACGCGGAGCTCGACTCCACGCGCACCGGGCCGGTGGAAATCTTCCTCAATGATCGGTCGATCCTGCGGCGCGACTTCGCCCTGAACAGCGGGGGCGTCGGGCGGACCACCATCAGTGGTACGGTGCGCGGGATGAACGGGAAGCCCGCCGCCAACGCGATCGTCTCGATCGGCCCGGGGTTGGCGAGCACCCGCACCGATGCCGCGGGGCACTACGCCATCCCCGGCGCTCCGTCCGGGACGCAGCTGATCGAGGCACGCATCATCGGCGCGCGTCCCGTGCGATCGAGCGTCGACCTCGTGACCGATGTGCCGCAGGTCCTCGACTTCGACCTCAAGAACGCGGCCGTCGAGCTGCCGACCGTCGCCATCAGCGGCAAGCAGACCGCACGGGGACGCTTCGCCGAGTTCGCGGAACGACAGAAGCGGGGGTTCGGCCGCTTCATCACGTCCGCCGACATCGACAAGAAACAGCCGGTGGATCTCGTCGCCCTCCTGCAGTCGGCGGGGCTCATCTACAACATCTCGCGAAACGGGCAGCGCAATCTGTTCATGCGCGGTTCCTCGACCAATAGTTGCGCGCCGACCTACTTCGTGGACGGCATGCGTTGGATGAACGCCCCGGGCGGGGCAGGAGGGGCGATGTCCGGCGGGGGTTCGGCCGGGCCGAGCACCGTCGAGGACCTCTCGAGCTTCTTCCGACCGGCCGATATCCGCGGCGTGGAGGTCTACCCCGGCTTCGGGAGCATTCCGGCGCAGTACGACCCCGCCAACGGCTGCGGCATCATCCTGATCTGGACCCGCTGAACCCCCGTAACCCCCAGCGCCAGAAGCCCTTCCGACCACCCTCTCTGGCGGAATCCCCGTGTCGTAGTGAAACTTCCGGAGGGCCGGGCTCCGTAGTGAGTCCAGCAACCACCGGAGCACACCTATGGTCACGCAAGAAGACATCGAGCATTTCCTCGACCGACTCGAGGCCGACGGCGCCACGCACACCGAAGTGGGCCCCGGCATCTGGAACGTCAAGCCGGCCGGCGAACTCGATTTCGGCGTCGTCGTCCACCGATCGCCCCCGGTCGTCGTGCTCCGCGTCAACGTCATGGAGCTCCCGACCGACGAGAAGCATCTCAACGCCCTCGCCCGTCGCCTGCTCGAACTGAACGCCACGGACCTGCTCCACGGCTCCTACGGCATCCAGCAGAACACCGTCGTCCTCACGGAAGCCCTCGAGCTGAGCCATCTCGACTTCGAGGAGTTCCTCGCCGCTTACGAAAGCATCACCCTGGCGCTCGCCTCGCATATCCGCGAACTGGCGTCGTACCGAGAGGCGCTCTGAACATGGGCATCTTCGATCGCATCGCGACGCTCTTCAAGTCCAACATCAATGACCTGATCTCGAAGGCCGAGGATCCGGAGAAGATGCTGGACCAGATCCTCGTGGACATGCGCAACCAGCTGGCCAAGGCCAAGCAGCAGGTCGCGGCCGCCATCGCCGACGAGAAGAAGCTGAAGGACCAGGCGGAGACCGAGTTCAAGGCGGCCGCCGACTGGGAGAACAAGGCCATGCTGGCCCTCAAGGAGAACCGCGAGGACCTGGCCCGGCAGGCGCTCGTCCGTCAGGGCGAACACCAGTCGCACGGCGAGCAGCTCCATCAGACCTGGGCCGCCCAGCAGATGGAGACCGAGAAGCTCAAGAACTCCCTGCGCGACCTCAACGACAAGATCGAAGAGGCCAAGCGCAAGAAGAACCTCCTCCTCGCCCGCCAGCGTCGCGCGCAGGCGCAGCAGCGCATCGCCGAGACCATGTCGGGGATGAGCGAGAAGAGCGCCTTCGAAGCGTTCGCCCGCATGGAAGAGAAGATCGACAACAACGAGCGCATGATCAAAGCGAGCACCGAGATCAACGAGGAGTTCTCGGGCGACCGCCTGGCCAGCGACTTCAAACAGCTCGAACGCGCCGCCGGCAGTGCCAGCGCCGAGGACAAGCTGCTCGCGCTCAAGCAGAAGATGGGGCTCCTGCCGAGCGGGGCCTCGTCGGCGCCGCGCCGCATCGGAGCCGGTGAGGAGATCGCGCAGGCCGAGATCCAGGACAAGAAGTAGCGGTGGCGCAGCGCACCAGCAGCGCACCGGCCGAATCGCGGCTGGTGCAGCTCGCCCCGGGACTGGCGGGGGTCATCATCCTCGCCATCCTCCTGGTCCTGGCGCGGAACGTCGCGTCGATCCTCCTGCTGTTCTTCCTCGCGGTCCTGCTCGCGGTCTATCTCGACGCGGTCCGCGACCTGCTGCATCAGCGGCTCCGGATCCCCGAGCGCCTCGCCTTCGCCGGCGCGGTGGTCGTGAGCGGCGTGCTCATCTGGGCGCTCTGGGCGCTGCTCGTGCCGCCGGTCGTCGAGCAGACCCGACTCCTCATCTCCCGACTCCCCGAGATCGCCGCGAACTGGAAGGTGCAGCTCGCGGCGCTCGTGACGCGCTATCCCTTCCTCGACCCGTACATCGGGCCCGAACACCAGACCGAGCTCATCCAGAGCGCGCTGAGCGAGGCCGAGTCGTTCCTGAGCGGGCTGCTCCCCAAGGTGTTCGACCTCGTGCACGGGATGATCAACATCGTCTCGGTGATGGTCATGGGGATCTTCCTCGCGCTGCATCCCGAGGAGTACGAGGGGATGGCGGTCGCCGTGACCCCGCCCGCCTACCGTTCGGCCACGCGCGATGTGCTCGGCGCGCTCAGCCAGACGCTCAAGTCGTGGGTGATGTCGCAGATCCTCGTCATGACCACCCTCGGCGGGATGACGGCGATCCTCTTCTGGATCGTGGACGTGCCCTACTGGCTCACCTTCGGGATCTTCGCCGGGGTGGCGGCCATGGTGCCGTTCTTCGGGACGCTGGTCTCGACCATCGTCCCCGCGCTGTTCGTTCTCGGGGGGCCGAGCGGGGTCCAGGCGGCGCTGATCGTCACAGCGATCGGGGTGGTGGTGCACCTGGTGGAGGCCAATCTGGTGGCTCCGCTGATCATGAAGCGCGGGGTGCATCTGCCGCCGGTGTTCTCGATCATGGCGGTGCTGATCGTCGGCAAGCTGATGGGCCCGGTGGGGCTCCTCGTGGCCGTCCCCGCGCTCGCGGTGATGATGGTGCTCGTGCGGAAGATCCTGATCGAACGGGTGTACGGGGATACTCAGCCCCGCTAGCTTTCAGCTGTGCCCGAATTCCGCCTCTACAACTCGCTCACGCGCCAGGATGAGCCGTTCGCACCCGCGGACGGGCATACCGTGCGTCTCTACACGTGCGGTCCGACCGTCTACAATCCGGCGCACCTCGGGAACTTCCGCACCTTCCTCTTCGAGGATCTGCTGCGGCGGGTGATCCGGCTGCGCGGGTGGAACGTCGAACAGGTCATGAACCTGACCGACGTGGACGACAAGATCATCAAGCGCGCCACGGAGCAGGGGAAGACCATCCGCCAGGTCACCGACCCGGTGGTCGAGATCTTCCACGCCGACCGCGAGTTCCTCCGCATCCAGCGCGCCGAACACTATCCGCGCGCCACGGACTACATCGCGGAGATGATCACCCTCGTGCAGCGGCTCGAGGAGAAGGGGGTCGCCTACAAGGCGGACGACGACTCGGTGTACTTCGCGATCGACAAGTTCCCCACCTACGGCAAGCTCTCGCGCCTCGACACGCGCGAGATCAAGTCCGGGGCGCGCGTGCAGCAGGACGAGTACGCCAAGGAGAACGCGCAGGACTTCGCGCTCTGGAAGTCGGCCAAGGCCGAGGACGAGGCGTGCGAGGCGGCATGGGATTCCCCCTGGGGGCGTGGGCGGCCCGGCTGGCACCTCGAGTGTTCGGCGATGGCCATGGCCATCCTGGGAGAGACCATCGACCTGCATGCCGGCGGCATCGATCTGATGTTCCCGCACCATGAGGACGAGATCGCCCAGAGCGAAGCCGCCACGGGGAAGACCTTCGCCCGGTGCTGGTGCCATGGGGAGTTCCTCCTGACGGACGGCACCAAGATGGCCAAGCGCGTCGGCAATGTGGCGACCGTGGCCGACCTGCGCACCAACAAGGTGAGCCCGGCGGCCCTGCGGCACTTCGTGTTCTCGACGCACTATCGCAAGCAGCTGAATCTCTCCAACGAAGCGTTGGAGGCGAGTCAGGAAGCGGTGCGTCGTGTGGGCGACTTCGCGGATCGGCTGGAGCGCGAGCGCGGCGGCACGCCGGCGTTGGCGGAGGCGGCGGAGGCGCTGATCATCGAGGCGACGAACGCGCTGTACGATGATCTCAACGCCCCGCGCGCGATGGCGTCGCTGTTCGAGTTCATCAGCGCGGCCAACCGCGAGTTCGATCAGCGCGGGACGGACGAGAGCGCGCTCGGGCGTGCGCGCGAGGCGTTCCGTCAGGTGAATGCGGTGCTGGACATCATCCCCGAGCGCGGGTTGGACGACGCGGAGTTGGCGAGCTGGGTGGAGTCGCAGCTGCAGGCGCGTGCGGATGCGCGTGGTCGTCGCGACTTCGCGGCGGCGGACGGCATTCGCAAGGCGCTCGAGGAGAAGGGGATCGCCATCGAGGACTCGGCGACGGGGACGCGGTGGAAGGTGGTGCGGTAGCTGTAGCAACGCGGCGCGCGCCCTGGGGGCACGCGCCGCTGACGCCGATGTAGCTCAGTTGGTAGAGCACCCGATTTGTAATCGGGCGGTCGCCGGTTCGATCCCGGCCGTCGGCTCTCTTCGCTTCGTTACGCGGGCCCGATCCCCCACTCCCGCAGGATCCCGCGCAGCACCTCGAGATCGGTCAGGAACTCGGCCCCCGGGATCGCCGCCACCTCGCCCGTCTTCACCGCGAAGCCGCCCACGAAGACTCGCGGCCGCAGCGCGTCGGGGAGTTGCTCGACGTGCGCCGCGAGTTGGACGACCCCCTCGCGCTGGTCGGCGAGCGCCATCGAGATCATCAGGGCCCTCGGCTGCTCGCGCTCGATGCGCGCGATGACCGCATCGGTCGGGGTCTCCGACGAGAGGAGCTCGATATGCGCTCCCTCCGTGAGGAGCCAGAGGGCGAGCATGCGCACGCCGAGGGTGTGGACGTTGCCGCGCGCGCACATGAGGATCGCGTCCGGTTCGTGCTTCGGCAGTCCGCGTGCGGCGCGCTCGCGACTCAGCACCACCCCGTAGAGCGATTCGCAGAAGGTCGTGAACCGCTGCTCCGCCTCCGGGGTGGTCGTGCCGCGCGCCCAGTCCTCGCCGATCTGGTAGAGGAGAGGGGAGACGACCCCCAGGAGGATGTCCACCGGTTGGAACCCCGCCGACCGGGCGCGGTCCACCAGCGCGGTGGCGGAGGCCACGTCACCGCGGGCGCCCGCGGCGCGGAGTTCGCGGTGCAGCGCCTCGAGTTCGCGCGACTGCTCGCTGGCGGCGAAGTTCGAGTCGATGAAGGCGGCGACGCAGCGGGGGCAGATCCCGTGGGTGTGCTCGAAGCGGTCCCAAGGGGCGGTCTCGCCCTGGAAGCGCTGGCAATGGGCGCACCATCTCAGCACGGGGATCTCTCCGCGGCGGCTGATGTGGTGGGCAGGTTGTGGGGCGCCATACTGGCGATATATCGCAAGTCTTGCGGGCGATGCGGGAGCCGGGCGTTCCGGTCCCTGGATCACAATATGGAGCGGTCGGGGCGCGGGGTGTGAGTAACCGGAACGGTGGAACTGGGGCCCCCGGTTTTGAGGGGGCGGGGGGTGCAAAGTCGTCGGACCCCCGGCATTGACCAACCCCTTGATTCGCCTTATCTTACTTGGCTCTGGCCGCAAAAGCCCGTTTTTCGTTGTGGCAGTTGTTGTGGAAGTCGTTGCGGTCGGAGCGCCCTTTGGCGATCGGAAGTCGCGGTGTTGTGAGGGTGGGGTACCCAAGTGGCCAACGGGAGCAGACTGTAAATCTGCCGGCGCAAGCCTTCGAAGGTTCGAATCCTTCCCCCACCATTATGGAGCGGGATTCGCAGGACCGGCTGAGCACGACGCAGGACGCGACGTGGCGGAGTGATGAAGCCGGCGCAGGACGAGTTGTTGTTTGAGCAGCAGGTGGGAGTCTGGAACTGCAGAAACGCGCGGGAGTAGCTCAGCTGGTAGAGCGCAAGCCTTCCAAGCTTGATGTCGCGGGTTCGAGCCCCGTCTCCCGCTCTTGGAGTTGTCGGTAGGTCGGAATGCTGGTGTTGGTGCGGTCCGTTGGAGCAGATCGATAACCGCACGCATAGCTCAGTCGGTAGAGCACATCCTTGGTAAGGATGAGGTCATCGGTTCGATCCCGATTGCGTGCTCTGAGCAGTTGCTGGTGTAGGTCGAACTTTAGGAGAGGTCCAAGGTCATGCCCCGCGAAAAGATCATCCTCGCCTGCGGCGAGTGCAAGAATCGCAACTACTTCACGACGAAGAACAAGCGCGTCCATCCGGAGCGCGTGGAGTGGAAGAAGTACTGCCCCCGGTGCGACAAGCACCAGGTGCACAAGGAGACCAAGTAGTGGCCGTCGCCGAGGTCCCGAAGGCGAGCGTCCCCCAGAAGCTCGTTGGGTTCTACAACGAGGTGCTGGTGGAGATGAAGCGCGTCACGTGGCCGGATGTGCCGCAGGTGCGGCAGCTGGCGATCGGCGTGGTCATCCTCTCGCTGCTCATCGGTGGCGTCATCGCCATCATGGACCTGCTGTTCCAGAACCTCCTCGTGCGCTGGATCCCGGCGCTCTTCGGTGGTTGAAGTGACGCATCACTTCTACGCCGTCCAGACGACCTCCGGACATGAGAACAAGGTCCGGAACCTGCTGCAGCGCAAGATCGACGCCGATCCCGCGCCTGCCGAGCAGCGCCTCATCCGTCAGGCCCTCGTGCCGACGGAGCAGGCGGTGGAGATCAAGAACGGCAAGAAGGTGACGGTCGAGCGCAAGGTGTTCCCGGGCTACGTCCTCGTCGAGATGGTCGTCGGCGAAGAGACCCTGCACACCGTCGGCGGCATCCAGGGCGTGATCAAGTTCGTCGGCAAGGAACGCGATCCCCAGCCGCTGCGCCAGGACGAAGTGAACCGCCTCCTCGGCCGTGCCGAAGAAGCGGAGGAAGTGGCCCCCAAGGAGGAGATCCCCTTCCTCGTCGGGCAGGCCGTGGCCATCACCGAAGGACCGTTCACCGATTTCAACGGAACGGTCGAGGACGTGATGCCGGACAAGGGGAAGGTGCGGGTGAGCGTGTCGCTCTTCGGCCGTCCCACGTCGGTGGAACTGGATTACCTGCAGCTGCGGGCGCACTAGCCCTTCGGGCTGGCGCGTTCGGAGCGAGCTATAACTGAAAGTGTTCGTGCCCTTGCGCGGGGCAGCTGAGACCCAGCGAGTAGCGCACCGTCGGATACCACAACGACGCTAATCACACCGTGGGAGTCAGCGGACATTCGCGAGGCAAGGTCCTCAGCGCATGCTCCGCTCTACGTGTCTAGAGGAGTTCCATGGCAAAGAAGGCCGTAGGATTCGTCAAGCTGCAGATCCCTGCAGGCAAGGCGAACCCGGCCCCTCCGGTCGGCACCGCGCTCGGACCGCAGGGAATCAACATCATGGCGTTCTGCAAAGAGTTCAACGCTCGGACGCAGGGCCAGGATACGATTCTCCCGGTCGAGATCACGATTTTCGCCGACAAGAGCTTCACGTTCATCCTGAAGACGCCGCCTGCTGCGGTGCTCGTCAAGAAGGCCGTGGGGATCGAGAAGGGCTCGGGACAGCCGAATCGCAACAAGGTGGGGACCATCACGAAGGCCCAGGTCAAGCAGATCGCGGAGCTGAAGATGCCCGACCTCAATACCGAATCGATCGACTCCGCCATGCGCATGATCGCTGGCGCGGCGCGTTCGATGGGCGTGGAGGTCAAGGACTGATGCGCACCCACGGGAAGAAGTACCGCAAGGTCGCCGAGGGGCGTGACGTCAACGCCGCGGTGGCCCCGAAGGCCGCCCTCGAGGCGATCAAGAGCGCCGCGTTCGCCAAGTTCGACGAGACCGTCGACGTGGCGATCCGCCTGGGCGTCGACCCGCGTCACGCCGATCAGATCGTGCGTGGCACGGTGGTGCTGCCGGCCGGCACGGGCAAGACCGTGCGCGTGCTGGTGATCGCCGTCGGCGACAAGGCGAAGGAAGCGGAGGCTGCGGGCGCCGATTTCGTCGGCACCGACTACATCGCGAAGATCAAGGAAGGCTGGATGGATTTCGACGTGCTGATCGCGACGCCGGACCAGATGGGGCAGATCGGTGCCCTCGGTCGCGTGCTCGGTCCGCGCGGACTGATGCCGAACCCGAAGGCGGGGACGGTGACGTTCAACGTCGGCCAGGCCGTGAAGGAGACGAAGGCGGGCAAGATCGAGTTCCGCGTCGACAAGGGAGGCAACGTCCATGCCGCGATCGGCAAGGTGTCGTTCCCGCTCGAGTCGCTGGAGACGAACTTCACCGCGCTGATGGACACCATCGTGCGTTCGAAGCCGAGCGCTGCGAAGGGCGTGTACGTGAAGACGGTGGCCGTGTCGAGCACGATGGGCCCCGGCGTCCGTATCGACACCACCCCGTACCGGTAACCGACGATGAAGCGATCCGACAAGGAACAGCTCGTCGCCGAGCTGAAGGACAAGATGGCGGGCGCGAGCGCCCTGTACTACACCGACTTCACGGGCTTGAACGTGAAGCGGATGACCGAACTCCGTCGCCAGTTCCGCAAGGCGGGGGTGGAGTACGTGGTCATCAAGAACACGCTGGCGCTGAAGGCCGTGAACGAGAGCGGTCGCGTCGGCGTGCGGCTCAAGGGCCCCACGGGCGTCGTCGTCGCGAAGGATGCGGTGGTGGCGGCCAAGATCCTGACCGATTTCGCGAAGGTCAACGATTCGCGTCCGGAAGTGAAGGGGGGCATCTACGAGGGAGCCGCGGTCGACGCGGCGCTCGTCAAGAAGCTCGCGTCGCTCCCGACCCGGGACGAAGCGCTCGGCCAGCTGCTCGGCTGCTTCAACAGTGTGCTGTCGATGTTCGCGCTCACTCTCGAGGCGCGTGTCGCGCAGCTCGAGGCCGGTTCCAATCCCCAGGCGTCTGCCTGACCAACAACGCCCCAGGCTGTCCTGGGGGATTATTCACGGAGATATCTGACAATGGCTAACGCTACCATGAGCAAGGACGAGATCCTCGAGGCGATCGGCAACATGTCGGTCATCGAGCTCGCCGAGCTGATCGATGCTTTCAAGACGAAGTTCAACGTCACCGTCGTCGCGGCCGCTGCGGCCCCGGCGGGCGGCGCGGGTGCTGGCGCCGCGGCGGCCGAAGAGCAGACCGAGTTCTCGGTCACGCTCAAGGACGCGGGCGCGAAGAAGATCCAGGTCATCAAGGTCGTCCGCGAGATCACGGGTCTTGGCCTGAAGGAAGCCAAGGACATGGTCGACGGCGCTCCGCAGGTCGTGAAGGCCGGTGCTTCGAAGGACGAAGCGGCCGCCATCAAGGCCAAGCTCGAGGAGCAGGGCGCGACGGCCGAGGTCAAGTAAGGCGGTGGGTTCTCGTGGCTGGCTCACACGAGCCAGCCACGACATCCTCCCCCTCACTTGGTCTCGTCGTCAATGATCGCATTCGCACCGACGCACAACTGAAGTTCCGTCCGTCCCGCTCCGCCGCGCGAAATCCTCGCGCGCCGGGGGCGGGCGGCTTTCGCCGTCCATCGGCCGAGCCAGGGTTGATATGATCAAGCAAATTTCGTTCGGGAAGCTGGAGTCGGGCATGGACATGCCCCATCTCCTCGACATCCAGACGCGCGCGTTCGAGACGCTGCTGCAGCTGGACGCGGCCTCGCACGACCGCGAGGACGTCGGCCTCGAACGGGTCTTCAAGGACCTGTTCCCGATCACCGACGTCCACGAGAACTTCTCGCTGGACTTCAAGCGCTACACGCTGGGCGAGCCGAAGTACTCCGTCGAGGAGTGCATCGAGCGCGACATGACCTTCTCCGCCCCCCTCAAGGCCACGCTGGCCCTGACGGTGTTCGAGGAGGCCGCCGCCGACGGCAAGAAGCGCATCAAGAACCAGATCGAGAAGGAAGTCTACCTGGGCGAGCTGCCGCTCCTCACGAGCCTCGGCACCTTCGTGATCAACGGGGCCGAACGCGTCATCGTGAGCCAGCTGCACCGCTCGCCGGGCGTCGTGTTCGAGGAGAGCACGCACCCGAACGGTCAGCGCCTGATCTCGTCGCGGATCATCCCCTTCCGCGGCTCGTGGGTCGAGTTCACCGTCGATATCCACGACGTGATCTACGTCCACATCGACAAGAAGAAGAAGTTCCCGGCCACCGCGCTCCTGCGCGCCTTCGGCTTCGGCAACAACTCCGACATCCTCCGCCTCTTCTTCGCCGTCCGCGAACTGGACCTGACGAAGAAGCGCGAAGGGCGCGCGGAGAACCGTGAGGTCGTCGGCGCGATCATCGCCGAGGACATCGAACTGCCGGGCGAGGCCACGGCCGAGGATGCGCCGAAGGCCAAGACCAAGAAGGCCCGCGCCGAGCGCGAGCGCAACGAGAACTCGCTCCTGGTCAAGGAAGGCGATGAGCTGACGGAAGAGGTGTTCAACCGCCTCCGCCGCCAGAAGATCGACAAGGTCAAGGTGTTCGCCAGCTACGGCAACGTGGACCTCCGCGACGAGCTCGACGCGATCGAGCGCGAGGAGCGCCCGACGCCGCGCGTGCTCGCCGTCGACGCCATCGACCCGGAGACGGGCGAGGTGATCGCCGAAGCCGGTCAGCAGCTCAAGGAGATGCTGGTCAAGCGCCTCCGCAAGCACGGGCTGCTCCAGGTCCAGTGCTTCGTGCCGAGCGGCCGTGCCGAGAGCACGCTCATCAAGAACACCCTCGCCAAGGATCCGACGCACGACGAGGACATGGCGCTGAAGCAGATCTACTCGCTGCTCCGTCCGGGCGATGCGCCCAACAAGGAGACGGCCAAGCAGGCGCTCGACCGCCTGTTCTTCAGCCCCAAGCGCTACGACCTCGGCCGCGTGGGCCGCTACAAGATCAACCAGCGCCTGCGCCTGAACACGCCGGCGAGCCAGACGGTCCTCACCAAGGACGACTTCATCGCCATCATCCGCTACCTCGTGGAACTCCACGAAGGGCGCGGCCATGTGGATGACATCGATCACCTGGGCAACCGCCGCATCCGCTCGGTGGGCGAGCTCATCGCCAACCAGTTCTCCGTCGGCCTCTCGCGCATGGCACGTCTGGTCAAGGAGCGCATGAGCATCAATCAGGACACCGACAAGATCGCGCTCGACGACCTCGTCAACGCGCGTACGGTGTCGGCGGTGATCCAGGCGTTCTTCGGGTCGTCGCAGCTCTCGCAGTTCATGGACCAGACCAATCCGCTCGCCGAGCTGACGCACAAGCGTCGTCTGTCGGCGCTCGGACCGGGCGGCCTGACCCGCGAGCGCGCCGGCTTCGAAGTGCGCGACGTGCACTACTCGCAGTACGGCCGCATGTGCCCCATCGAGACGCCGGAAGGGCCGAACATCGGCCTGATCACGTCGCTCGCGTGCTTCGCGCGCGTGAACGACCTCGGCTTCATCGAGACGCCGTACCGGGTCGTGAAGAACGGCAAGGTGACGAACGAGCTCGCGTGGCTCGACGCGAACAAGGAAGAGGACGCCATCATCGCCCAGGCCAACGCGCGCCTGAACGATGACGGGTCGTTCGTCGACGAGTTCGTGCTCAGCCGTCAGCAGGGCGACGTGCCGCTGATCCAGCCCAACCGTCTCGACTACATGGACGTGGCGCCGGAGCAGGTGGTGTCGATCGCCGCCGCGCTGATCCCGTTCCTCGAGCATGACGACGCCAACCGCGCCCTCATGGGCTCGAACATGCAGCGTCAGTCGGTGCCGCTGCTCAACCCGCAGACCCCGCTCGTCGGCACGGGGCTCGAAGAGACCGTGGCCCGCGACTCGGGCGCGACGATCATCGCGAAGCGTGCCGGTGTCGTGACGCGCGTGACGGCCGACGAGATCATCGTCGATGCCGGCGCGACGGCGAAGGGGGACGGCGAAGCGCCGCTCGCCCGCCTCAACGCGCAGGACCGCTACCGGGTGAAGAAGTACTGGCGCACCAACCAGGACACCGCCATCAACCAGCGTCCGATCGTGAAGCTCGGGCAGAAGGTGAAGGCCGGCGAGGTCATGGCCGACGGTGCGGCGACGCAGCACGGCCAGCTCGCGCTGGGCAACAACGTGCTCGTGGCCTTCATGCCCTGGTACGGACACAACTTCGAGGACGCCATCGTCCTCTCCGAGCGTCTGGTGAAGGACGACGTCTATTCGTCGATCCACATCCAGGAGCTCGAGCTGCACGTCCGCGACACCAAGCGCGGTCAGGAAGAGATCACGCGAGAGATCCCGAACGTCTCGGAAGACTCGCTCATGGACCTCGACGAGCGCGGCATCGTGCGCATCGGCGCGCATGTGCGTCCGGGCGACATCCTCGTCGGCAAGATCACGCCGAAGGGGGAGACGGAGCTCTCGCCGGAAGAGAAGCTGCTCACCGCGATCTTCGGTGAGAAGGCGAAGGACGTGAAGGATTCGTCGCTGAAGGTGCCGCCGGGGATGGAAGGCGTCGTGATCGACGTCAAGATCTTCTCGCGCATCGAGGACGGCGTGGTCGAGAAGGACCGTGGCGAGCGCATCGGGGATGTGCGTCGTCTGGAAGGCGAGGAGAAGGTCCGCGTGAACGACGTGCGCGACGCCGAGCTGAAGGAGCTGCTCGTCGGTCAGACCGTCGCGCTCGCGCTGAAGTCGGGGACGGTCGAGGAGGCGCTCGCGCCGGGGACGAAGCTCACCGCCGAGGTCCTGGACGGGCTCCGGTTGGCGACGCTCGATCTCAAGACCTTCCGCGTCGAAGCCAAGAAGATCAACGATGAGATGCGCGAGATCATCGAGGCGGCCAATCAGGTGAAGGGCAAGATCGAGGAGAAGGCGGAAGAGCGCATCGACCGCATCCTCCAGCCCGACGAACTGCCGCCGGGCGTGATCCAGCTCGTGAAGGTGTACCTGGCCGAGAAGCGCAAGATCTCGGTGGGCGACAAGATGGCCGGCCGTCACGGCAACAAGGGCATCGTGGCGCGCATCGTGCCGGAAGAGGACATGCCGTTCCTGCCGGACGGACGTCCGGTGGACATCGTGCTGAACCCGCTCGGCGTGCCGTCGCGCATGAACGTGGGACAGATCCTCGAGACGCACCTTGGCTGGGCGGCCCGCATCCTGGGCTTCTACGCCAAGACGCCGGTGTTCCAGGGCGCCACGGAGAAGGAAGTCGGGCTGCTGATCCGCCTGGCCTCGCTCCGCTGGTCGCACGAGGCGCTGGACCTGCGTCACGCGTCGCTGGACATCTCGGACAAGGAGATCAAGACCTTCCTGTCCGACCTGCGTCCGGCGATCGGCGAGGAGAAGGTGGAGCTGTTGCACGACGCGGACGTCAACGACCTGAACGGTCGCGGGATGTCGGCGGAGACGAAGGACGTGTTCCATCGCGTCCGGGACTACATCGCGGCGGCGGCGAAGGAGCTGGCCGAGCGCGAGCACACCGACCTGAAGCACGCGATCGCGTTCCACGAGGCGGAGATCGCCTCCGAGGACGTGTCCGCGGCGAAGAAGGCCGAGTACAAGAAGGCGCTCAAGGAGCTCGAGAAGCGCGACGCGATGTCGGCTCCGGAGATCCTCGAGTCGATGGGTCTCCCGGCCCTCGCGGCGACGCTCGGCAAGAAGAGCGAAGCCGACGTGGACGCGGCGAGCAAGGAGCTGATCACGCGCGCCGGGCTGATGCCGGGCGGCAAGATCGCGCTGCGCGATGGGCGCAGCGGGGAGAAGTTCTCGTCGCCGGTCACGGTCGGCAACGTGTACATGCTCAAGCTCAGCCATCTCGTGGACGACAAGATCCACGCCCGCAGCATCGGACCGTACTCGCTGGTCACGCAGCAGCCGCTGGCGGGCAAGGCGCAGTTCGGCGGTCAGC
>CAZAGK010000079.1:0-15457 GCA_964484775.1 uncultured Gemmatimonas sp. | reverse complement strand
CCGTCCGCTGGTCCTGATGCAGCCCAAGTCGCTGCTGCGCCTCGCGCAGGCGGCGAGCCGCGTGGAGGATCTCGCCACGGGCGGATTCCTCCCCGTGATCGATGATCCGCGTGGCGCGACGATCGCCGCCGGGGTCAAGCGCGTCGTCTTCTGCACCGGCAAGGTGTACTACGACCTCGTCGCCAAGCCGGTGGCCGACGACATCGCGGTGGTCCGTGTGGAGGAGCTGTATCCCTGGCCGCATACCGCTATCTCGGCGCTGCTCGATCGCTATCCGCAGGCAGCGGAACTGGTCTGGGCCCAGGAAGAGCCGAAGAACATGGGGGCGTGGAGCTACGTCGCCCCGCGACTCCGGGGTTCCGCCGGCAACGCCGTGGTGATCCGCTATTGCGGGCGCCCCGAGCGGGCCAGCCCCGCCGAGGGCTATCCGCAGGCGCACGCGGAGGAGCAGGCGCGGATCGTGGCCGACGCCACGGGTCCGACCAATCGTCCGGGTGGGGCGCGGCGCACGACCGGAGCGATGCGCGCTCTCTGACCGTCAGTGGAAGGGGGAGGACCATGAAGCGATACGTCCGCCGCGTCGTCGCGGCATTGTGCGTGCTCGGTGGAGTATCGACGGTCGCCCGCGCGCAGGAGCGCGGCGCGGCGGCCGTGGACCAACTCATGCGCTCCCTGTCAGTGACCGGGCGCGTGCTGATGATCGCCGCGCATCCCGACGACGAGGATACCCGCGTCATCGCCTGGCTCACGCGCGGCAGGGGCGTCGAGACGGCCTATCTGTCGCTCACGCGCGGCGACGGCGGACAGAACCTGATCGGCAATGAGCTCGGCGAGGCCCTTGGTGCCATCCGCACCGAAGAGCTCCTCGCCGCGCGTCGCGTCGACGGCGGACATCAGTACTTCACCCGCGCCTTCGACTTCGGCTTCTCCAAGAACGCGACCGAGACCTTCAAGCACTGGCCGCACGATTCCCTGCTCGGCGATGTGGTGACGGTGATCCGCGCCTTCCGCCCGCAGGTCGTGGTCTCGGTGTGGAGCGGGACCGCGAACGACGGACACGGGCATCACACCGTGGCGGGGATCCTCGCGCGCGAGGGATTCGACGCTGCGGGCGACACCGTGCGCTTCCCGGCCGCGAAGTATGGACAGCCCTGGGAGCCCGCGAAGTTCTATCGCACCACCGGGTTCAACCGGCTGTCGCCGACGATGCAGATCAATGTCGGGGCGTACGACGCGGTGCTCGGGCGGAGCTACGCCGAGATCGCCGCCGAGAGCCGGGCGCAACACCGTTCACAGGGCTTCGGCGGCGTGCAGCAGCCGAAGGGCGTGGTGATGGCAGGACTGCGGCGCGAAGCGACCCGCGTGAACGCCGATACGCCCGCCGAGAAGGAGAGTTCGATCTTCGACGGCGTGGACACGACCTTCGCCCGTCTCGGCACGCGCATCACCGACGATCCGTCGTCGATGGCGCGCGCGGTGATGCGTTCGGTCCTGCCGATGCTCGACTCGGCACGTCGATCGGTCGACCTCCGGAATCCCGGCGGCTTGGTGAACACCCTCGCGCGAGCGACGGAAGCCGTGCAAGGCGCGCGCGAAGGCTCGCCGCGCTGCGGCTTCCCGCGACGCAGCACCGTGCTGCAGGCGGGACAGCCGCCGGCACTCGCCTGCTCACCGGCGCAACTGGACTTCGACGCCTCGCTCACGATCCTCGCGCGTCGCCTCAGCGAGGCCACGGTGCAAGCGGCGGGGGTCGCGGTCGAGACGGTGGCGCCGAAGGAACTGCTGGCGTTCGGTGACTCGATGCCCGTGTCCCTCACGGTGTACAACCGCGGCAGCAGCAAGGTCACGCTCAAGGAGGTCCGCCTCTCCGGTCGCCGCCCAGGGCCGATCGAGGAACGGGAGATCCTTCCCGACAGCGCGGTGAAGCTCACGGGCAGTGTGATCGGACTCGTCGATACGCGCCCCTGGTGGCTCGGCGGCAAGCTCGACGACATGTTCGCGGCTCGCACCTCGCCCGCCGATGGTGTCGCTCGCGTCTCGACGGGGCCGTCGACCGATCTGGTCCCGGGGGTCGCACTCGCCGAGGATGTCCGCCGCGAGTCGAACGTCGCCGTGACGCTGCAGATCGCCGGCGCGACCGTGAACTACAATGCCGGCACCATCATCTACAAGTTCGCCGATGCCGTGTTGGGGCAGCAGGAGCGTCCGGTGGGCGGTGTGCCGCCGATCACCCTCTCCTTCGATCGGAACCTGCAGTACGTGGTCAGCGGCAAGCCGACCGAGCAGACCCTGACGCTCACGCTGCAGTCGTACTCGGACACGCCCAAGAGCTTCACCTTCCGCACGGTGGTCCCGGCGGGGTTGCGTCTCGATTCGCTCCCGGCCTCTGTGACCCTCGCGCCGAATGAACGTCGCCAGCTCTTCCTGCGCCTCCGCGGCTCCATGAAGGCGGGACGCCAGGAACTGGGAGTGGTCGCCGAGTCGGAGACCGGTCGCAACGACCTCGGCCTCACGAGCGTCGAGTACCCGCACATCCGTCCGGTGCGGTTGTACCGCGCCCCGGCCATGTGGGTGCAGGCCGTCGAGATGACCGTTCCCGCGACGCTCAGCGTCGCGTACGTGCAGGGTGTCGGTGACGCCGTCGCGCCCTTCCTCCAGATGTTCGAGATCCCCGTGGCGGTCGTGAAGCCGTCGGAACTCGCGGTGCTCAACCTCTCGCGCTTCAGCACGCTGGTGATCGGCCCGCGTGCGTATCAGGCGAACAAGGAACTGATCGCCAACAGCGCGCGCGTGATCGACTTCGCACGCAAGGGTGGCACGGTAGTGGTGCAGTACGGGCAGGGGGAGATGGCGGCGCCTGGCGTCTTGCCGTACCCGATCGCGCTCGCGCCGTCCGGTCCAGCGGCGCGTGTGACGGAGGAGGACGCCAAGGTCACGATCACCGACCCGAAGAGCAAGCTCCTCACCTGGCCAAACAAGATCGCCGACGGCGACTGGACCGACTGGGTGCAGGAGCGCGCGGTCTACATGCCGACGACGATCGACCCCAGGTGGCAGACGCCGCTCGAGATGCACGATAGCGGCGAGGCCGAGAACCGTGGGGCCATCCTGATGGCGCCGGTGGGGAAGGGGATGTTCGTGTACACCACCCTCTCGCTCTTCCGGCAGATCCCGGGCGGGGTGAACGGCGGTCCACGGCTCTTCGTGAACATGCTGAGCGTCGGCACCGAGCCGCCGCTCAAGAAGGTGCAGCCGTGAGCGACCCGACGACCAAGAGCACACACCCGCCCTTCCGCACGCTCCTGATCCGCGTGCTCGGGGCGGAGCTCGTCGTCTGGATCCTGCTCTGGCTGCTCCAGTCTCGCTACTCGGGCTGAGGCGCCATGCATTGGCTTAACTGGGCGATCGTCATCGCGTGGCTGCTGTACGTCTCGATCGACGGCATCCGTCGTTCGCGCGGCACCACCAAGCTCGAAGGCTACTTCCTGGGCGGGCGAGCCCTCCCCTGGTGGGTGGTCGGCCTCTCGGTCATGGCCACGCAGCTCTCCGCGGTGACGATGATCGGGACCACCGGTCAGGGCGCCGTCGATGGCATGCGCTTCGTGCAGTTCTACTTCGGACTCCCGATCGCGCTGGTGATCCTCGGCGTCACGATCGTCCCGTTCCTGCACAAGGCCAAGGTCTACACCGCGTACGAATTCCTCGAGCGTCGCTTCGACGCCAAGACCCGCTCGCTCACGAGCGTCCTCTTCCTGATCTCGCGCGGCCTCTCGTGCGGGACGATCATCGCCGCACCGGCGGTCGTCTTCTCGGCGATCTTCGGCTGGCCGGTGGGGTGGTCGGTGGCGCTCATCGGCGTGCCGACCGTCATCTACACCATGATCGGTGGCGTGCAGGCCGTGGCCTGGACCGACGTGAAGCAGATGGTGCTCGTCGTGAGCGCGCTCGTGGCGGTGGTCATCGTGCTCCTGCTGCGGATCCCGGTGAGCCCGGACGAAGCGCTGCACATCGCCGGCGCGGCGGGACGCCTCAAGGTGTTCGACTTCAACTTCAAGCTGAGCGAGACCTACACGTTCTGGAGCGGGATCATCGGCGGCACCTTCCTGATGCTCTCGTATTTCGGCACGGACCAGAGTCAGGTGCAACGCTACCTCACCGCCAAGTCGGTGGACGAAGCGCGGAGCTCGCACCTGATCAGCGCGTACTGGAAGATCCCGCTGCAGGCGCTGATCCTGCTCGTGGGCGTGCTGGTGTTCGTGTTCTACATCTTCGTGGCACCGCCGATGTACTACAACCCGGCGCAGGAACGTGCGGTGCGCGCCAAGGACCCGGCGGCGTACAGCGCCCTCGACGCGCGGTATCGGTCGGCCTTCGAGGCCCGGCAGGCAGCCGCGCGCGCCGTGGCCGCACCGGAAGCCACGGCGGAGAACCGCACCGCCTTCGTCGCGAGCGAGAAGGCCATGGTCGCGGTGCGCACCGAGGCGCTCAAGACGGCCGAGAGCGTCACCGGGCTGCCGTCGAAGGATGTGAACTACATCATCCCGCACTTCGTCCTGTCGGAGCTTCCCATCGGACTCGCGGGACTGTTCATCGCGGCGGTGATCGCGGCGGCGATGTCGGCGGTGTCGGGAGAGCTCGCGTCGCTCTCGAGCACCACGGTGATCGATCTCTATCGCCGCTGGGTGCGCCCCGAGGCCGACGACACGCACTATCTCAAGATCTCGCGCGCGGCGACGGGGCTCTGGGGGGTGTTCGCATGTATCGTGGCGACATTCGCCGCCACGCTCGGCTCGTTGATCGAAGTGGTGAACCGGTACGGTTCGTTCTTCTACGGCTCGATCCTCGGCGTGTTCATCCTGGCGATGGTGCCGCGTGCCGGCGCCAACGGCGCCTTCGTCGGGCTGATCCTCGGGATGAGTGCCGTCGCCGGGGTGAATCACTGGGCCCCGACGGTCGCGTTCCTCTGGTACAACGTGATCGGGGCGGTGACGGTGGTGGTGGTCGGACTGCTCATGGGCGGCGGCCGTTCGGGGAACGCGATGAGCGCGCCGACGCTTAACTCGCAGTGAGCACCCCTCCTCGTCCCCATGTCGTCATCATCGGCGGTGGCTTCGCCGGACTCGCCGCCGCCCGCGAGTTCCGCGATGCGGCCGTCGATGTCACGCTGATCGATCGCACCAATCATCACCTGTTCCAGCCGCTGCTGTACCAGGTGGCCACGGCCTCGCTCGCGCCCAGCGACATCACCGTGCCGATCCGGTGGGCACTCCGGGAGCAGCGCAACGCCACGGTGCTGCTGGGCAGCGTGATCTCCATCGATGTCGCCCGCCGAGAGATCAACCTCAGCGACGCCGTCGGCGCCATCCAGTACGACTATCTGGTGCTCGCCACGGGATCGCGGCATGCCTACTTCGGCAACGACGGCTGGGAGAAGCACGCACCCGGACTCAAGAACCTCGAGGATGCGCTCGAGATCCGGCGTCGCTTCCTGATCGCCTTCGAGCATGCGGAACGGGCGGTGAACCCCGCCGAACGCGACGCACTCATGACGTTCGTGATCGTCGGCGGCGGCCCCACGGGAGTGGAGCTCGCGGGGACGATCACCGAAGTCGCGCACAAGGCCATGCAGCGCGACTTCCGCCGCATCGACACCAGCAAGACGCGCGTCATCCTGATCGAAGGCGGGCCGCGACTCCTCCCGGGCTTCCCCGAGGCGCTCTCGCAGCGCGCGCGGCGCGACCTGGAGCATCTCGACGTCGAGGTGCGCACCGATTCGATCGTGACCAAGATCAACGATCACGGCGTGTACATCGGGAACGACTTCATCGCGTCCAGCGCCGTCTTCTGGGCTGCCGGGAACCAGGCCTCGCCGCTGGCGGCCGACCTGCGCTGCCCGCTGGACCGCGCGGGGCGGGTGCTGGTCGAGCCGGACCTCTCGGTCCCCGGCCATCCCGAGGTCTTCGTCGCCGGCGACCTCGCGGCGGTGCGGCGTGGCGAGGATGCCTGGGTCCCCGGGGTCGCTCCCGCCGCGAACCAGGAAGGGAGTCACGCCGGCAAGCAGATCCTTCGCCGGATCCGCGGGTACGATACGGAACCGTTCCGGTACTTCAACAAGGGCGATCTGGCCACGATCGGGCGCAATCGCGCGGTCGCGGTGTTCGCCGGCGTGAAGTTCGCGGGCTATCCGGCGTGGCTTCTCTGGGCGTTCGTGCACATCATGTATCTGGTGGGGTTCCGGAATCGCGTGACCGTGCTCGTGCAGTGGGCGTACGCGTACGTCACCTATCAGCGTGGCGTCCGGTTGATCACCGAGGCGGAGAACCTCGCGAGTCCGGTCACCGGCGAGTGGGAGATCCCGCGCCCATGAGCCCGGAGAGCGGATCGACGACGGGAGATCCACGACTCGACGCAGCGACCCGCGTCGGCCGTGCGTTGTTGCATGAGGTGCGGAACGTGCTCAACCCGATCGTGTCGGCGGCCTGGCTGCTCGACGCGAACGCGACGGACCCGGAGAAGGTGCGCGATCTGGCGCGCCGGATCGAAGGGTTCGCCAATGCCGATGCGCGACTCGCGGGACGCATGCGAGCGCTGTTGGCCGAAGAATCGACCCGCCTCGACGATGGGGCGGGCGCTGGCGCGGAAGCGCCGAGGTCTCCATCGTCTTGAAGTGTTCGGAGGGATCCATGACCGCCATCAAGCCCGTACCCGCGACCCACGACTTGTCCACGCGACTCCGCATCCTCCTGGCCGAGGATGAGATCGACTCCCGCGAGATGCTGACCGAGGTGCTCGAGACCTTGGGTCACGAGGTCGTCGTCGCCGTGGCCACGGGGGTGGATGCCGCGGAGAAGGCGCGCGAGCTGCGCCCCGACGCCGTGTTGCTCGACGTCCACATGCCCGACGGCTCCGGCATCGAGGCCGCCGAGGTCATCACCCGCACCCTCCCCGGGATCGCGGTGATCCTCTACAGCGGCGACGAGAACGTCACGCTGTCGGACAAAGAAGCGGTCACCACGGGCGCCGTCGCGTTCCTCCCCAAGCCGGTGCCGCCGAAGATGCTCGACTCGACGATCCGTCTGGCGGTGTCGCGCTCGATGGCGCTGCGGTCGGCCAAGAAGGACGCCAGCGAGGCCAAGGCCGCACTCGAGGCCCGCAAGGTGATCGAGCGTGCCAAGGGGATCCTGATGCGCCGCACCGGGTGCTCGGAGCCCGAGGCCTATCGCATCCTCCAGCGCTCGAGCCAGGACCGGTCGAAGCCGATGGTCGAGATCGCGAAGTCGGTGCTGGACAGCGAGCCGGGGGCTGAGCCGGCCGCGGGGTGATCAGCCCGTGCCCTTCGCGGGCACGTGGCGCTCCATCCCGATCCCCAGACTGATCGTGGCCAGCACGATACCGGCCGCGGTGAAGAACGGCACACCGTGGCCGAGGTGGTCGAACGCCCACCCGGCATAGATCGGGCCGATCGAGCGGGCGGCACCGCCGAAGGTCTGCTGCACTCCCATGTACAGCCCACGTTCGTGCTGCGGCACGATCCGCGAGAGCAGCCCGGTCACGCAGGGGAAGGTGAAGGCGGTCCCGAGCGGGATCAGCGCCACGCTCACCGCGAGCCACGGGATGCTGGGGGTCAGCGGCATCGTCCCGAGACCGATCGCCAGCATCACCATCCCGATCCGCGACAGGCGCGGCTCCCCCAGCCAATCCACCATGCGGCCCAGCACGAGCGCGCGCGCGAAGATCGAGATCACGCCGACGTACGTGAAGAACCACCCGATCGTGGTCTGATCGACGCCGAACTTCGCGGCGAGGAAGAGCGCCAGCACCGTGGTCATCCCCTGGAACGACCCCATCGTGATGGCGTAGATCCAGATCAGACGCGACGCGGGCTCCTGCCAGTGCGAGACCACGCGGCGCACCGCGACCGACGACTTCGTGATCACCTTCCCCGCCGCACGCACGGCGTCGGTGTCGTGCGACTCGCGCAGATACGTCCACGCGAAGAACATGTTCACGATCGCGAGCGCGGCCGCGGCGAGTCCGGGTCCCTTGTCGCTGAAATGCGCCGACGTGGAGCCGAGCACCGGACCAAGGGCCACGCCGGCGTTGGTCGCCGCGGAGAGCCACCCCAGCGCCTTGGAGCGATCCTCGGGCTTCGTGGCGTCCGCCACATACGCCTGGATCACCCCCACCGTCCCGCCGCCCGCCCCCTGCACGATGCGCAGCAGGAAGAGCAACTCGAGCGAGTTCGCGTAGGCGAACAGGATGTACGCGATCGCCGACGAGCCGAGCCCGATCATCAGCGCCGGCCGCCGTCCGTACTTGTCGGAGAAACGCCCCCACATCGGCGCGCTCGTGAGCTGCGCGAGGGCGAACATCGTGACGAGGAGCGACACGACCACGCCCGCCCCGCCGAGTCCCATGGCGTCCAACGCCGTCCAGAGGGGGCCGTGTCCGAGGAACCGCTTGGCCACGAACGGCAACAGGGGCAGCACCATGAGGTTGCCGACCATGTCGACGAACGCCGTGACCATCAGGACGACGAGTTTGCCCAAACGACCTCAGCAAGGCGGGTGGAGCGCGCTGATCGTGCGGATCAGAGCGAACGGGGGTCACGAAAGATGCCCCTCGGACGTAGTAACCGGAACCCGCCGACCCGGCGCCGTGTTCCCGTTCCTCTGCGCTGTACCGGGAGCGGTACGCCGCCGATTGACGCCACCGCGCGACGGGGACGATATTCACCCCACGCTCCCGACGATGCCGACCCCAGCGGCGCCCCTCCGTCCGACCTCTCGTGCCTGACCGGAACACGCCGTACGGCGCGGCTCACGCCGCGCAGCGTTGCGCCTCATGACGGGTCATTCCGGCGTGCTGGTGGCAGGGGCCGGGATCACCGGCCTCGCCGCGGCGCGTGAGCTGCAGGCGTCCGGGCACGAACCGGAGCTCCTCGAGTCCGCCGCCGACCTCGGTGGGCTCACCCGCTCGATGCAGGTCGGTGGATTCACCTTCGACTACACCGGGCATCTCCTGCACCTGAGCCGCTTCGCCACGCCCTCGGCGATCCCGCACGCCGGGCTGCGCGACGACGACTGGCAGCGTATCGCCCGCCGGTCCTCCTGCTGGCTCGGCGGCCGTCGCGTGACGGCCCCCGTGCAGTACCACATCGGGGATCTGCCCTCGCCGCTGCGCGAGGCGTGCATCGCGACGTACGAGGCGCGCCCCGCGCTCGACCCGGACGCACCGGCATCGTTCCGGGACTGGATGGTCAGTGGATTCGGACAGGGACTGGCCGACGTCTTCCTGATCCCGCAGAACGAGAAGTCGCTGGCGACGTCGCTGGACCGGCTCTCGGCCGGCGCGGTGCGGCGCTTCTTCCCTCCGCCCGACGATGCCGCCGTGCGGCGCGGCTTCGCACCCACCGGCGAACAGACGCCCGAGGAGTACAACTCGCGATTCTGGTATCCGCGTCGCGGAGGGATCGGCGCGCTGGTGGACGGACTCGCGCAGGGACTCACGCGCGCGTCGGTGATGGAGGCGGTCAGCGGCCTCGATCTCGCGCGACGCGAAGTCCGGACGAGCCGCGGTCGTACCCTCGGCTTCGACGCGCTGCTCTCGAGCCTGCCGCTCACGACACTCTGCCGCTTGAGCGGAGACGCCGAGCTGATCGCCGCCGCGGCTCCGCTGACGCACAGCGCGACCGTCAACATCAACCTCGGGATCCGCGGCGCGCTCGGCGCGTCCTTCGGGGATGCGCACTGGGTGTATGTCCCGCAGCCGGAGCTGCCGTTCTATCGGGTCGGCGCGTACTCGAACATCAGCGACGGGATGTGCCCTCCCGGGCATTCCTCGGTGTACATCGAGATCGGCGTTCCCGGCGATCGCGTGGACGCCATCGATCTCGCCGGTGAGCTCGAGCCCCGGGTCCTGGATGCGCTCGAGACACTCGGCTGGCTCCGCCGCGAGCAGATCGTCTGTCGCGTCTCGACCGTGATCCCCTGCGCCTACGTGCATCATACGCCCGAGCGCGACGCGCGCGTCGCGCGGATCGAGGCACGGCTCGCCGAGCACGGCGTACGCAGCATCGGTCGTTACGGATCGTGGGACTATACGAGCATGGAGGATTCCATCGTCGCCGGGATCGATGCCGCCCGCCAGGCGATCGCGTGAGCTACTCGGTCATCGTCCCGCTCCATAACGAGGCGACGCACGTCGAAGAGGCGGTGCGCGAGTTCCTCGCGCGGCTCGACGCTCCGACGCGGGCCGAACTCACCGAGGTTCTGCTGGTGGAGAACGGCTCGCGCGACAACACCCTCGAGGTGGTCCGCGCGATGGCGGCCCGCGACCCGTTGATCAAGGCGGTCACGATCCCGCGCGGCAGTTACGGCGAGGCCATCCGGACCGGGATGCTCGCGGCGACGGGCACCTGGTTGTCGATCCTCGAGGTGGACTTCCTCGACGCCGACTTCGCGAGCGCATCGCTCCGCATGCTCAAGACCGGCGGCTCGCGTTTCGTCGTGGCGTCCAAGCGCGCGGCGGGATCGGTCGACGCCCGTCCATTGCATCGACGGCTGATCACCCGCGCCTTCAACATGGTGCTGCGTTCGTACATCGGCTACGACGGCACCGACACGCACGGCCTCAAGAGCATCGAGACCGCGCTCGCCCAGGAGTTGTGCGCTCTCGCGGTGACCACCGATGAGGCACTCCAGACCGAGATCGTGCTCATCGCCGCCCGTCGGGGGTGCCGGATCGACGAGCTCCCGATCCGGGTGCGTGAGGTGCGTCCGGCGCCGATCCGCGTGCTCCACCGGATCCCCAAGACGCTCGGGATCCTGATGGATCTGCGGCGCTCGTTGCGCCGCTTCCCTCGGACGCCGTCGTGAACACACGCGCGCTGCGGCTGCTCCCGTTCGTGCCGCTGGCCGCGCTGATGCTCCTCGCGGCGGTGGTGGTTCCGGTCAGCATCGACTCGGGGTCGTTCATGTACATGGGGCGACTGCTGACCAGCGGGGCCGTGCCGTACCTCGACGCCTGGGATCACAAGGGACCGCTCATGTATGTCCTGAACGCCGGGGCGCTGCTGCTCGGCGGCGATTCCCCACGTGGAGTGCTGCTGGTGGAGGGCGCGCTCACCGCGATCGCCCTCGCGTGGACGCTCCGTGTCTGGTCGCTGCTCATCGGCGAGCGCGATGCGGCGATCGTCGGCGCCGCGCTCGCGCTCGCCTACGCCATGTTCTGGAGCTCGGGCAATCTCTCCGAGACCTGGCTCTTCCCGGCGCAGCTGCTCGCGTATGCGGCGCTGCTCCGCTGCGCGCTCGACGAGTCGCCCGGCGGCGGTCCCATGCGCGCGGCGGGTGCGCTCGTGGGACTCGCGGCCGCCATCGGCGTCGGAACTCGGCTCAACAACGCCATGGGGATCGTCGCCGCGGCCGGCCTCTTCGTCCTCTGGCGGCGGACGCGTGCGGTGGGCTTCGTGCTGGCGGCCATCGGAACCTCGATCCTCGTGCTCGCGCCGGTCCTCCTGCTCTTCCGCTCGCGTGGCGCGCTCGGCGAGATGTGGGACCAGTACTGGATCTTCAACACGAAGTTCAACACGACCACCGTGCCGCTGCCGGCGCGGCTCGGGAACGCCTGGTTCCTCTTCCTGCTCTACGTCCGGACGCCGCTCGCGCTGGTCGCCGCGGCGTCGGCCGTCCTGCTGCTACGCAGTCGGGCACGCCGTCCGCTGGGTCTGCTGCTGGCCGGGGCGTTGCTCGTCGGCCTCGAGTTCGCGGCACAGATGATCAGCGGCCAGGGGTTCCGGCACTATCTCGTCGCGACCTTGCCCTCGCTGGCGACGTTCGCGGTGCTCCTGCGTGCCCCGGTGTCGTCACGCACCGGCGGCGAGAGCGCGGTCTGGCCGCACGCCCCGGTCGCGCGCGTCGCCATGGTCGCCGTTCTCGCCTTCTGGGGACTCTCCACGTGGCGGGCCCTCGACGCCATGAAGGTCCGCGCCGATTCGGGGAGCAGCGTCGGTGATGCGCCGCTGGCACAGGTCGCCCGCGAGGTGCAGGCACATGCGCCGGACGGGGCGCGCATCTACGGGTCGGGGAACTTCGGTGCGGTGCTCGCCGTCGCGCATCGCCCGTCGTCGAGCCGCTACTTCAACGACTATCCGCTGCTCGTCGCCGGCTACGGCCCGCCGCATGTCCGTCAGCTGGGCATCGAGCTCGACGCCAAGCCGCCCACGGTCATCGTGCGCGTGCCGGGCACCTGCGAGCTCATGGAACCGGCGCCGGAGTGCATGCCCGCCAGTCGGACGCTCGCGGCATTCGCGCGCGGGCACTACACCCTCGCCCGGACGATCGGCGACTACGAAGTCTGGGTCCGCACCGCGGACCTCACGCCGTAGTCGCTCGGCCTCAGTCCTCGGTGCGCCCCAGCGCCGCCGGCGAGCGCGAGCGCCCCACGACCCCGGCGACGGCGATGATCGTCAGCACGTAGGGGATCATCGCCACGAACTGCGACGGGATCAGCTGTGCCGCCTGCAGCTGGATCTGCAGCGTCTCCGCCGCCGCGAAGAGCAGGCAGGCGAATCCCGCGCGGAGCGGATCCCAGCGGCCGAAGATCACCGCCGCGAGCGCGATGAACCCGCGCCCCGCCGTCATCGAATCGGTGAACTGGTGCTGGTCGAGCGCCAGATACACCCCGCCGAGCGACGCGAGCGCCCCCGAGGCCAGCACCGCCGCGTAGCGCACGCGGTTCACCGGCACGCCGACGCTCGCTGCGGCCATCGGATGCTCGCCCACCGCGCGCACGCGAAGCCCGAAGGTGGTCTTCTGCACCACCCACCACACCACCGGCATCACGAGCACGCCCATCCAGATCAGCGGGTTCGTCAGGAATCCCGCTGCGCCCGACGTACCCTCGGCGCCGAAGCCGGCGACGCGCGGCGAGTTGGAGCTCGAGTCGAACGCGAGCTGCAGGAAGAAGCGGGTGATGCCGACGGTGAACAGGTTGATCGCCACGCCGACGACGATCTGATCGGCCTTGAAGCGGATCGACGCCACTGCGTGCACCCACGCGAGCCCCAGCCCCCACGCGACACCGACCACCAGCCCGACCCAGGCACTATGTGCATAGTAGGAGCCGAGGACGGCACCGAACGCACCGCCGAGCATGAAACCCTCGAGCGTCAGACTCACGATCCCCGCGCGTTCGGCCACGGCACCACCGGCCGCGGCGAAGAGATAGGGGATCGCGATCCGGATCGTCTGGGCAAGGAAGAGCAGGGCACTCATCAGTTCTGCCCTCCGGTCTTGGAGACGGCGTTCCGCAGGATCCGACGGACCTCAGGGACCGAGGTCGCGACCGCGATGATCACGATCCCCTGCAGCGCCTCGACGATCTGCTTGGGCACCATCGCGTTGATGGCGAGTCCACCCTGCGAGAGCGTCGCGAAGAAGAGCGCCGCGAGGACCACGCCCAACGGATGATTGCGTCCCACGAGCGCGACCGCGATGCCGAGGAAGCCGGCGCCGCCTGTGAAGCCATCCTCGTAGTAGCCCTTGTAGCCGAGCACGAAGTTGATCCCGCCCAATCCGGCGAGGGCACCGCTGACGATGAGCGCGTTGCGCCAGGTGGCGCCCACGTTCACCCCCGCGTACTCCGCCGCATCCGGCTGCAGCCCCACGGCGCGCAGTTCGTAGCCCGCGCGCGTCTTGAAGAGGAACCACCAGGTGGCCGCCGCCGCGAGCACGACGATCACGATCGTCCAGTTGGCCGCCGAGCCATGAAAGGCGGCGATCAGGTTGGAGAGTCGCGGCAGCTCCCCCGCGTGGATCTCCGGCGTGTGCAAGGTCTCCGGCACATGCAGCTTGGCCGAGACGAAATAGTTGAGCAGCGCGAGCACGATGAAGTTGAGCATGATCGTGACGATCACCTCGTGCGCGCCGAACTTCGCCCGCAGCGCGCCCGGCACGGCGCCGACCATCCCGCCGCAGAGCATGGCCGCCAGCACGCAGATCGGCACGGCGAGGAACGCCGGTGTCGCCGCCGGGAGCATCAGCCCCGCGAGCGCTGCGCCGAACCCACCGGCCGCCAACTGTCCCTCGGCGCCGATGTTGAACAGTCCCGCCCGGAGCGACATCGCCACCGCGAGCCCGGTGCAGGTGAGCGTGGTCGCCTTGTACAGCACCTGCCCGAACCCGTACGCGTTCCCCCACGTACCGTCGATGAGCAGGCGCCACACCGCGCCCGGCGCCTGGCCGTAGGTGAGGATCAGCAGATCGCCCGCGATCAACGCCACGACGAGCGCCATCAGCGGCGGGAGCACGGCCTCTTCGATCGTGCGCTTCATGGTCGCGTTCATGCGGCCACCTCGCGACGCGCACCGGTCATGTACGGGCCGAGGATCTCCTCGCTCGCGTCGGCCCGGTCGAGCACGGTGACGATCTTCCCGCCGTACATCACCGCGATCCGGTCCGACAAGCTCAGCACCTCGCGCAGTTCGGCGCTCACCAGCAGCACCGCCTTCCCCGCGTCTCGCGCCTTGCGGAGTTCCCCATGGATGAACTCGATCGCGCCGACGTCCACCCCGCGCGTCGGCTGCGCCGCGAGCATGGCGATGAACGTCCGCGACATCTCGCGGGCGATCACGATCTTCTGCTGATTGCCGCCGGAGAGCGCCCGCGCCGCGAGGAGCGGATCGGTGGGGCGGATGTCGTACTCGGCGATCTTCGCCTGCGCGTGGCCCATCACGGCGTCCACATCGATCGAGGCACCTCGGCTGAAGAGATGCTGCTGACCGAGGATCAGGTTGTCGGCGATCGAGTAGTCGAGGATCAGACCGCGACGGTGCCGGTCCTCGGGGATGTGCGAGAGCCCGGCGTCGCCGCGTTCCCGCACGTCCAGCGTCGTGATGTCGCGCCCGCCGAGCGTCATCGACCCGCTGACGGCCGGACGGAGTCCGGAGAGGGCATCGAGCAGTTCCGTCTGTCCGTTCCCTTCGACGCCGGCGATCCCGAGGATCTCCCCCGGTTGGATGGCGAAGGAGATGTCGTTCACCGCGCGTTCCACACGGGCACCGCGCACGACGAGGTTCTTCACCTCGAGCGCCGGCGCCCCGGTGCCGCGCGCTCCGCCATGGGCCACCTGCACCGCGAGGTCCACGTCACGCCCGACCATCGCCTTGGCGATCCCTTCCGGCGTCGTGTCGCGCGTGGCCATCCGCGCGACGGTCTCACCCTGACGCATCACCGTGATGTTCTCGGTGACGTTCATGACCTCGTCCAGCTTGTGCGTGATCAGGATGATCGTCGCGCCGCCATCGCGCACGCGGCGCAGCACCTTCCAGAGTTCGGCGACCTCGGGCGGCGAGAGCACCGCGGTGGGTTCGTCCAGCAGCAGGATCCGTGCGCCGCGATACAGCGTCTTCAGGATCTCCACGCGCTGGGCCTCGCCCACCGAGAGGTCGGCCACGAGA